>JBDTVQ010000328.1:0-7883 GCA_040007195.1 Acidobacteriota bacterium | reverse complement strand
AAGCGGCGGGCACGTCCTTCTGTCCCTGGGGCGGTTTCTCTACCGGATTCGCGGTCAGGAAATCGTGAATGCCGTGCTGCCGCGGCGTGCGGCCGGTGAAAAACGTGGCCCGCGAAGGCGAGCAGATCGGCGTGCACACGAAGCTGTTCTGGAATCGCGTGCCGCTGCGTGCCAGCAAGTCGATATTCGGCGAATGAATCTCTTTGTTGCCGTAACAGCCCAGCATCCAGT
This sequence comes from Acidobacteriota bacterium, assembly GCA_040007195.1. Taxonomy (GTDB): domain Bacteria; phylum Acidobacteriota; class Terriglobia; order Bryobacterales; family Bryobacteraceae; genus JAFLBB01. The sequence continues at coordinate 7,652 of JBDTVQ010000328.1, read as the reverse complement.
CGGAAAGATCGTCGGCCAAAATCAGCAGAACGTTAGGGCGCGTTGGCGCGGCATCCTTCTTCTGCGCGAATGCCGGAAGAGCGGACGAAGCCGCCATGGATTGAAAAAACGAACGTCTCGTATGCATGGAAAGCTTCAGACTAGCAAATGACGGCGGGAGCCCTACTTGGGTTCCTTCTTTTTGCCTTTGAGCATATCGAGCAGGCCGCCCACGCCTTCATTGAGCGCTCCGGGTTTGGTCAGTCCGGGAATCACTTGCTGCAATTTCAGCTTCGCCATCGCGGCCGCATCGGGCGTTACACGAGGCGCGGAAAACGTTCCGGTGACGAGCGCGGGAATCACCATTTCGCCGCGCGAGTTCAGCACCGCCGCCGTCAGATAGCCGCCCACACGGCTGCCTCCTACCTGATCCGTATAAGCCTTCGCCAGCGTCGTAATCATCTTCAGGTTCAGCGACTCGTTCACCAGGTTCATCGATCCGCTCACCTGCACGCTGCCCGATTCGAGATTGAGCAATAGGTTGTCGGTCGCCGCCACGCCATCTTTCAAATTCACATCGCCCGTCAGTGCCAGGAATGGCGTCACCTGGTTCGGGGTGGGCGCGGCCTGTGTGACGAACTGCGCAATCTTGTTCGCCTCATTCAACACGCTCATCGCCAGCAACTGGCCATCGTTGATCTTCAAACTCATCGTTCCGTTCAGCGAACGGGCGATGTCGTCCTTCCCCGCCCCATTCGCAAAGCTCAACTGGGCGTTGCTGAACAATGCTCCTGTAACCACTTTGCGGAGTGGCGTCGCGGCCGCGATCAGCCGCTCGGAATTGACCCGCTCCATACGGGAGCGAACCTCAAAGCGAGGAGGCGTTGCATTCGTGTCGGCCACGATCGTGCCCAGAAACTGGCCGTCGTAGAGCGTGGCGCGCACCGGATCGAGCGTGGCCACACCCTTTCGGGTCACCATCGATGCCGACACGTCGGTCAGGGGAAACGGATCGGACACCAGCTTGCCCACTGTGATCTCGCCGCGGCCCGTATCGCCGTTGAACTTGATGGACGTGCGCTCCAGGTGCAGCGGCTGCGAAGTCTCCGCAGTGCGCACATCGGCAACATCGCTATTGATGACACCGGAAACGTCGAGCGCCGAGTTCTTCGCCATCGGTCCGTGAACCCGCACGCGAAAGCTGGCATCGCCCGAAGCGCTCATTCCCTGCGCCGCACTCACGCCGTAGGCTTGTGCCATCCGCAGCAGGTCGGCAAGGTTCGACCGGTCGGCCCAAACCGACGATTCCAGCCTCGGCGCCGCGCTCGAGTAGTCCGAAATCGCAAACAATCCCGAGATTTTGGTCGAACCCGAAATCATTTCCATCGGTTGAGAACGAATGACGGCCGGCGTAAAATCCAACTGCAGCTTCGGCGACCGGACCGGCTCCTTCAGACCACCGCCGCTTACTTCTAAATTTGTCAATTGCGCTTTGCCGCTCAACTGCGGTGCGCTCGTCGTTCCACTCGCCGTAACCGTGCCCGCAAGCGATCCCTTCACGTTCATCCCCGGAGAAAATGCCAGGCCAACCTTCGCCGCGGCTGCCGCAAGCTCCGTGATCTCGGCATTGGGAATCGTCGTCTCCATTGCCAGGGCCGTGTCGTTGCCCCGCGCGGTCAGCGTGCCCTTCGTCAGAATTTGAACCTTGCCCATGCGCAATTTGAAATCGACGTTCTTCGCCTGGCCTTGTTGCGTCAGCGTGCCATCGCCGCTCAGTTCGCCATCGAGCGCGGCGAATTTGACGGGCATGGGACGGCCCGGATCAAGGGCGCCCAGGCTCAGATGAATCCCCGAATAAACAGTCCGGGCCCGCGTGGGCGTCCTCACGGCAATTTGCGCATCGGTCACTTCCACCGCCCCCAGCTTCACCGCCCCGCCGCCGGAAGACGTTTCACCGCCCAGCGAGTCGAAGTTCCACAGTCCCGGCTTAATTTGAATCAGCTCAATCACAGGCCTGCCAAAATGCACCGAGTCGATCTCCACATTCCCGCGGAATAGCGGCATCAGCCGCGCGCTCACCTGGAGACTTTCGGCGGTGGCGAAGGGCCGCGTGGACTGCGCGCGCGGATCGTCGGCAATGCTGAGCTTGTGAACCTCCAGCCCCAGCGGCCACAAACTCAGACTGATGTCGCCCAGCTCGACCTTCCGCTTGAGCGCGTCTTCCAACTGCACCTGCAGCACCGGCCGCAACTTTTCCGGAGAGATCAACAGCCGCAGTGCTGCAATACAGCCAGCCGCCACGACGGCCACTATTCCAAGCGCAATGAGAAGTTTCTTAGCCATTACAGAACATCCGCAAAACCACGTTTGAGTTGTCGAAAGCACAGGCCGCCCACAATGAACGTGCCCGCGCTGAACAGAAGAATCGCCGACACCTCTTCCCACGACGGCATCCGCGAACTGAGAATCCGGTCGCGATAGGCGCGCACAAAGAGTGCCAGCGGGTTCCACTTCAAGAGGAACTTCAACCTGTCGGGATACTGCTCCTCAAATACGAAAATGGGCGTCAGCCAGAACCACAACGTCAGCACCACCGTCACCACTTGCGCCGTGTCCCGCACGTACACCTGCAGCCCCGCCGCGATCCAGCCAAGTCCCACAGCCAGCAATCCCACGCAAAACATATAGAACGGCAGCAGCAGAATCAGCGGACTGAAATGCCGCTCCCACACCAGCGAGGCGCCCACCACCAGCGAAAGCGTCAACAGGTGATTGATCAGCGAGCTGAAGAAAATCGAGATCGGAATCACCTCGCTCGGAAACACGGTTTTCGTAATCAGGTTGGCGTGATCGACCAGTGAATTCGACGCCCGCACCACCGTTTCCTGGAACAGAAACCACGGCAGGTAACCCGCCATCAGGTACAGCGTGTAATTTTGCGTCACGGCTCCCGGCGGCGCCGGATTGCGCATGCAAATTTGGAAAACGAACGTCCAGCTCAACAGCAACACCAGCGGGTGAATCAAACCCCACAACCAGCCCGCCGCCGAACCCACGTAGCGCTGCTCGAAGTCGCGGCGCACCAGCTGCCAGATCAGCGCGCGGCGTTCAATCAGATTCTTGGCGAAGAGACGGCCGGGAACTCGCAAGTAACTAGAATAACGCCCGCGCTCACGCCCGCAACGCCGGATCGATCTCCACACCAAGCCCAGGCCCTTGCGGCATCGGAATGAATCCGTCACGGCCCACCAGCGGCGGGTTCTTCATAATCGAAAATCGGTGCCGGTAGTCGGCAATCGGCGGATCGTGCAGCAGCTCCTCATACGGCGCATGCGGCCACGACGCCACCAGATGCAAATGCGCCACCGTGCCAATGTCGCCGCCGCCATGATGCGGGCAAATCCGCTTTCCATAGAACTCGGCCAGCGCGCCGATCTTGCGCAGCGCCGTCACGCCCTCCATCACCATGCCCTCCGGCTGCAAAATATCGTAGACGCCCCGCTCGCACATCTCGCGGAACTCGTGCGTCAGCCGGTTATTCTCACCGCCCGCCAGCGGGATCTCCACGTTGCGGTTTAGCTCCGCCAGTTGATCGAAGGCGAACCGCGGCAGCGGCTCTTCCAGCCAGTACACATTCAGCCGCTGCAACTCGCGCGCCGTATCGAGCGCCCGCTTGTAATCCCACAGCACCCCCGGCTGCCAGTTGCCGTTCGACTGCGCCTGGTTCGCGTCCGTCATGATCTCCATGCGGTCGCCCACCGCCCTGCGCACCATCTCCACCGTGCGGATGTCTTCCTTCAGCGTCGGATGATGCAGCCGCAGCTTGATCGCCTTCCATCCCTCGGCAACCAACCGGCTCGCCAGGTCCGCCCGTTCCTCCGGCGTCGACAGCTTCATCATGCTGGCATAGGCAGGCACACGGTCCTTCGCGCCGCCCCAAAGCTTGTACAGCGGCTGATTCGAGGCTTTGCCGATCACGTCCCACAGTGCGATATCCACACTCGCCGCGCCGCGATAGCCCGCCCCCTGCGCGTAATAACGAAGCCGCGCCACGTGCCGCTCGGTGTCGAACGGATCCTTGCCCACCAGTTGCGCCTTCACCGCCGGAACCAGCGCCGGGTCCATCCCCGGACCGATGCCCGTGATCCCCTGATCTGTATACACCTCAACGATAGAGCCCCCGCCAATGCGAATCGCCGTCATCGTTCCCGGATTCCACGCCGGCTCGATTTCGCCGATCTCCTTCACGAGTTTCAGCGGAATCACCTTCACATCGGTGATGCGAATCCGCCCCGGACTGCGCGGCGCCTGTGCGGAGGCCAGTGCCGGAACAGCGGGGAGCGCGAAGAGCGAACGGCGGGTGAGCATGGTTGGCCTTCCATTATTCGTGCTGCGAGGCGCCGGGTCAAGACAGCGATGGTAGAGTCAACCAACATGACCACCCGGCGCGCCTTCATGGGCTCATCATTTGCCGCACTCGTACAAGCGGCTGAATCGAATCCCCGCATCCAGGCCTCGCGCGACGCCGCCCTCGCCGTCCTGAAACCCAGTGCGGAACACCTCGAGCACGGCTTGGAACTTCATGCGCAATCCCTCGTCGTGGAGTCCTACGGCTTCTCGCCACGATCCGCAATCGACGGCGCCGCCATGCGGAAAGCGATCGAAGCAGGCGCGGGCGGCAAAGAACTCGAAGACTTGCACACCGATTTCTTGCTGTCGCGCGTCGCCGACGATCCGGCCCAGCTCGACGAATACCTCACCGCCTGGAAGGCCTCCGGCGTCACCTGCGTGCTGCAGAACTCGGGCGAGGAAAGCAGCTCGCCCCTGCGCATCCTGAAACGCCTCGCCTACATCACCTACCTCACCGACAAGCTCCGCGGCCACGTTTCGCGCGCCGCCGTGCCCGATGATATCGAAGCCGCCAAGCAGCGCGGCCAGCACTGCCTCTATCTCGCCGCCAATGGCGTGCCGCTCGCTCAGGAATGGAACTCGGTGCCCGAAGAACTCGCCTACGTGCGCCTCTTCTACCAGCTCGGAATCCGCATGATGCACCTCACCTACAACCGCCGTAACGTCCTCGGCGACGGTTGCGCCGAACCAGCCAACGCGGGGCTGAGCGATCTCGGCCGCGCCGCAATCGCCGAAATGAATCGCGTGGGAATCATCGTCGACGTCGCTCATTCCGGTTGGCAGACCAGCCTCGAGGCCGCCAAGGCATCCAATAAACCCATGGTCGCCAGCCACAGCGGAGCCGTCGGAGTGTACCGCCACATCCGTTCCAAACCCGACGACGTCATCCGCGCCATCGTCGATACCGGAGGCTATGTCGGCGTCTACAGTGTCACGTCTTTTCTAGGCAAAGGCGGCGACCTCAACGCCATGCTCGACCACATCGAATACCTGGTCAAAAAGTTCGGCGCCGATCACGTCGCCATCGGAACCGACCTCGCCTACATCCCCACCACCGCCGCAGCCGAGTATCAAAAGATGGGACCGCGCCCGAAATCGCGGCCCTCCTACGAATCCCTCTGGCCGCCCGGCGCCCTCGACAACCGCGCCCACCCCAGCCTCGCCTGGACCAACTGGCCCATGTTCACCGTCGGCATGGTGCAGCGCGGAATTCCGGACGAATCCATCCGAAAAATCCTCGGCGGCAATGTAATGCGTGTAGCGCGAGCGGTCTTGCCCGCCTGAGCGCAGCGGCACTCTACGCCGCGGTATCGATCCGCGATACCGAAACCTTCACCTGATAACCAAGCCCGGAGAGCAGCCGAATCAGCAGATCGCTGGAAACGTTGTCGAGATTCCCATTCAAGATGGCGGTGACGCGTGTGCGTGAAGACCCACTTCGCGCGGCTACTTCGGCATGGGTGATCGATTCGGCGCGAACGATTTGGCGAAGCCGCTTGAGCAGGGCATGTTGAACCTGCCACTCATGCGCTTCGGCGGCGCTGAGGCCAAGAGTTCGCGCCAGGGCCGCTGGCGTCTTTGCGACTACGATTCTAGTCTTGCTCACGTTGCATCTCCTTGAGTCGTTTCCGCCCGAGCAGAATCTCGGCCGGTGCGGTCGCCCTCGTCTTCTTCACGAAAGCATGGAAAACAAGGACGCCTTCCGCCGCAGACGTAAAGTAGAACGTGCGAAACTGACCGTCCTGACAGTGCAGGCGGAGTTCACGTATACCAGCGGCCACCGTCGGCATGGGCCGCGATATCGGCATTCCCAATTGCTCACCAGCTTGGAGGAGGTAGAGGGCCTTTCCGAGCCGGTCTCTGACCTCTCGGGGGAACGCGCGGATGACGTCTCTGGCTGCCGGGTGGAAGCGAACGGGCCGCACAAGCAGAGTGTATCAAATTTGAGACATCGCCACCGATGCGGGTAGCGCGGGCTGTCTTGCCCGCTTAGGCCAACTGCGCTTTGCAGTACTCAAAGCACTTCTTCACTTCTACAACCGTGTCCCCGCCCTTGTACTCGTACTCGATATTGGCCGGAATCTTCAGCCGCTTCTCCTGCAGGGTATTGAGCACCGCTTTAATCGGCGTGTCGCCCTCGCCGAACGGAACATTCTCGCCCTGATTCTTCTTGCGGTCCTTCAGGTGCAGCGTCACAATCTTGCTCGCGTTATGCGTCAGGTAGTCCACCGCGTCGAAGTTCGCCGCCGTGAAGTGGCCGATGTCGAGGTTCACGCACAGGTACTCGCTCATCCCGTCCATCGCGGTCGCAAAATCCTTCGGCGTGGCGAATTCGTTCTCGTGAATCCGTGAGTGGTTGTGCATGCCCACACGCACCTTCGCCTTCTTGGCAAAAGGATCGATGCGCCGCGCCGTGGTCACGTTCGAACTCGCGGTCAGATTCTTGATCCCCAGCGCCTTGGCCATTTCGAACCCGCGCTCGATCTCTTTATCCGTGAAATCCTCGCGGAAGCTGTAGTTGTAGGCGTAAAGCAAAATCCCCGCGTCGTCGAACTTCTGCCGCACGCCTTCAAACAGGCTCATCGGCGTCGAAAGGCGCCACTCGCGAAGCGCCTCGCGAGAAATCTTCGTCCCACGGCCCGGCTCGATGTGGCCCTGCCACAACTCCACCTCGCCGAGGCCGATCGTCTTCATCGCGTCGATCGCTTCGTCCAAACCACGGTCGCGAAAGCTGTAGCTCTGCACCCCCAGTTGGACGCCTTTGATGTTGGAGTCAATCTTTGCCCCCAACAGGCTAGTGGATGTCACCAGGGGTATGGCTGCGGCTGAGAGAAATGTTCTACGGAGAATCATAGGGCTCTACTAATGTAAAACACCTCTCACACCGATGTAAGGGGAGTCGAAAAGGCCTCTAGATGTCAAAGACCTTCGTCCTCATCGGTGTCACCCTGATGACTATCCTCCCCGCGTTCGGGGGGAGCCGGCTCCGTGTGGCAGGGATTCCCCTGAAATTGCCCGGAAATAAGCTTGTTTTACATGTAAGCGAATCGATACACATGCCGCCGGGTGAGGATGGGAGGGTTTCCGGCGTCGATCCCAGGGAAACCTCTGAGAACGTTTACCGGCTGGTCCGCGATGCAGCACGCGCCTGGACCAAATCCGGCAAATCGTCGCTGTCCATCGAGGTGGAACGAACCCAGGAACGGAAACTCAGCGAGTCCAACCTCAACCTGGTCACCTTCACCGACACCGAACCGTTCGAT
>JBDTVQ010000327.1:0-7902 GCA_040007195.1 Acidobacteriota bacterium | reverse complement strand
GGCTTTGGCGGCGCAGACGGAGAATCCGCAGGTGTAGGCGAACGTGTTCAGCACCTCGCGTCCGGCGGCGCCATCCTCGAACAGGGGGAATTCCGCCGCGACGTGATTGACGAGGAAGCGCCGCCGATTGTCGCGTTGATCGAGGAACAGTCCGACGGAATAGCCCTCGGCGAAGCTCAGCTCGAAGCGGATGCCGTTCTCCAGAATCTCGAAGCGTTCCGGCACGGCGGGACCGGAGAGCAGGCGCGGTGAGGTTTCCTGCGCGCTGGTTCTGCGCACATGTCGGTTGAGCACCTTGAAGTAGAGCGAAGGCTGGGGCGTGGGCGTGGCGACTCCCTCTCCTCCCCCGGAGGGAGGAGAGGGCTGGGGAGAGGAGGGCCTTTGGTCTGAAGCTTTCCCCTCTGCCAGCTTCAAGACTTCGCGGCAGGCGCTTTCATCTGGCACAGTTTCTCCCTGCCACAGCACTGCCGGGCCGAGGCAATCGACATAGCAGCCCGGCCGATCATCCGCCGCGCCGTGAATCAGCCGGAAGGCATTGGTGGTCGTGGGGTCAATCAATGCCGAGCGCAACGCCACGCGCGGGTGGGCCTGAAAATCGGGATCAGCACGAAAGGTCACCGCTTCACCCGTGGCCGGATGAGCAAAGGAAAGTTCGCAGGAATGCAGGTGCAGTCGCGCCGCCGCCGCGCCGCCATAGAGGGTGTCGCCGAGGATCGGGAACCCGCTCTCGGCGGCATGGACGCGGATTTGATGGGTGCGCCCGGTGCGCGGCTCGGCTTCGACTTCGGTGAGCTGGCCCGTGGTGTTGATGACGCGGAAGATGGTCTCCGCCGGTTCGCCGCCCGCGCGGCTGGCGTAGCGTTCGCCCGCGCGGGCGATGTCACTCGCGACGGTGAAGTTCTGGCGTGCCACGGGGCGGTCGGTGACGAGGCGATACTTCTTGCGCACGAGCCGCCGGGTGAATTGCTCGGTGAGGGAACGGTTGGCGAGGGGCGTCTTGCCAAAGACGATTACCCCGCTGGTTTCCTTGTCGAGACGGTGGAGAATGGAGAGGGAGGCCCAGCGAGGTTTGCGGTGCCGCAGCCATTCGTAAAGTCCTTCACCCGCAAACGGCGCCGGGGCGTGGGTGTTCCAGCCGGCGGGTTTGCACACAACGAGCAGATGCTCGTCCTCATGCAGGAGCAGGCGCGGCGGCGGGGCGGCGGGCGCGGTCATGTCGCGGGAAGATTGGGAGCGGGGGGATGAAACGTAAAACGGAAAAGGTGAACCTCATGCGCAACGGATGAAGGCGCGACGGCTTCCTGCAGCCCGTGTCGCCTTTTACGTTTCACGAGCTTCGTTTAACGCGCCGCCAATCTGTTTCCTTTACGCGCCCCTCCGTTGTCCTACAGTCCGCGCATGGTCACGCTGGAATCGAGCAAGCTCTTCGGTCAACTGCCGGCGCATGAGTTGAAGCCGTTGCAGGCGGTGACGCAGCAGAAGTCCTTCGCGCCCGGCCAGGAGATATTCAAGGAAGGCGACCCCGGCGACGGCGTGTATGTCGTGCAATCCGGTCAGGTGCAGATCTCCGCCATCATCGGTACGGGCGAGCGCATCGACTTCTCGCGCGTGCAGGCGGGTGACTTCTTCGGCGAGATGGCCGTGCTCGACAACCAGCCGCGCTCCGCCTGCGCCACGGCGGAGACGGATACGGTGGTCTTCTTCATCCCCCGCACCGATCTCGTGGGGCTGCTGACGCGCTCGCCGGGCTTGTGCATGACGCTGCTCCAGGAAATCAGCCGGCGTCTGCGTGAGTTCAACCAGCAGTACCTGCGCGAAGTGCTGATGGCCGAGCGAATGGCGCTGGTGGGGCGGTTCGCCAGTTCCATTGTCCACGATCTGAAGAACCCGCTGGCCATCATCAGCATCGCCGCCGAGATGGGTTGCACGGAGACCGCCTCGAACAAGACTCGCGCCGACTCGCAACAGCGCATCATGCGCCAGGTGGATCGCATCACCAGCATGGTGAACGACATCCTGGAGTTCACGCGCGGCAATCCCAACACCGTCGTGCTCGTGCCGGAGAACTACGCGACCTTCGTGCAGTCCATCATCGAGGAGCTGCGTCAGGAAGCCGCGCGCAAATATGTGGTGGTCGAGATGCCCGGGCCGCCGCCGTCGCTCAAGCTGCCGCTCAATCCGCCGCGGCTCGAGCGCGTCTTCCACAACCTCGTCGTCAACGCCGCCGAGGCCATGCCCGATGGCGGGAAGGTTTTCATCCGCTTCCACCTGACTGATGATGTGGTGACCACCGAGATCACCGACACCGGACGCGGCATCGCGCCGGAAATCCTGGAGCGCATCTTCGAGCCATTCGTCACCCACGGCAAACCAACCGGCACCGGTCTGGGACTTTCGATCTGCAAGCGCATCATCGAGGAGCACGGCGGGCGCATCACCGCGCGAAATGAACCGGGAGCCGGGGCGGTGTTCGCGTTCTCCTTTCCGTTGCGCAAGGCGAAGCGGGAGGCGTGATAAGTAAAACGTAAGTGGAGGCGGCGGCGGCGGCGAGGGGGACCAACGGGCGGGAACACCCATTCCGTTTTACGTTTCACGTTTCACGTTCTACCATCCCCCCATGAATCGCATCCGCCTCCTGCCTGAACACGTCGCGAACCAGATCGCGGCCGGCGAGGTCGTGGAACGCCCGGCCAGCGTGGTGAAGGAACTCGTCGAGAACGCCCTCGACGCGCAATCCACGCGCATCACCGTCGAGGTGCAGGCGGGCGGACGCAGCCTCATCCGCGTGACCGACGACGGCCTCGGCATGAGCCGCGACGACGCGCTGCTCTGCCTCGAACGCCATGCCACCAGCAAGATTCAACGCGCCGAGGATCTTCATGCCGTGACCACGATGGGCTTTCGCGGCGAAGCGCTGCCCAGCATTGCCAGTGTCAGCCGCCTGAGCCTCACCACGCGCGAACGCGAGACCGAAAATCCCGCCGCCACGCAGATCATCATTCATGGTGGCAAGATTGTGGAGGTGAAGGAAGCCGGTGCTCCGCATGGCACCAGCATTGAGGTCCGTTCCCTGTTCTTCAACCTGCCCGCCCGGCGCAAGTTTCTCCGCAGCGAGGAGACGGAATACGCGCACATTAATCATTACCTCACGCTCGCCGCGCTGGCGCATCCGCACCTTGCGTTCACCTTCATCAAGGACGGTCGCGCCGTCTGGCAACTGGCCGCCGTCAACGCAGCAACGTCTGCCGAAGCTCGCGTCGCCGCGCTGCGTGAGCGGATGCGTGCCCTCTTCGGCGACGAACAGAAGCTGCTCGCCGTCGATTTCTCCGCCGACCTCCCCGCGCCTGCTGACTCCGCAGACGACTTGCCCGCGGAAGGTGCTCCTGCCGTTACGCATCACGTTTTACGTTTTACGCTTTGGGGTCTCATCGGCGCGCCGGGCGTCAGCCGATCCTCGCGTGAGAACCAGCACGTCTTCGTCAACCGCCGTCCGGTCGAGAATCGCGGCCTCAGCTTCGCGCTGGTCGAGGGCTATCACACGGCGTTGATGAAGGGACGCTTCCCCGTCTGCTGCCTCTTCCTCGAAATCGATCCCTCGCTCGTCGATGTGAACATCCATCCATCCAAGCGCGAGGTGAAGTTTCACAACGAACGCGTCGTGCGCGAACTCGCCGCCCGCGCCGTGCGCGAAACGCTGATGCAATTCCACGGCGGGACCAACGTCATACCGCTCATTCCCCCCGTCACTCCACCACTCCACCTGTCCGTCTCCCCGCCGCCCGCCCCGGTCACCAAGGAATTCCCTCAATTCACCCCGCTCACCGGCACGCCGCTGGACGCGAAGGGTGTGGAAAGTAAGACAGTAATCAGTGGATCAGTAATCAGTAAGCCAGCCGTCAGTGCCGGCAACACGCCCGCGCCCGCGCCCGCCCCCACTGATTCACTGAATACTGATTCACTGATTACTCCCCCACTCCCCCGCTCCCCCGCTCCCCCGCTCCCCGCCGATCCCACGCCCCTCCTGCGCGTGCCGCTCCGACTCGTCGGCGTCGTGGGCCGGCTCTATGTCGTGCTGGAGAGCGACCGCGGACTGGTGCTCATGGACCAGCACGCCGCGCACGAGCGCGTGCTCTTTGAGCAGATGCTCGCGCGCCTCCAGACCGGCGACGTGCCCCAGCAGCGTTTGCTGCTGCCCGAGACCGTCGAGTTGTCCGTGAAGGACGCGCATTTCCTCCGCGAAAATCTCGCCTCACTCACACGCCTCGGCGTCGGCCTCAGCGAATTTGGCGAACGCACCTTCCTCCTCGATGGATTGCCTCCCATGGTCAAGGCACCCGACTCGCGCCGGTTCGTCCTCGAACTCATCGACGAACTCAAGTCCGCCGGCGCGCAGGTCAACGCGCAACGTCTCGGCGAACACACCATCGCCAAGACCGTCTGCCGCCACGCCGTGAAGGCCAACGATCCGCTCAACGGACCCGAGCTGGAAAACCTCGTGAACGATCTCCGTGCCTGCGCCATGCCCTACACCTGTCCGCACGGACGCCCCACGCTCATCGAAATGAACTACCGCGAGCTGGAGAAGAAGTTCGGGCGGCAACAATAACGGCGGGTTCGCGCTAAATCACCACTGCGGTCTTGACCGGGCTGGTCACGGTGCCGGGATTGGAGTTGGCGACGCGGGTGCGGAAGGACACGCTGGCTCCGGGGGTGAACGGTCCCGCAATCATTTCGTTGCCCGTGATGGGCGCAGTGTGGCCGAATTCCAACTCGCCGGACAGCTGGTATTGCAGTTCCTTCGTCGTGGCGTGCGCGCCACCGGCGGGATCGAGGTTCACGCGCACCGTATGGTCTGGCAGGGGTGTGAGGGTAAGAATTTCCAGCATTGCGGGATGCGCCGTGCCCTGCTCGGTGGGCACCTGGGATTGGGCTGCGTCCCCTTCGGGCGTGCCTTCGGGATAGGCTTTGAGCCAGGCCTGATACCAGCGTTTGTTGGCCCGGTCGGTCTTGCGGTCGGCGGTGCGCAGGGCGCTCTTGGCATTCGTCACGTCACGCTGCCGCTCGGCCTCGGTTTTCTGCGCGGTGATGGCGGACGCCATCGTGTTGCCGAAGTCGCTCGAATTACCCGCGGCGCCCGCGTAATCGACCGTCAACTCGGCCTTGGGCGGCGCGGCGGCGGCGCGGGCGGCATTCACATCGATCCAGAGCGGGAGGATGAGCCGGCAGCGGCGCAGGGTGTGGGCCTCGGAGGCGTCGGCATCCACGGCGTAGATCGCATCGAGTTGTTCCTTGAAGTCGTCGTCATCATCGAGCAGTCCGTCGATCAGTCCGGGCACCCGGACGGCCAGGTTGCCCAGCTTTTTGAAAAAGTCATGCTTCGCCGCGAGGGCTTCGGTGAGGTCGTTTTCCTTGTTGTCGCGCGCCTGGGCCAGCGTGGGCAGGCTGTCGGTCAGGGTGCTGTGCTGGGCCTTCGTCAGTTTGTTTAAATCGAAGGTCAACTTCATGCCCCAGACCGCCTGCGTGGCCACGGCGCGTGTATGGGTGATTTCCCAATATTCTTTCATTATGTCTCCTTGTTGTTCTTGGTTTTAACTCATTGCGGAATTCTACTTTCAGGCTGTGCGGATGAACTTTCTCAAGGCGCACCAGTCCTCGGACGATGAGTTGACTCAAGCAGCCTTGGAGTTCGTCCGTGCGGCCGTGGATTCAATTCATCCAGCCGGGGAGTGAGGCCAAGCAGCCGCGAAGAACGCCCGCCCAGCCGGAGAGTTGGCCGCAGCAGCCGTGAAGACACCACCGCCAGCCGGAAAATCGGCCCACGCAGTCGGAAAGTCGGCCCATCCAGCCGTAAAGTTGGGTCAAGCAGCCGGAGAGACAGGCCATGCAGTCGTGGAGTCGGCCCGTGCAGCCGGAGAGTTTGGACGTGACCAGAGTGAGTGCTGCCAGTCCGAGTGGCTTGAAAATAAACCAGTTGTGAATGGCTTGGCTTCATTCCTTGGGAATCAGCTTGTCGGCAGAACAATCCAAGGCGCGACAGAGGCGGATAAAGGTGGTGACGAGCACATTGGTTTCACCGGCCTCGATTTTCCTGAGATTTCTGCTGCTCAAGTTCACCTTTTCCGAAAGTTGTTCCTGAGTGAGGCTCTTCATAGAGCGTTCGCGGCGTAAATTGGCACCCAACTTCCGTAGCTGGGCATTTTCTGCTGAAGTCCGCGGCACGCAGCATTTGAAATGGATTTGAAGGTTGACGAACAGGATACGGCATGGCCTATCCTGCGTGCGCGTGATTGAGAGACACTGGCCAAATCCGGTGGAAGCGATTCGGCGGCTCTCGTTTTGGGCGCGACATTAATTTACAACAAGGAGAAATACATGATGAGAACAGCTTTACTGGTCTTGGCGTTTCTTGTGGCTCTCTCGGGCCGCGCGCAACCAGCTTATCAGGTCACTCCAGCCCTTACCTACGGCGCGGCGGAAACTAAGAAGAAGCAGCCAGTGGTTCCGATCTTCTGGTCAGCCGCACTCAAACAGCCGCCGTTGCCCTTCAATCCGTATCCCGATCTTCCGCTCTACGACGCAGGCACGAACAATTTCATCTACGATGATCGCGAGGTGGATTACCCCGCGCTCAATGCTGCGCGTGCGGCGGAACAGGCCGAACTGGAGGCCCAAAATGGACTGGCACTGTCCGGCGTGGGTGGTGGCGGCGGTGGCATGGCGATGATGTCGATGAGTGGTGGTTTGCGGCTTGGCTCTCCAACCTCGGATGGCACAAACCTGCAACTGACCATCGAAGGCGCCGAAGAGGGCGCGCGCTACGACGTGTATTTCTCCACCAACCTCATCCACTGGCATTACCTCCTGCGCACGGCTTCCGGACAAACGAGCGTCCCGATCCTTCCGCCTGCGGGTGGCATGTGCTTTTTCCAACTCGGCACCTTGCAGGACTCGGATGACGACACGCTGCCTGATGCATTTGAGACGTTGATCACGCAGACCGATCCTTTGGTCATGGACACGGTGCAGACGGCGGGCACCAATGCGGCTCTGGCCGCTTTGCTGGTTGATGTCGCCCCTGATCTTTACCTGTACAGCCGCGACGAGGCGTTCATTTCCCAGCCGCTTTATGGTCCATGCGCCTTTCCAGACCGCAGTGTGTACACCAAAATCAATGGCTTGGGCTGGACCAATCGAATCGGCGGCAAGCAGTCCATCTATTACAAGCAAGAGGAATGCGTCAACTCCAACTTGACCCAACTCATCGTCGAGGAAGAAACGGTCTGGGCCGCCGATGACACAGGCTGTTATCGCTGGCGCTACAATGGCGGAGCCTGGTCCACGGGATGCACCAATGAGGATGGTGTTCCCACCTGGCCCCGGCTGGGCGGTGGTGGTGGAACATCCTCGTTCGAGGAATATACACAGGAAGCGAATGTGGGTGAGGGCGACTGGGAGTTCATTTCCCAAACGATTCAGGATAAGCTTCGGTTGGAGACTCGTGGGCCAGCCATGTCCACCAACTCGCGCATCTATCGCATCCGCGCCTGGGTGGTCGCCACCTTGCCCAACGGCACCCTGACTAATGTCCCTCCCGATCAAATCCAGGTGCTCGGTCAGACCTTGGGTGAGAATAATGAGTTGTTCACCGTGCTGGAGGATAACACGACCAACAACGTCACCCCAACCCTGCTCGCCGATTATGATCGCTACGGATTCCAATTGGCCTTCGACAGGGTGGACGTACAGTTGACGCGGGGCACCAACATCACCGACACCACGCAGATTGTTTGCGTGGGGCAACAGATGAACCTCTACTACAAAGTCAGCGAGGGCTATACGGCCTCCAACCACATCTGGGTGGTGCCGGGATTGAAGATCGCGGATTGGGTGTATTCCGAAACG
>JBDTVQ010000326.1:0-7905 GCA_040007195.1 Acidobacteriota bacterium | reverse complement strand
CGATGCCCGGAACGACGTCGCAGCAAGGCAACAACTTCTACCTCTGTGTGAGCCCTGACAGCAAGGAAGAGGCAGACAGGCTGTTCGCGGCGTTGGGCGAGGGCGGCAAGGCGACCATGCCGATGGCCGACCAGTTTTGGGGCGCCTATTTCGGGATGCTGAAGGATCGCTTCGGTGTCCATTGGATGCTCAATTTCGAACGCGGACCAGCCTAGCCGAAGGATGCTCGCCCGGGTACCGTGCCGCTCAGATCCTCAGGGGGCGTGGGCCGCATCCCCGGCAAGTGCCGGTCCCGGGAGCGTCCACGCCCCGCCAAAACCTGGTTAACTCGCATCCGGTTGACTCGCATTCAAATGACGTCCCCGCCCCGGACTTCCCGCAGGCGCGGGCATGTTAGGGTGGTGAATGAATGCGGCCTGATCTTCCTCACACGTTAGGCGCACTGCGCCGGAGTGAATATTCGGAGGCCAAATTGGGCCTCCGGTCCGTGAAGGATGAGTTGCGCCAGAACCTCATGGCGAAGCTCAAAGCGGGCGGCGAACTGTTCCCCGGCATCGTCGGCTACGAAGACAGCGTCGTCCCCCAGATCGTCAATGCCGTTTTGTCGCGGCACAACTTCATTTTGCTCGGGTTGCGCGGCCAGGCGAAAACGAAGCTGATCCGCATGCTGACCACGCTGCTCGACGAAGCGGTCCCGTATGTAGCGGGCACCGAGACGCGCGACAACCCGTACCGTCCGCTCTCGCGCCAGGCAAAGCTCGCGATCGGCGAAATGGGCGACGATACGCCAATCGACTGGCTCACTCGCGATCAACGCTATGTCGAGAAACTGGCTACACCCGACGTCACCATCGCCGACATGATCGGTGACATCGATCCCATCAAGGCCGCCCGCCAGGGCCACAACATCAGCGACGAACTGACGATGCACTACGGCCTGCTGCCACGCGCCAATCGCGGCATCTTCGCCATCAACGAGCTGCCCGACCTTGCAGGCAAAATTCAGGTCGGCCTGTTCAACATCATGCAGGAAGGCGACGTGCAGATTAAGGGTTACCCGGTACGCCTGGCGCTCGACGTCATGCTGGTGTTCACGGCGAATCCGGAAGACTATACCGCGCGCGGCAAAATCATTACGCCGCTCAAAGACCGGATTGGCAGCGAGATTCGAACTCACTATCCGGTGACGGTCGATCAGGGAATCGCCATCACCCAGCAAGAAGCCTGGACGCACCGCGAGAAGACGGTGGAAGTCACCGTGCCGCGGTTCGTGCGCGAAGTGGTCGAATCCATTGCCTTCCTCGCGCGTGACGACAAGAAGATCGACAAACGCTCCGGCGTGTCTCAGCGGCTTCCGATCTCCGTGCTCGAAAACGCCGTCTCGAATGCTGAGCGCCGGGCTCTGAAGGCAGGCGAGAAGGAAACCGCCGCGCGCGTCGTCGACGTGTTCGCGGCCATGCCTTCCATGACGGGCAAAATCGAGTTGGAATATGAGGGCGAACTGAAGGGCGGCGAAAGCGTGGCGCGGGAATTGATTCGCGGTGCGGTGGGCCGGGTGTTCACCCAATACTACGACGGTGTCGACTTCAAACAAGTCGTCCAATGGTTCGACCTGGGCGGCTCCCTGCAGTTGGACGAGGCTTCTCCGGCGAAGGCGCTCATCAAAGAGCTGGCCTCGATTCAAGGGCTCATGGAAAAGACCGGCGCCGTGGGAATTGGCCCCGGAGCGACAAGCGCCGAACGCGCCGCCGCGGCCGAGTTCGTCCTCGAAGGCCTTTATGCGCACCGCCGCATAAGCCGCAGTGAGGACCGCGTCTTCGCCGCCGACGCCAAGCGCCGGGAAGCGAGCGCCGCCCGCGAACAGGGAGAGGAGCCTCGGCGCCGCTCAGCCAAACGGGACTTTCAGTGAAGCGCATCACCTACTCTCGATACACCGGCGAGGACCTCGGCATTAGCGCCGAAGACCTCATGCGCGCGCTCGCCGATTACTTCCTCGAGAGTGGGTTCCAGTCGCAATACTACGGCTTTCAGGAGTTCGACCCGAACTCGCTGGAGGCACTGAAACGCGCCATCGAGCAGGCGCTCGAAAGCGGCGACCTGTTCGATCAGGACCAGGCCGAACGTATGCGCGAGCGTCTCGAGAATATGACGCTCGAAGATCGTGAGAATCTGCTCAATCGCCTCGTGCAGAGGATGGCCGACGAGGGGTATCTCACCATCGAGGAGAACGGTCAGCCGCAGCAGACTGGCGAAGGCGGCGCGGGCGAGCCGAAAGAGGCCCGCTTCGAAATCACCGACCAGTCGGTGGATTTCCTCGGGTTCAAAACGCTGAAAGACCTCCTCGGATCCCTCGGCCGGTCGAGCTTCGGCGCGCATGACACCCGCGAGTTGGCCACCGGTGTCGACGCCAGCGGTGGATCGAAACCCTATGAGTTTGGCGACACGCTCAACCTGGATATTTCCGCGACGCTGTTCTCCGCCATGCAGCGCGAGGGTGTGAAGGTACCGCTCAACCTCGACTACCCGGATTTACAGGTCCATCAATCCGAATACCAGAGTTCTTGCGCCACCGTGGTGATGCTCGATTGCAGCCATAGCATGATCCTCTATGGCGAAGACAGGTTTACGCCGGCCAAGCGCGTAGCGCTCGCCCTCGCTCACCTGATCCGCACGCAATACCCTGGCGACTCTCTTGATTGCGTCCTATTCCATGACACGGCCGAACAGGTGCGAGTGAGCGAACTGGCACGGGTGCAGGTCGGCCCCTATTACACCAATACGCGCGACGGCTTGATTCTTGCGCAGCGTCTCCTGGAACGCCAAAAGAAGGACATGAAGCAAATCGTCATGATCACCGATGGCAAACCGTCGGCGCTGACGCTCGAGGATGGCAGGATCTACAAGAACGCGTTCGGGCTTGACCCGCTTGTCATCTCGCGAACGCTGGAGGAGGTGAACCACTGCAAGCGGCGTGGCATCCTCATCAACACGTTCATGCTGGCAAGCGACTATCACCTGGTGCAGTTCGTGCAGAAGGTGACGGAGATGTGCCGCGGTAAGGCGTATTTCACGACGCCCTACACGCTTGGGCAATATCTGCTCATGGACTACATGAATCGCAAGAGCCGCACGATTCACTAGCCCACGGGCAAACTAGTACTTCTTCGGAAACGGCGAGAAGCCAAGCTCTTTGAGTTTCGCTTCGGTCGAACCCAGTTGAGTTGCCACATCCAGCGGTCCAACCAGAACTCGATAGAGTCCGGCCGACACACCAGGGGCGCGGCGCGAGCTGAAGCCTTTTTCCAATAGGTATTGAACCGAGACGTCGGCCATTCCTTTGTCCACGCTCGCTACCTGGAAGAATACGGTTCCGGGAGGCGGAGGAGCGTCGGGGCCGGCGGGCAACGCAATCGGCGCACTCGGCGTCACAGTGGGAGCAGCGGGCATGATCGTGGGCGGCAAGGCGGCAGGAGCGGCCGGCTGCTGAGGGGACGACGATTTAGCATCCACCACGATCACTTGCTCCGGCACCTGGCCCGGAGCGGTGGACGCAGACGCTAGAATCGCCGGCGAGGACGAGCCGGAGGGCGTCGCACGGCCTGCGATATAGCTCAACGTCGCAATTACGGTTACTAGCGCCAGCACAACAAAAAGTGAAGCGGCTATCTGGCGATTCCCCAAGACGAGACGGGAATCCTCGGGCGCAAGCGGAGCGGGTGTGGTGGTCTGCGGGACGGCAGATTGTTGAAGCGTGGATTCAGAGACAGTGGTGAACACGGTGTTGGCCTCCCTGGCTGTCGTTATGCTCGCTGGACCATTGGCTAATCCTGCGGCTGGTTACAAGGAAGGTATCGGCATCACCCAGCATCGGCTTTAGGGGGCCTAGGGAAAAAATCGTACGACTGTCTAAGTGATTTGCCTTAGATCGGCCATTCTGGACAGCCGTGTCCCGCTCGACCCCGGCTAAACCTTTCTAAAATAAGGTCTGGAGTTCCACCAAGCAAGGCTCCCGTACGCCTGTCCGAGAGTGCAAGGAAGGATCGCACGCGGGCTAATTAGTGGTGCGGAAACACCCTGCTTCGGAAGTTTGTCATCCGCTCGGCCACGCGAAAATACGCTAACCGCATCCTCGCTTGAATTTCCGTCTGCTGCCCGGGCGATGCCCTTTCTTCGCGGTCTCCTATCGCCTGCGGCGGAACAATGCCGCCAGCGCCAACCCAGCACCCACCAAACCGCAGGTGGCCGGTTCCGGCACCGAGCCGCCACCGCCCGTATCGAGACCAACGACGCGGTTATCCTCCACACTCAAGCCAGCGATGCTCGCCGAAAATCCCGCGGGCAGGTTAAATACGGGCCCCGTCAATGGGAAATACAGCGTATTCGAGGCTTCCGCAAACCCAAAAGAAGTTCCCAAGAAACCATCCACACCTGCCAGGATGCTCATCCGGAACAAGATGGGGGTGTTCGTGGGAGCGTTGATTGTCGGCGTGACACCTGGGCAAGCAGTGGGGCAGACCGTTGGTCCCGACGCCTGGAAAACCAGGTTGCCGGTTTGACTAGACGTGTGTGTGCCGTCGCCGGCGGCGAAATCATAAAACGTAGAAATGAAATGATTCGATCCGACAAATATGTCCAGTTGAATCATTCGATTGCTCGCTCCACTGGGGTCGGAAGGAATGCCGCCGCCAAGTTCACCGTGAAAGGAGAGGTTGAGCGAAAGGTCGACAGTAGGGTCTGGGCCAGTAAAGATCACTTCTGTTTCCGCCTGGGCGAACCCCTGGCCGCCTCCGCTTCCGCCGCAACAAACGTGCAGTCCCTGGGCGGATGCGCCAACGCCGTAGAACCCTGCATTTGCCGATGCCGCGGCGGATACCGACCCACCGCAAAATAGGAGAGGACCCGTCGAGACCGACTGGGGACTACTGCCCATTCCGAATGGATTACTGCAGGCCACCGCGCTGGCTGTATAGATCGGCGCCGCATCGGCTGTGCCCACCAGCTGCAGCATGAGAAGCAAGGCGAGCAGGGGAATTGCGCACCCAAAGATGCCGCACATGGATGTTCTTGCTTTGGCGGCCGCCATCAAGTGTTGAATCTTCGGCTGTAGTTTCATAGAGGTTCGCAGGATTCTTCCGGGTCCATCAGTTTCGGTCCCGTGCAGTTTGCCCCACTTCGGCCCGCGATGTTCTTGAAGAACCATGGCAACTTCTGGAGTTCGTACTTGGCGCTGCTCATGAGAAGCCATGAAAAACCATGAAACCTAACAAAAGGCTGCACAAAGGCCCGGTTCTTCGATCTACAATGGCGAAGGCCATCGGAAGAGAAGAACAGATTCGTGCCGCCGAAAATTGACCAAGATCTTGAATACGCTGCCTTCGGCGAAGCACTCTGGGATCCTCTCCACCGCCGTCTTCTCGTCCGAGGTGAGCCCAGGAAACTGGCTTGGCGCGTGGCCGAATGCTTGCGGATGCTCGTGGAGGCTGAAGGCGAGGTCGTTTCAAGAGAGGACCTCGAAACGACCATATGGAGCGGAGCTCTCGTCGAGGAATCCAACCTCGCCCATTGCGTGGGAACACTTCGCAAGGCGCTCGATCCTGCTCCAAGCGGGGCCAGCTACATTGAAACAGTCGCGCGGGTAGGGTATCGTCTCGCGGTTCCCGTGCAGCCGATGGGCCAGGCATCGACCACACGCCCGCCGGTGGAGCCACAGGTCAAGCCCCGCATCTCGTGGGTCGGCATAGCAACCGGCGTCGCATTCCTGCTATTGACCGGCTTCGGAGGCGTCCGGCTCTATGGCCATTTCAGCCACCTGCGGAAAGCACAATCCTTGTCGGAGGAAGGGATCACCCTGCTTCGCCGCGGCAACCTCGGCGACGGCTTACGCGCCGCACCGATGTTTCAGCAGGCGCTCGAATTGGTTCCGAACTTCGCGCTCGCTCATGCGGGGTTAGCTGAAGGATCCGCGCGCTTTGGTGGATTCACGTTTGGCACTGCAAGCGAACTCGCCAGGAAAGCCGTCAAAGAAGACCCCAATTGTGGCGAATGCCAAGCCATTGCGGGCTTCGTCCTGATGACCCGCGATTGGAATTGGAAGCCGGCGGGCGAGCATTTGGCCCGGTCGATTGCCATGGATGAAAATAAGCCGCTTCGGCACCTTTGGTACGCCATGTGGCTAGCCATCCAAGGACGCCTGCCCGAGGCGGCCCGGCAGGCACAAGTGGCGATGGATGCCGATGCCGCCCTTCCGCAGGCACATTCCACCCTCGGCATGATCTACATCTTCGAAGGCAAATACCGGGAAGCAGCACTGGAGTGCGATAGGGCGATCGCCCTGAATCCCGACCACAACCCCGGTCATGCCTGGTTATCGCGCACGCAAATGATGCTCGGCAACGACGTGAATACCGTCCTCGCTCGCGCTGAGGAGGTGGGCTCCTGGGCAAATTTCTCCCAACAAAGGCGCGCCGAACTTGCTGACCACTACCAGACAATTCTCCGCGCAGGCGGACGTTCGGCGATCGCGGACTTCTGGATTGGAGAGGTGAACGAGGGCACGCCGAGAGAAGTCCACCGCTACAACCGTGCCCTCTGGTTCATGTGGAAGGGTGATCAGGAGGCCGCCCTCGCAGAATTGGAGGCTGCTGTAAAGGCACGGCCATATAACGTGGTCTTCACCGCCGTCGATCCGGCCTTCGCACCCCTCCGAACCAACCCGCGTTTTCGCGAGGTTGTCCACAGCCTCGGCTTGCGTCCGTAAGTACTCCAATATTCTAAATTTCCTGCTGCCAAAGACCTGGTCACGCCAGACGTGCGCCAATAATTTGTTTGTTTGCCTAACCTTGCAATGTATTGGTCATCGGGCCGTTCAACTCGCCCCCTAGAGTGTTGGCGTGAGGGAAGGAGCCGGTTCGGTGACAAAAACAGGCAGGACGCGGCAAAAACAGCGGGCAGCGACGCCGGTCAAGCCGGGTGGCGTGGAAACTCTATTAAAGCGGGCGCGCAAGCGGCGGGGGCTGCGTGACGGCGCCCTGGAGTTAGCCACTGCTATCGCGAGCATGAGTGAAGCCGTGCGGCTGGATTTGTCGCGGGAGCCGTTCGTCACCGAACCGGTCAACCTATTCGATCTCACTTTCGGCGAAGCCGGCATTGGTGAGGAGCAAATGCCGCTCCTCCGGGAGCAGTTGAAAGCACTCCTACCTGAGATCGCCGAGGAGCTCGACTCCAACGGCCAGGTGCTCGATCAGGCCGGCCACCGGATTGAGTCCTACGCCGCGTTCGTGCGCATCGCCTTGTTGATGAAAGTGCGTTAGACCAAATGACAGCTAATCCCCGATGGTGGTCACTTATGTGCCTGCTCGCGCTGCTCATGTGCTTGCGCGGCCATGGACAGGAACTCCAGGTGCTGCAGCGGGTGGAAGCCGTGCTGATTCCGGGCGGTTCGTACGTAGACCTTACATTTTCGGGAAGCGTAAAGGTTTCCTCGGCTGAGCGGGCCTCTCTGTATTCGTTGGGGGATGGTACGGATGAGGCCCCGTTGGTTGCCTTGCCGGCCGAGGGTCTGGGCGGACGGCCCCGGATGCTGCGTGTGTTCTTGACCGGTAACCCGCCGGCAGGGCATGCGCGGCTCCGGGTCTGCCTGGGTGCGGTGGAGGTAGGCGGTTCGCTCCTCAAGAATGTGTGTGGCGAAGGCCGGATCGTGCGCGACCTCGACAGCGAGTTCGCGCACGCCCGCGCGGTGCTCGAATCACTGCCCAAACTCCAACAGGAAAAAAGCCTGTTCGCGAGCGCCTTCCTTAGCCAGGCTGTACGCGGCCCGGAAGCGGGAGCGGGTACGGTAGGGGCGGCCGACATCAGCCTGGTTCGCGGCGACTCGGGATCAAACGACCTCAATTACTACTTGCGTCT
>JBDTVQ010000325.1:0-7967 GCA_040007195.1 Acidobacteriota bacterium | reverse complement strand
CGAGCCGGTATCCCTGGGTGACGAGGGTACGTTCGCCGGGACCTCGGTTCTCGTTGCGCATCAAAACGTCTTCAGTTGGACCCGCACACTGTCGCCCACGTTCCTCCTGGACGCCCGCATGGGCTTCGTGCGCTACGACCTGAACTACTCACAGGAGGGCGCCTACGACGGCGCCAAGCTCGGCGAAAAACTGGGCATAGCTAATTCGAACCAGGGACCGCGCTCGGATGGAATCCCCATCTTCTCGCCGCAGGGCTATACCGGAATCGGCCAGACACGATCGCTTCCCATCGTCCGCGTGGAGAACACCTTCCACCCGGCGTTCAATCTGACGAAACTGCACAATGCCCACAGCTTCAAATGGGGCTTCGAAGCACGCCGCCGCCAGATGAGCGAGTTTCAAAACAACCGCGGCAGCGGCCGCTTCAACTTCGACCGGCTGTTCAGCTCGAACCCGAACCTGGCGGCGAGCACCGGCGACGGCATGGCCAGTTTCCTCCTCGGCACCGCCTCCGTCATCGAACAGGATTTCCTCCTTGTCTCGGCCGGTATTCGCTCCACCGAGTATGGAGCCTACCTACAAGACGACTGGCGCGTCACCAACCGCCTCACGTTTAACCTCGGACTCCGCTACGAATACGACACGCCGTTTTCCGAGGTCGCCGACCGTTGGGCGAATTTCGATATGGCCACCGGCAAGATGCGAATCGCGGGATTCAATTCCGATTCCAACGTCGGCGTGCAGCCGGACCGGAACAATGTCGCGCCCAGGTTTGGATTCGCCTATCAGGCGAAGTCGCGCACCGTCGTGCGTGGCGGCTACGGCATCTACTACAACACCCAGGGACACGGCGGCGTCGCCATCCGGCTGCAGCGGCAACTCCCCTTTGGCCCCATCAATGCCGAGAGCATCAATCAGTTCTCCAGCAATCCGCGGGTAGTGTCGGACGGTTTCCGTCCCATTCCGCCATTGGATTTTAAGACCGTGGCCAACAATCCCGAAGGCAGTTTCCTGTCGATGCCCGAGAATTTCAAGAGTGGCTACACACAGCAGTTCAATTTGCAGGTGCAGCAACAATTGCCGTGGTGGGAGGTGGTGGTGAAGGCCGGATATGTTGGCAACCTCGGCCGGCAGCTACACAACACGTTCAACGCAAATCAGCCCGTGCCCGGGCCTGGCGGACCGGCTCCTCGCCGCCCGTTGAACTTACTGGCGCCTAACGTCGTGAATGTGACCCGAGCGGAAACCGATGGCATTTCCAACTACCACGCGCTGCAGATGACCGCCGAAAAGCGCTTCTCACAGGGCCTTGGTTTCCTGACGGCATACACATGGTCGCATTCGATCGATAACGTCGCTCTTGATTTCGGCGGCGGCGCCGACGGCACGGTTCCACAGGACATCCGCAACCGCCATTCCGCCGAGCGCGGCACCAGTCCTCACGACATCCAGCAGCGCCTTGTTCACAGCATGAACTACACCCTGCCCGTTGGTAAGGGCCGGAAGTGGGATCTGCACTCCGGCATAGGAAATACGATCGCCGGTGACTGGCAGGTCAACGCGATCTTCGTCGCACAAACCGGCATGGCCTTCTCCTCCGTCCTCGCTACATCCGTATCCAACGCCGGCGCCAGCCGGCCCGACTACCTGCTAAACGGCGCGATCGATTCACCCGATCCGTCTCATTGGTTCAATACATCGTTCAACGCTCCCGGCGCCGCGTGGGGGAATCCCGCCCAGTTCACCTTCGGCAACTCGGGACGCAACGTATTGCGCGGGCCCGGTCGCGTGAATCTCGACTTCTCCTTGTTCAAAACATTTCTGCTCACCGAAGCCTTCCGCCTTCAGTTCCGGGCCGAATCGTTTAACATCATGAACACGCCACAATTCGATATCCCGAACGCGAGCATCGGCAGTCCGAGCGCCGGGATCATAACCAATACCCTCGGCAACCCGAGGCAACTGCAATTTGCTCTTCGCTTGTCCTTCTAACACTCGCCATGACAACCACACGCCGATCGTTTCTTGCTTCCACCACGCTTGCCGCACCGGCACTGCTGCTGTCTCAAAAAACCGCGGTGGAGCGGCCGAACATATTGTTCATCGCTTCCGACGACATGAACAACGCACTGGGATGCTACGGTCATCCCGTCGTAAAATCTCCCAATCTGGACCGCCTCGCCGCCAGCGGCGTGCGATTCGATCGGGCCTACTGTCAGTATCCGGTGTGTGGTCCGAGCCGGGCGTCGCTGTTGACCGGCCTGCGGCCCGACTCGACGCATATCTTCGACAACAACATCTCGGTCCGCGACAAACTGCCGGATGTCGTTACACTTCCACAACTGTTCCGGACCAACGGCTGGCGTTCGGTGCGAGCCGGGAAAATGTATCACATGGATGTCCCGGGATCGGTGGGCACGAACCAGTGGGACGACGCGCCGAGCTGGGATATATCGATCAGCCCGCCCGGCAAGGAACAGCACACCGTAGGCCAGGCCCGCAACATCACGGAAGGCTCAAAGGCCCGATGGGATGTCATCTCATTCAAGGGCGACGGCAAAGACCAGGCCGACGAGCGGGCAACGGAGCTGGCGATCGAAACCATGACCAAAAACAAGGACGGATCGTGGTTCATGGGCTTGGGCTATCTGCGGCCCCATGTGCCTCACGTCGCCCCGGACCGGTTCTTCGATTTATATCCGCTCAGCAACATCCATCCCGTGGTCAATCCTCCCGGCGACGTCGACGACATTCCGCGCGCCAGCGAGATTGCCATCAACACACGTGCGAACGATATTGGCATGAATGAAGCCGCGAAGAAGGAGGCGATTCGCGCCTACTATGCTTCGGTTTCTTATATGGACTGGCAGGTCGGCCGCACGATCGAAGCGCTGGAAAAACTGAACCTTAGGCAGAAGACTGTCATTGTCTTCTGGGGCGATCATGGGTGGCATCTGGGTGAGCACCACCGCTGGCACAAGCGCAGCCTGTTTGAGGAATCGATGCGCGCGCCGCTGATGATTTCCGCGCCCGGGCGCAAGGGAAATGGCAAGGGTTGCGGCTCGCTCGTTGAGTTTGTTGACATCTACCCCACACTGGCCGAATTGGCCGGCCTGAAGCCACCGGACAATCTGGAAGGACAGAGCCTTAGGCCGCTGCTGGACAATCCGTCGCGCCCGTGGAAATCGGCGGCATTCAGCGTCGTGACTGCTCCGAACGGCATCGTGGGGAGTTGCGCTGTGACCGACCGTTATCGCTACATTCGCTGGACTGGTCCGTATCCCGATGAAGAACTGTTTGATCACCGGGCCGATCCAAAAGAGTACACGAATCTGGCGCGATTCCCGAAAAACGCGGCGCTGCTGGCCAAGATGCGCGGCGTGCTGGACGCAGGCTGGCAGGCGGCCAAAGCAAAGGTTTAAGGATCTTCAAACGTGGGCATGCTAACCTGAAGTTTCCCACCTTGAAAATTGGATTTGTAAGTCTCGGTTGTCCCAAGAACCTCGTCGACACGGAAGTGATGATGGGGCAGCTCGTCTCGCGCGGACATGAACTGACACCGCGGCCGGACGAAGCCGACGTGATCGTCGTCAACACGTGCAGCTTTATTGACCCGGCCAAAGAGGAATCGGTCAACACTATCCTCGAAATGGCCGAGTTCAAAAAGACAGGCCGGGCGCAGCGGCTGGTGGTTGCCGGCTGCCTGGTGGAACGCTACCGGGGCGACATTCAAAAGGACCTGCCGGAAGTCGACGCCATCGTCGGCACGAATGAAATCGAGCGGATCGTCGCTGCCTGCGAGGGTGGTTCGAACGCCGCGCTGCCACCAGTGATCGAGCCCTACCTCTATCATGAAGGCACGCCGCGCGTGTTCACCACGCCGCGCCACTCGGCCTACATCAAGATCGCCGAAGGGTGTGACCACCCCTGCACATTCTGCGTCATTCCGCACTATCGCGGGGCTTTCCGCAGCCGCCGCTTCGAATCCGTGGTCGTTGAAGCCAGTCGCATGTTGCAGCAGGGTGTGCGCGAGATTAACCTGATCGGCCAGGACACGACCAGCTACGGGGAAGATCTTGGGCTGAAAGACGGCCTGGCGCAGTTGCTCGCCCGTCTCGCCAACCTCAACGCACCCAACCCCTACTGGATTCGCTTTCTCTACGCCTATCCGAATCGCATTACGCAGAAGCTGCTCGACACGATCGCCGAACACCCCGCGTTGCCCAAATACATCGACATGCCGCTGCAGCATGCGAGCGCGAATGTGCTCAAACGCATGAAGCGCGGTTCCAACGGCGACCTGTTCCTGAAGATCCTCGAACGCGTCCGCCGCACCATTCCCGGCGTCGCCATTCGCACCAGTTTCATCGTCGGATTCCCCGGCGAGACGCAGGCCGACTTCGATGAGCTTTGCCAGTTTGTCGAGGCCGCACAATTTGACCGCGTCGGTGTCTTCACTTACTCAGACGAGGACACGAGCAAATCCTTCGAGCTCGACGCCAAGGTGGGCAAGCGTGATATCGCCAACCGCAAGCGCCGCCTGATGGCCATCCAGCGTAAGGTTTCGCGGAAGATGAACCGCAAACTCATCGGCACCGAGCACACCGTGCTCGTCGAAGGCCTCTCGAAGGAAACCGACCTTCTGTGGGAAGGCCGCCTCGCCACCCAGGCGCCCGAAATCGACGGCATCTGCTACATCAACGACGACAACGGTTCCCCGCTCCGCCCCGGCGAGTTCCGCCGCTTCCGGGTAACGGAAGCTCACGATTACGATCTTGTCGGCGAAGTGATCGACTCCGCCGAAACTGTCGCGGCCCCGCCCTTGCCCGCCTTCCCGATCCTTTCGGACCGCACCAGCATCCATATTTCCAGAGGACAATGAACACCGTTAAGTGCCCAACCTGCAAAACACAGGTCGCCTTCGGCGCGCCTGATTTTCCATTTTGTTCGGACCGCTGCCGCCAGATCGATCTCGGCGCATGGGCCACCGAACAGTACCGCTTTTCCACACCTATCATCCCCACCGGTGAAGAAGACGGAGCACCGTTGCCTCCCCCCGACAACGAAGATTTCTAGCGTCCGCCCCCCGATGCGCAACCGTTGCACTCCCCGCGGGGGTCATGCTACAGTCAGGTAACTTCAGGTTCAAGTAGAACTCTCTCCGCCAAGTATCAGCGGCACTCAAAACTCTTTAACACTAAGGAGGCCGTTTGATGCTTCAGCGTCTTGGTCTATCGTTTTCCATTTTTTCACTGTTCGCTTCGTCTGCCTTCTCTCAAACGTTCCAAGGCTCGATCTCCGGCGTAGTACAGGATGCTACCGGCGCGATCATCGCCGCCGCGAACGTCCAGGCCGCCAACAAAGCCACGGGCTTTACCCGCGAAACCATTTCCGGTGAGAGCGGCGACTTTTCGCTCCCCGGGCTGTCGCTCGGAATCTACACGCTCACCATCACCAAACCGGGCTTCACCAGCCAAAAGATCGACAACGTCGAAGTCGCTGTCTCGCGCACGACAAACGTCACGGCCAAACTTGCCGTCGCAAGCCAAACGCAGGTCGTCGAAGTAGCGGCTTCCGCGGTGTCGCTTGAGACCAGTTCTTCCACGCTCGCCAGCGTCGTCGGTCCGCGCACTGTGCAGGATCTTCCCATGAACGGCCGTGATTTCCGCCAGATGCTGAAGCTTAACCCCGGCGTCTCTCCATCGTCGTCGAGCGTCAATGGAATGCGCACTTCTGGCAACAACTACCAGATAGACGGGGCCGACAATAATGATGCCTTCCATAACACGTCGGCCGTCAACCAGGGCGGTGTCGCCGGCATCGCTGGAACGCTGCTGCCGGTGGAAGCCATCGATCAGTTTTCAGTAGTCACCAACGCCAGCGCCGACTTTGGCCGTAACGGCGGGTCGAACGTGAACATGGTGATCAAGTCCGGCACAAACTCCTTCCACGGCAGCGCCTACTACTTCAACCGCAACGAATACTTCGCCTCGCTCACGCCGTTCCAGGCGCCAGAATCGAAGAAGCGCGTCATCCGCAACGACCAGTGGGGTTTCTCCGTCGGCGGACCCGTGGTGAAAAACAAGCTGTTCTACTTTGCTACGCTCGAGGGCCAGAAAGCCATCGCCGCACTCAGCCTGCGGGAAACGCATCCCTCCACCGCCTGGGTGGACGCGGGCAAGGCGGTGCTGGCCCGATATGGACGCACGGTGAATCCCGTCGGCGCCAACCTTCTGGCAGCATGGCCATCGCGCTATAACGATCTTCCGGCTTCGGTCAACAACTTACTCGCCAGCGATGGGAACGACTACGATTCCTACAACGGCATTATCAAGATCGACTATGCGCTCAATTCCACAAATACGATTTCGGCGCGCTACTTTGGCGGCACTGGGACCCAAATTGCCAATGTGAATAGCAACGTCCCGTACCGCGAATATGCGCAGGTGGCACCAAGCCACATGCACAATGTGGCGGTGAATTGGACCAGCACGCTATCTCCGCGGCTGGTCAATCAGGTTGTCCTGGGCGCCAATTACTTTCTGCAGGTCTTCAACGACCTGGACACTTCGTTCGATCCCATCGCTGCCGGACTCAACACAGGCGTCACGACCGAATATCTAAAGGGTGCGCCCTCGCTGCGCATCTCCGGCTTCACCGGCGCCAGCGCGACACAGCCGCTGGGCCGCATCGACACCACGGGCCACTTCACCGACAACCTCAGCTATTCGATGGGACGCCATCAAATGAAGTTTGGCGTCGAGTACCGCCGCGCCAACCTCGACGTGTTCTACGACACGAACAAGCGCGGCACGTTCTCTTTCGACGGCACGCGCGGCCCATGGGCATCCGAAGCCGGCCTCTCCACGCAGCTTCGGGCGATCTCCGATTTCCTGTCCGGGCTGCCCACCAATAACAACGGCGCAAGCATTGTGCAGGGCCAGCTCCAGCGCGATTACCGCCAGAACTCGTTTGACTGGTGGGTTCACGACAACTGGCAGCTCACCACCAAGTTCAACCTCAATTTCGGTGTCCGTTACACCTATCACGGGCCACTGTACGACGCCGACTCCAGCCTCACCAATTTCATTCCCGGCCAAGGCTTCGTGCTCGCCGCCAGCGGCACCCACCTTTACCATCGCGACTTCAACAATTTCGCACCGCGCCTCGGCTTCAGCTACCAGGCCGCCTCGAAGACCGTCATCCGCGGCAGCTACGGCATCTTCTACGACGTCCCGGCCCTCAACTTTATGGTTGCCAACACCGGCGTGCCCAACGGCGGCTCGGCGGGCGTTCATGCCAATCCCGGCGGACCGGACCCGGTCTATACGATCACGCGCACCAACGTCGAATTCGTTCCTGGCCAATTGATCTTCCCCGCCACTGGAGTTCCCAACAACGTCGGCGCCTT
This sequence comes from Acidobacteriota bacterium, assembly GCA_040007195.1. Taxonomy (GTDB): domain Bacteria; phylum Acidobacteriota; class Terriglobia; order Bryobacterales; family Bryobacteraceae; genus JAFLBB01. Next base: position 555 of record JBDTVQ010000325.1, on the reverse strand, counting down.
CGGCATCAATCCCAACTTCGCCACACCGTACGTGCAGAACTTCAACCTGAACGTCCAGCAGCAGCTGTCGAATGAGACCGTGCTGCAGGTCGGCTACGTCGGGAGCCTTGGCCGCAAACTCAGCCTGCTCCGCTCCGTCAACCCCTCGGTCGGCGGACGCCGCCTTCTTGCCGATGCTTATCCGACGCTGGGCTCGGTCAACATTCTCGAAAATGCATCTTCGTCGAACTACAACTCGCTTCAGGTGCAACTGCGCAAAACGTTCTCCCATGGTTTCGCGGCAACGGGCAACTACACGTGGGCCAAGGCGATGGACTACGGCAGCAACGTACGCAACTCGCTGCCCGCCAATTCGTTCGACCTCACCCGCGAGTACGGGCCCATGAACCAGGACATCCGGCAGATCTTCACCGGCTTCTTCAGCTACGAATTGCCCAAGTTCACTTCACACGTGAAACAGGTCACGCAAGGCTGGCAGGTCAATTCATTGATCACCATCCACAGCGGCGAACCTCTGGACCTGCTGAGCGGCACCAATCGTAGCGGCTCGCTCAA
>JBDTVQ010000324.1:0-7979 GCA_040007195.1 Acidobacteriota bacterium | reverse complement strand
TTGCTGCTGATTGGCGCCGCAAGTTACGCGTTTTTGGTAAAGAGAGAGCCCGCGCGATAGAATGGCGTCTCCATGGAGGCGTCAAGATGAGTGTCCGGTTTCTTCCCCAAATCCTACTGGTTGGCCTTTTGGCCACCGCTCTACACGCGGCTGATCCGTCGGTAGTCATCGATAGCGCGATGCCGCCGCCGATGTGGGCGCTGCTCGAGCGGCAACTGCTGCGCGACAGTTCAGTCGCGTGCGAGCGCTTCGCTGCGAAATACGTGGACGAGCGTGGGTACCTGCTGCACACGATGCGGTGGGGCACCCTCGACGGTCCTGATGACGCAATCGAAACCTTTCACAACTGGACGCTCCTGCACGCTCTCGGTGGATCGCAGCGCGTGCTTGACGACTACAAGCTCGCACTCGAAGGTCATTACAAGCAATACGGTGAATTGCGCACGAAGCTGACGAAGATCTCCGAAAACGGCGCCTACTACAAGGAATTCATCACTCAATCGGACTGGTTCCACACGGGCGAAGGCATGCGAGCGCTCACGTTCCTGGGCCTGGCCGATCCCAAGAGCATGTTCCTGCGTGAGCGCATGACACGCTTTGCCGGCATGTACATGAACGAAGATCCCGAGGCGCAGAACTACGATCCGAAAAACAAGGTAATCAAGAGCATTTGGACCGGCAGCAAGGGGCCGATGATGCACAAGGCAACCACCTATGACTGGGTCGGCGATCCCGTTCCCGGAAGCTTCCACCTGCTCCATAACAAGGCCGGGCGGGGCAAGCTGCTCGACCTCAATGCCTACTACCCGAAGATGCTCGCCCACTGCGCCGAATACCTGGATAGCGTCGGCGACCACCCGCTCAACCTCGCCTCCACAGGCCTCGCGGTGAATGCCTTCGCACTCACCGGAAAGGCAAAGTACAAGGACTGGGTGGCTGAATATGTGGGCGCGTGGAAGCAGCGCGCCGAGCAGTGCGGGGGCAACATTCCAACCAACGTTGGCCTCGACGGCAAGCCCGGCGGCGAATACAACGGCCAATGGTGGAAGGGTACTTACGGTTGGAACTTCACGATCTTCGACGGTGAGCTGGAAGAGACGGCCAGCCGCAATACTTTCACTGCGGGCTCATGGCCCGGCTTCGCGAATGCGTTGCTGCTCACCGGCGACCAGAGTTTCATCGGTGTGCTGCGGAAACAGATGGACAACATCTACGCGCAGAAGAAAGTAGAGAACGGGAAGACCCTGCTGCCGCAAATGTACGGCGACCCCAAAGGCTATAAAGAGAATGGCGCGCCCAGTTGGTATCACTACACGAGCAACCTGTTCACCGACCGGCTCGCGGAGATCTACTTCTGGTCCATGGACCGCAAGGACCTCGATCGCGTACCCAAGCAAGGCTTTGTCGGATTTCTGGAAGGACAGAATCCCGATTTCCCGGTAAAGGCGCTTGAGAGGGACCTGGCGGAAGTACGCAGCACCGTGCGGGAGATTGAGACCGACCCGACTACGCCCGACACCCGCCTTGCCGACTACCTAATGGGGATGAATCCGGCGACTACCGCGACACTGACGAATCTCACCATGGGCGCGTATCTGGGAGGCAACATCTGGAGCATGCACGCACGCTTCCGCTACTTCGATCCGTCCGAGCGTCGCGCGGGATTGCCGCAAGACGTCGGTGCACTGGTGGAGAAACTGGACGCCGATGCCGCCACCGTGACTCTGGTAAACGTGAACTCTGTGGATCCGCGTACGGTCATCGTGCAAGCAGGCGGTTACGGAGAGCACCGGTTTGAATCGGTTGAGATCAACGGCAGGACACAGCCCATTGCCGGGCCGCTACTCACCGTCAGATTGGAGCCGGGGAGCGGAGCGCGCCTCCGTTTCCGGATGGTGCGCTATGTGAATCCCCCCACACTTGCTCAGCCGTGGGACCGGGGTTGGTTTCCAAAGCAATAATTAAGCCGATATTCTATTTGACAGCTACAATTATTGACGCTACGATTCAATTGGAGTCAGTTTTGAATAGATATTGAGACGACTGACCGAAAAATTAGGTAATTTTAGTAGATACAGCGTGAACATTCAAGAATTTCAAAATATCGTTGAAGATCGACTGCCAGCTTTGGTTAAATCCACCAAAGCTCCGCACCTAGTCGAAGTTTTCACTCCCATCGGGTACAGGCTTCGCTGTCAGGCGTCGATTATCGCCAACGGCAAGGTTCGGAAGAAACGTGCCGACGCGAGCATTGAGAGTTTCGATCCAAGTACAGATGGCATTCTGCTCACGTTCGAGCCTGAATTTGAAATCGAGGACGAGCCCGAAAGCGCGCCTGCAGGTCGCACGCGAACGATTGGTCCATACTCGCTCTCTCCGGCAGTTGTCCGCCCGCCCGCATACGCGGCGCACCCGGAACAGATTCGTGCTATCGTCCTGGCGCTCCACCGCGCGGAGGCAACGCAGCACCAATTCGTCGGCCTGAAGTACTTTCGCGACAAGCTTCTTCCTCGCGAAAGTGCGGCTTGGGTGACCGATGATTTGCTCCGCCGCCAAGTTCTAAAGGAACTGATTGATCAGTCCTTGATTGAGACTGGAAAGGTTCCTAATCCACAAAGCGCCGAGTTTCCCGTTACCTCGATCAAGTTGAATCGGGCGCATCCTAAGGTGGAGGAGATCCTCCGGTCGGCGCCGGCGGCGATTATCTCCGAGTTTCGACCCGTCCGCCAAACGGGCGAACTCGCCTCGCGCGTGATCTTGAAAGATCGCAGGTAAATGGCCCTTTATTACTTCGACTCCAGCGCCATCGTGAAGTTGTATCTGGACGAGCCGGGGACCGAACAGGTCATCCGCCTCGCTTCCAGCACCTCGGGAAATCAGATCGCGACCTCTGTTCTTACCCGCGTAGAGATCCGCTCTGCAATCTCGCGAAAAGCCAGACGTAACGAGATCGAAGTAGCCGACGCCGGACAAGCCGTTGAACTGCTTGAAGAGCATTGGAAAACGCGCTTTGTGCGGCAGCCGGTATCGGACTCGATCCTGGACCAAGCTTGTTTGCTACTGGACCGTCATGGGCTTCGCGCCTATGACGGTATCCAGCTTGCCTCCTGCTTGGCGCTAAACAGAACAGTCAGCAGCGGCTCAGGCTCGGTGGTATTCGTCTGTTCCGATACCCATCTCTCCGATGCGGCAGCCGCCGAAGGCTTAGTGTGTTTGGATCCCGAGGAGTCCGCTGACGAATAGACTCCCCGGGAATTTTCTAGCGTCTTACCACTGCAGCCGGAACACCAGCAGGTGGTTCGGCTGAGCGGTACCGATGTCGGAGAAGCCGCCGCGTGTTGCGGTGCCGACGCGCCCGAAGTTCGCCAGGTTTTGCAGATTAAACGTCGTATCGGGCGACCCGAAGTTCGGGCTCTTGAACGGGTTGTTGGCGTCCCAGCGAAGGATAAACTTCAGGCTTTCGTAGACGTGCCATTCCTTCGAAAGAGAGAATTGCGGCCAGGTGATGCCGGGCATCTCCAGGACGTTGCGGCCCATCGTGCCCGGCGTAAACGCCGCCGGATATGCGAACGCCGCGGCATTGAGGTACGGCACCTGAGCCTGGGTCGGGAACCGGTTCGGGCCGATGTTCCAGTTTGGTGTAACCGGATCGATTCCGGCTACGAGATTCGGCCGGGTTGCACCGGGAAGATACTGGTTCGGGCTACCCGAGAAGCTGATGGTCTGGGGCGGACCGGATTGGAACGTCTGCGTGTATGCGAAATCCCAGCCGCCTAGCACGGCATTGACGACCTTGTTCGAGTTCGCCATGAGCTTCCGTCCCTTGCCGAAGGGCAGTTCGTAGGTCAGGACCGATACAAACCGGTGGCGGATATCGTAATTGGCGCGGCCCTTTTCCAGGGCGCGGTTATAGAAGGTGATGCCGCTGACGCCGCCGTCGTTGTCGCCGTTGTTCAGCGATTTCGAGAAGGTGTAGAAGGCGTTCAACACCAGGCCGGCCGAGTAGCGCTTCTCCACACGCCACGTGCTGCCGTGGTAGGAGTTGTCACCGTAGTTCGAGTAGTGCTGGATCTGGCCGAACTGCGGATACGGCTTGTAGTTTTGCGCCGACGAGAATATCGTGCGCAGAACAGCCGGATCGGTGGAAATGTTCAGCGGAATCTGGTTGATGTCCCAGTTGTTGAGCAGCCGGACGCCGCGCGATCCCTGGTAAAGCACTTCGAGCAACCAGGATCTGCTGAAGTTCCATTGAATGCCGCCCGACCAGTTCATGATGTAGGGCAACTTCATGTTCGGGTCGTACCAGGAGGCGTTACGCTGGCCAAAGTTAACGCCGGAGTAGGGCACGGAGCCATCCGGGTTGGTGTTGAACCGGACGTTGCCGGGTCCCTGGCTCAAATAGAACGCGGGACTCGGGTTGCCAACCGGCTGCTGCACGCTAGCCGTGGCGAAGTACTCTTCGAAATTCTGATTGATGCCGTTGGTCATCAGGTCCTGCGTGATGAGGCCGAACGAGGAGCGGAAGACCAGGTTCGGACGCAGCTGCCAAGCAAGTCCGACGCGAGGTTGGAAGTTGTTCAGGTCGCGCTTTGCCAGCGCACTCGTGGGATGCGTGATGGCGCCCATTCTGCCGCTGATCGGGTCTACCGCGGTGGGATCGAACTGCGATTGCGCGCCGTACTTGGTGTTGAACGGCGATTCATAGCTCCAACGAAGGCCGAGGTTCAACGTGACGTTCCGTCTCACTTTGAAATCGTCCTGAATGTAGAAAGCGTGCGACCACCACCGGGGCAGCCACGTCGTCATGGCCTGCGAGAATTCCGCCTGGCTGACCGAACCCAACTGAAACGCGGCAAATGTGATTCCGGTGTTGGGACGGAATGGGAAATCGGTGGCGCCGAAGCGATAGGTGCCCGACGGCGTGGCGGGGACCAGCGAATTGTAGCGGGTCCGGATGGTTTCATAGCCGACTTTCACGGTGTGGCCACGGAGGATCTTTGTAACGTTCTCCTGGAAGGTGAAATCCTCGCCTACATCGGACGCGCGCGAAAGAGCGTCCTGGCGGTAGAACATGTTGCCACCCGTACAGGTCGACTGATTGTTGCAGGACTGGAAGTAGGGGAAGTTCTCGTTGCTCACTCCGGGAATGCCGAGTTGTTTGGCCCAGTCCTGGCCGATTGTCACCGGGCTGGTCGTGCCCTTGCGGCGATTGAAGCCCAAGCGCGCTTCGTTGATCAAAGTCGGGCTGAAGGTGTAGGTGTCCGAGAGCACGATGTTGCGCTGATCGATGGGAATTTTCACGGCGCGCCAGTCGTACTCGGTCCAGGCGATTTCCGGCGACAGGCGATCGCGCCAAGAGCGGTGGCGGACCTGAGAATAGCGGCCGAACATGCGGTGGTTAGGCGCGAACTGGTGGTCGATCTTGGCATCGAAGCGGGTGCGCCAGGAGCGGTAATTCGTCGGAGACACCAGGTTATTGGTGGGACCGCTCGCCGCGTTGTATCCAACCAACGCCGGATTGTTATTCTGCGGCGTATAAGGATTGTGGCTGATGAAGTTCTTGTAGGCCGGGTCGAAGCGGCTGGTGGGAATCTGGTTGCCGGCAAATGGCAGCCGTGACCAGGCGCCCGACGAATCCTGCGAGGTGGTGGCCGGATCGAAAATCTGGTTCGCGCCTGGGAAGGCGTAATTGCCGGCGAGCATTTCCGGCGAGGGCACGGCAAGCGTGGCGGTTTCCCCGCCCCTTTCATGGTGCCGCTGGAAGCCGAAGAACCAGAAGGTCTTGTCCTTGCCGTTATAGATCTTCGGAATGTAGACGGGCGCGCCCATGGTGGCCGACATCTCGTGATAGCTGAACGGATTCACGCGCGCCAACTGCTCCAGATATGTGCGGTGCACGAGCGGCTTGGCGATATAGCGGTCCTCGGCCGACCCGTGCCATGTGTTGGTTCCGCTCTTGAATACGGTGGAAAGCAGTCCGCCGGCGGAGTGGCCAAACTCCGCGGGCATGCCGGTGGTGAACAGCTTCACTTCCTGCAGCGCGTCGATCGTGGTGGACATCACCTGGTTCGTCGAGCCGATCATGGATCGTACGGGCTCCTTGCCTCCCACGCCGTCGAGCGTGTAGCCAAGGGAACGTTCGCGCTGGCCTACCACGTGCTGACCATTGATGTTTGATGTTGACGGCAAATAGAGAAGGACGCGGAACACGTATTTCTGCAGGACGGGGATCTTGACGATTGTGTCGCCCTCGAGAATCTGGCCGGTCGAAGTGGTCTCCGTTTCCAGCAGGGGGGCCGAACCCGACACATTAATCGATTCCGTGACCGCGCCGACTTCCAACTGCACATCGATGCGTGGTTGTTCGCTGGTGCGTAGAATGATGCCTTCGCGGACGTAACGTTTGAAGCCTTGGGCTTCGATGGTTAACCGATACGTGCCCGGCTTCAAATTGGGGACGTAGTAAGCGCCTTCCGGCGTGGTCTGCGAGTTCGAGGTGAACTGGGTTTCAGTGTTGACAATCGTGACGGTTGCGCCGGGAATCAGCGCCCCCGTATTGTCTGTGAGAGTACCTACCAGCGTGGCAGTGCCGGTGGTTTGCGCAAACGCGGCGCAAGCGAGAAAGAGCAGCGTACACACATGCTTAAGCATTGCAGCGTGACTCCTAACCCCAAAAAGACTGAGAGGCGGTGGAATGCCCCTGGTAGGAGGGAGCATACAGCAGGTTTCATTCCGATTGCAAGCCCATGCAGACGCCGGGGCGCTGCGGCTCTCGGCAGCTAGTCGCGCCAGGACACCGAATGGGTCTCCACTTTGCCCGAAGCGAGCACCCGGACTTCGGCCTCGGCCCGGTGTTCGCCCGGCTTGCGGCGCACCGGCAGCAGGAAGTACCGGTCACCGGCTGGCTCGCGAATTTCCGGCGAAACCGGCGTCCCGTCAACGCGCAAAACTACCAGCTCCGCGCGTGGTTGAACGGGCTTGCCCTGCTGCGAATTGTCCTGCCAGAGCCGCAACCGAAGTGTTCGGTCCTGCTGCGCATCCGGCTCGGGCGCACCGGCTTCGAATGGCATCCCCGGACGCAAGAGTACGAGCGACGCCGCCGGACGCCGCGACGGCTGGCCCGTGGCGTCCCACCACCTCCAACTCGCCTCTTGTTTCATCACGGCGTCACGCACGTGGGGCTGCCCACCGGTCATGTGCGTTTTCCAGCCGGTTGCGGCATCGTGACGCACCGAGACCACCCAGTTGTTCTTAAGCGCCTGCAGCCAGCCTTCCCAGTCTGGCTCCTTCGCCAGGAATAGCGTCTTCTGCCCGCCCAATTGGTCGCCCCACCACCAACTCTCCGCCGCGTGTGCGTCCAACAGCCCGACGAATGGAATCCTTCCATACCAACGGTGCAGAAACGGATACGTGTGGGCGAAGTCCTGAATACCGAAATGAAAGCTGGCGATTCCCGCGTACGATCCGGTAAGCGCCGCTTCGTCGAGCAGCACGCGGCTAATCTCTTCGTTGTCGTTGCACTGCCACACGAGCCGGCCGCCGCCGCGATGCAGTGCCGCAAGCCTCGTGTCGCGGAACTCTTCGTACAGATACGGGTGATTTTTCTGCGGCATTGGTTTGCCGAAGTCGGCGCCATGCGGCGCATGGATATCGACGAGGTGCGAATAGATTCCCAGCCCTGGGACACCATAATAGGTCCCGTACTCTTCGTCACCGAAGGCGAACGTCACGGGCGCTTTTTGATCGGCAGCGATGCGGCGTGCGTCGTCCACCCAGCCTTCCGGGGAGTTCTTAGCGGCCCAAATGTGAATGCCTAGTGCCTTGGCCAGGTGCACGGCTTCGCGCGGCGATCCCGATCCGGGCGCTTCCAGCTGAATGGTAAGTACATTCAGGCCATCGGGCACGGCAATGCGGCGGGCTCGGGGCGCGGGCGTCACGCCGCCCGCAGGAACGTGCTTCAAAAGCTGCATGCACGAGAG
>JBDTVQ010000323.1:0-7998 GCA_040007195.1 Acidobacteriota bacterium | reverse complement strand
CGGCGAGGACCTGGGCGGCGGCACCGGCCACCTCTACCTGTGTCGGTCCGGCCGGGCTGGCAAGGCCGGAGCCGAATGCCGAGGCCAGGGCGCCGGGCGAGAGGTCGGGCTTGAAGCTGGCGGCGTTGACGATGGACGAGGCCGTAAATTGAACGGAAAGATTTCCGGCAGCCCAGCCCGCGCTCGATCGGGAGATACCGTACGAGGCCGCGCCGTTGACGCCGATACCCTGGCGGGCAGCCGGAGAGCCGAGGTCGGTGAGGATGAGGGCACGTTCCGCGGTAGAGGTCGCGTCGAGCTGGTAAACGCTGTCCAGACCGTCGCAGGCGCGGAAGGAGAGCGGCGCGGGCGTGTTGGCAGGGAAGCCCGCTCCGTTCGAGGCGCGCGAGGGCCAGGTGAGGGTCTGGCCGCAGCGGCCATTGACGCTCGACAGGTCAAACGAAAGGTCGAGCCCGGATAAAAGGAAGGCGGGGGAGGCGACGGGTTGGGGATCGATGAGGAAAGCCGCGGCGAGGGTCGCTTTGTAGACGCCGGCGGGCGTCGTGAAGCCGGCGGCGTAATCCTCAAACGCCGGGCGGGCGAGGCGGCCGTTGGGATCGCGGACGAGGATGCCGCCCGTGGAGTTGACGCCCATTCCGGCGGCGAAGTGGACGCCCGCCGGCGAACCATTGAGCGAGAGGTTCATGGCGAGCACCACGGGGCGGCCGAGGGCGAGGGTGTCGCGGACGGCTTCGGTGGTGTTGGGAAGCGGCGTGATCTGGATGGGCGAGCCGGTGAAGGAGCCGAGGCGCCAGAGGTTGAGCGTTGGGTCGACGCCTTCGTGGAGCAGGAAGCCGTCGCAGATCTGCGTGCCCGTGGCGTCGAACTGGCAGATGTCGCGCATGAAGCCGTTGAGCAGGACGGGGTCGGCCGGACCGTTGGGAGTGGGGAGAGCGCTGGTGTTCTGCAGGTAGCGGAGGACGTTTGTGGCGGTGACCAGGAGCGCGCCGTTGTCGGAAATGGTGACGGGCCCGGGGCCGAGCGGGGAGCCGTTACCGGCCTGGGTGTAGTTGGGGAAATTCGAAAAGGTGGACGCGGCGGCACGGGCGCTAAAGGTGACGACCTGGCCGCCCGCTTCGGCAGTGGCGAGGGCAACGGTCTCTGAAAACGGCATGCGGAGGAAGGCTTGCGCTTCGCCTTTGGAATCCGTGATGGCGTCGGCGAGTTCCACCTTGGCGCCGGGGGAGGCGGTGAAGCGGACGGCGACGCGGGCGGCGGGGATGCCGAATTCGTCTTTGAGGCTGACGCGGAAGGGTTGCGGGAGGCGCGCGCCGGGGAGGCCGGTTTGCGAGTCACCGCGGAGTTTGGTGAGAGTGCGGAGGGTTTCGGCGGAGGCCTGGACGACGAAGGAGCCGACGGCGAGGGAGGTGCCATTCACGTCGGCGGCGCGGAGCGTGATCAACGAACTGGGGGTGTTCCCCGGGATGAGCATCTCCCAGGCGTAGGCGCCGGAAAGGGTTTGGACCAGGAAGTCGGGGCGTCCGCTGACGGATACGCGCAGGTAGGCGCCGGCCGGGAAGCCTCCCGCGGCGAGACGGACGCGGCCACCGGCAGCGACCTCGGTGGGCGTGGCGCTGATTTGTGGGGTGCGGGTACGCGAGTTGATCTGCGCGGCACCGGCGGCGTCGATCAACAGCGTGCCCCCTTCAAATTCCTGCCGCCGGACGCCGGCGGAGTTGGATTCGTCGCCGATGGGGAGACCCAGTTTGCCGGTGACGTCACCGGCATCGCGATAGGCGGCAAGCATCTGGGTGCGCACGAGGAAGACCTGGTTGGCACGGCCGCCTGAGGTGGCGTAATAAAAGGTTCCGTTGCCGAAGGGTTGGGCGAGCGATGCGGTGGCGGTAAAGCTGAGGGCGGATTCGGGTTGGCCGATAGGGGCGCCCGCGGCTCCGGATTCATAACTGAGCGCGGCCCAACGGGCAAGGATGGGGTTGACGACCAATTGGACGGGCGAACCGGCGAGTGCCCCGCCCTGGAAGGTTTGGCGCAGGCCGGCCGCGGGGTCGGACGTGGGATAGCCGAGGGCGCCGGTGGGCCCGCCGAGTTCGAGGAAGCGGGTGAGGATGGGGCCGGTGAGGACGAAGGCGGAGCCGAGAACGTCGGGTTTGGCGAGGAGGTAGCGGATGGCGCCGTCGGGCGAGGTGAACTCCTGCGTATAGCCGATGCCGGAGCGGCGGACGGGGGCGGCGGTGGGGAGTTTGACCTGGATTCGCGTGCGGGCGATGGCGTCGATGAATGCCTGGCTAATGGCGGCACTGGGCGCGCCTTCGCCGGCCTGGCAGCAGGGGGCGGAGACGAAGACGGGGAGGGAGCGGCTGACCTTGCCTTCACTGACAGCGGTGATGACGGCGCTGCCGCCGCCGACCGCGCGGAGCGTGGCCTTTGCTCCGTTGGCATCGATGGCGACGACACGGCTGTTGGAGGTGTTCCAGGAGACGGCGCGGCCGGTGAGTTGTTCGCCAGTGACGGAGTAGGTGCTGGCGGTGAGTTCGGCGCGGTCGCCGAGTTTCATATTGAGGGTGTCGCTTGAGGCCGAAAGAATAACGGCGGTGACGGGATAGAGGATGGAGGGTTCCTGGCCCTGCGCGTATTCGATTGCGCCGCCTTCGAAGTTCTGGCGGCGGCGGCCGTTGGCGAGGAGGATGTCGTCGGAGGTGGGGAGGCCGAGGAGGCCGGAGACGCCGTTGTTGGCGCCGGCGTAGTAGCTGTAGACGGGTTCGTAGACGGCGAAGACGCGGCCGGCATTGGCGCCGGCGGTCCAGTTAAAAATTTCGCCCCGGACAAAGCGCTGGCGGTCAGCGGTGGCGGAAGTTTTGGCGCCGGAGGTGACGCTTTCGACGGCGGTAATGGCCGGTCCAAAGGTGTTCATGCCGCCCGCGCCGGTCCACTTGGTGAAGAAGACGCCCTCACTAAAGAAGGTATTGCCGGAGCCCTGCGAGGTGAGCACGAACAAGACGTAGCTCTTGTCGAAGACCTGATATTGGCAGGCTGTGATGACGGCGGGACAGCGCTGGGTGTCGCTTTGGGGATAACCGGCGGTGGCGGTGCCGAGGGTGGTCCAGTAGTCGTAGAGGGGCCCGTGGACCTGCCAGATTTCGCCGGAAAGGCCGGAGGCTGTATTGGTGGAGTTGGGCAGCACGAGGGCGTGTTTGAGGGAGTTGCCCTGGGTGACGTCGGCGAACTCCTGGACGAGGCCGGTGGCGCCGAGTTTCTTAACGTTGCCGAGCGGGGGAAGGTCGGCAATGTTGCTGAAGATGCCCCGGGTGAAGGCGGTTTGGAAACCGAACTTGATGCCGTCGGTGGGCGCGCCCTCACCGATGCCCTGCAGGGATTGGCCGGTGAGCACGGCGGAGCACGCGCAGAGGGAGCCAATCAGCAGAAGGCGCGAGGATTTCATGCGAGAGAAGAGACTATCTTACGCTGAAACACGGCGCGCGCCGGAAAGTTGTGGAAGGGCGGTGAGAGCGGCGGCGGTGGCGAGCTTTTGGTCCTGGGTCCAGGGGGGACCGAGTTGTTTGCCGAGGGGGGCCAGGCGGTCGAGGGAAGCGGGGTCGAGCGACTTTTCGGAGATAGCGGTGACGGACAGGCCGGCTTGTTGCGCGGCCCATGATATGACGTCCCTGAATAAGACGCCTTCGGCAGTGTGAATGAGTGCGTGCGAGGCGAGGATGCGTTCGAGTGAGGGGAGTGGCTTGCCGGAGCCGACTAGGACGGCACAGGCGACGCCCTCGTGGCCTTGGGAGCGGAGGGTGTCGAGGGCTGCCGAGAGGGCCTCCGCCGCGAGGGAGCGTGAGGATTCCACGGCCTTGGCGATGAGGATTTCGGCGTGGGGAAAGGGAAGCCCGGCGGCGTAGTGGTAGGGCTGCTTCGAGCCGGGGAGGTTGGGATCGGCAATGACGATGCGGCGGCGGTCGAGGATGCGGGGGGAGCGGAGCGTGCCACTGACGGCGACCATGGCGGCCCAACCGGAGTGGGCGCGGAAACCGAGCGCAATGCGCATGTAGACAGGATAGGGGAGAGGCGCGACAGAGCGTACGAACAATTTGACAAGCATCGCTTGTCACACTAAGCTTGGGTCGTGATCCGGAGCATTCGGCACCGGGGGCTGCGCCGGTTGTGGGATGGAGATCCAAGCCGGATCAGCGCGGCGATGAAAGATCGCCTGGAAAACGTACTGTCGGTTTTGGATGCAGCAGGACATGCGTCTGATGTAGACCTCCCCGGTTATCGCTTGCATCCGCTGAAGGGCGACATGGCTGGTTACTGGTCCGTGACAATCAGTAGGACTTGGCGCATGACTTTTCGGATAGAAGACGGGCACGCATTCGATGTCGATTTGGTGGACTACCACTAGGAGTTGCGTATGCCGATGAAGAACCCGCCTCACCCCGGACGTATCGTGAGGCAAGATTGCCTGGAGCCGCTTGGCTTGACCATCACGAGCGCTGCTGAGGCATTGGGCGTGAGCCGGCAGGCTTTGAACAACCTTGTAAATGGAAAGGCCGGGATTTCACCGGAGATGGCAGTGCGATTGGCAAAGGCGTTCGGTGGAAGCGCGGAACTGTGGCTGCGGCTGCAGGCAAATCATGACCTGGCGCAGGTGCCGCAGGATGAGATCGACGTGAAGCGGTTCCCGAGAGCGTCGTAAGTAGAAACTGACACCATCGGTGGTGGAGGAGTTTGGCGGGAAAAGCGTGCGAAGCCTACGTTATGATTAAGGTGTGCAGGAACTGCGGCGCATTACGATCGATCCGGCTGTTATGGGCGGAAAGCCATGCATCCGTGGGATGCGTGTGACTGTTGGCATGATCGTAGAGTCGATGGCGGCGGGGCGCAGCATGGGCGAGATTCTTGCCGACTTCCCTTACCTCGAAGAGGAAGACATTCGCGAAGCATTGTCGTACGCAGCGAGCCTTGCGCAAGGGCGTGAAGTTCGTCTCGCGAGTTGATGAAATTCCTCATTGACATGAACCTGACTCCGCGTTGGGTTTTGTGTCTGGCGGAAGCGGGTCACGAATGCGTTCATTGGTCTGAGGCTGGCGCTCCGGCCGCCCCAGATACCGATATTTGCCGGTATGCGCGAGAGAACGGATTTGTTCTGGTCACGAACGACTTGGACTTTCCTCAATTGCTCGCGCACACGGCAGATTCCAAGCCCAGCGTGATCCTGCTCCGCGGTGAGCCGTTGACTCCCGAGCTTCGAGGGGCGTCCGTGTTAGGTGCGATCAAAGATTGCGCCGAGGAATTGGATGCTGGAGCGATTCTGAGCCTGGACTGGTCTGACAAACCGCGGGCCCGACTGTTGCCGCTTCGAAGAGACGCGCTGTTCGTTGATCGAAGTTGATCGTCAGAGTCTCTACCTCTGAACCGCTTCCAGATAGCTCCTCACCTCTGCCGTTAGTTCGGTGAGCCCTACATCGTAATTCTGCGAATAAAAACTGATTCCCGTACACCGCGAGAATGACGATAGTTTGGATAGGAAGCTTACAAACAAGAATGCCCGATCCATCCGAGTATTCGATCGCATCACGTTCGTTAAGAGCGAGCCGGGGGTGTATTGGCTGCTGGCAGCTTTCTGCAATAACTATCCAATCAGGGCTTGTTGTCAGGCAGGGGAAACAGGCGGTATGGCTTACTCAAAACGAGTCGGCGGACACTGGCGCGAGAAGTCTGTCCGAACATGTGCCATGCGCAGTGTGGCGACTTATCACGAGCGAGGGTACACCCTTGGAATTCCTGGGTGCCGTCTCGATTGGTTATGAGCGCCGTGATTTCCGGATCGTCGAGATGGAAATCTCGGATCACGATTGCACGGGCGTCCCCATAGCCCAGGGCCTGGAACTCTGACAGCATCTCGGCTGCAAGCCTCCTTTTATCCGGGCTGGCGGGAGAGGGTTGCCAGCGCGGGACGTCGAGTACAAATTCGCAAACTGGGGGCGAGATGCCGGCGGAAGGATATTGAACTTCTTCCTTTCCGTACAGAACTCGTGGCGGGTCGCTGGCATGGTCGTTCAGAAAGATGGCGCAGCTGACCCATGAGGGTCCGGTCGGGCAGTTCCAAGTATTTACGATAGTTGTAGCGCCATTGTCGAAAACCTGAACCGGACGGAGATTTGAAGCGTATTGATCGGGGACCAAGTCTTGCCGAAGGAAAGTGCGCCCTGAATGCTGAAAGAGCGAAAACTGCTCACGGTGCGGCTGATTTCGGCCGAGACCGTTTTCGTACGTGTAGCAGGCTCTAAGACGCGTAATAAGGGCGGCCCGCGGCGTGCATTCAGCGCCAGCGGTGAGGGAAGTAGACAGCGCGAACAGTAAGGCACACGTGCCATTGGTCCAGCCGGGGCTCATCTCCCGCATTTTACCGGGATTTCTAAAGCTAGTTTGCGCTCTCCGCATTTCGGCTCTTCATCGCCCGATCGTGCGCGCGGCTCAACAGCAATAGCGCTACGCAGGCACCGATGGTGCACGTGAACATATCCCACTGCGTGTCCCACGGATCGCCCTGGGTGCCGAGGAATGCTGTAGCGGAATCGCCGGTGGCGAGGGCGACCCACCATTCAACGAATTCGTAGAAGGCGCTGAAGGCGAGCACGATGGCGAGGATGATCGGGTTGAGCCAGCGCGGGCGGGCGATGACGTGAAGGCGTGTGAGGACTTCGCGGGCGACGATGGCGGGGGAGAAGCCTTGCATGAAGTGGCCGAGGCGATCGTAGTAATTGCGGGCGAGGCCGAAGTGGTCGCGGAGCAAGTTGAACAGCGGCATTTCGGCGTAGGTGTACTTACCGCCGATCATCAGCACGATGCAATGGAGCGTGAGCAGGCCATAGACGAGCGTCGTGAAGCGGAATCGATTCCACAGCGCGGCGACGATGGCGAGGCCGATGAGCGCTGGCGTGACTTCGAGGAACCAGGTGAAGTAGTCGTGCGGATGGTAGCCGGACCAGGCGAGCACGGCGAAGTAGGCGGCGAGGAAGAAGCGGTGCGCATTGGTCATTGCGGCGCGCCGATCAATTGCTTGACCTCGTTGCCGCTGAGCCTGCGCCACTCGCCGATCTGCAGGCCGTCGATGGAGAGACTGCCGATTTTCACGCGGACGAGTTTGAGGACTTTGCTGCCGATTGCTTCCACCATGCGGCGCACCTGGCGGTTGCGGCCTTCGGAGATGGTGATTTCGAAGTGCGTGTACTTCTCCGATTCACGGAGGCGGGTAACGGTGGCCGGGCGCGTGGGGCCGTCATCGAGCGCGGGTCCGGCGCGAAGTAAGTCGAGCTGTTCGTCGGTGAGGCGCGTGGACGATTTCACTAAGTAAGTCTTCGGCACATGCGACGTGGGGCTGGTAACGAAGTCGGCGAAGGCGGTGTCGTTGGTGAGGATGAGCAGGCCCGAGGTGTCCATGTCGAGGCGGCCGGCGGTGCCGACGAAGCCGGGGACGCCTTTGAGGAGTTGGTAGACGGTGGGGCGGTTTTCGGGGTCCTTATAAGTGGTGATGTAGCCTTTGGGCTTGTAGAGAAGGATGTAGAGTTTGGGGCCTTCAAGGACGGGCGCGCCGTCGAGGGTGATTTTGTCGTACTTGGGGTCGATCCACATCTCGATGGACTTGGCGACGTGGCCGTTGACTTTGACGCGGCCGTCTTTGATCCACTCTTCGGCGTCGGTGCGGGAGCCGAGGCCTGCTTTGGAGAGGACGCGATCGAGGGTTTTCTTGGCGGCGGTGGACGAGAGGACGGGCGGGCCTTCGCGGCGGGGGGCGGGGCGGTCGCGGGGGGCTTCGCGGTCGGAGGCTGGGCCACGGGCGTCGCCGCGCGGGGGGCCAGAGCGGCGGGGTGCTTCACGGTCAGTGCCGGGGCCACGGGCGTCACCGCGTGGCGGACCGGATCGGCGGGGGGCTTCGCGGTCAGTGCCGGGACCACGGGCGTCGCCGCGTGGGGGGCCGGAGCGGCGGGGGGCTTCGCGGTC
>JBDTVQ010000322.1:0-8025 GCA_040007195.1 Acidobacteriota bacterium | reverse complement strand
TGTTCCAGCCCGGCACCCAGTACCGCTACTCGGACTACGGCTGGATCGTCGCCAGCGCCGCCATCGAAGCCGCCGCCGGCCAGCCCTTCCTCACCTACATGCACGACCAGGTCTTCGGCCCATTGGGAATGAACGGTACCGTCCCCGACCCTGGCCCCGACCCCGCGGAAGTGGAAGGCGAAGACTTCCCCCTGTTCATTATGATTCGGGAGTTGATCTACGATCCCGGAGCAATCCGCGATCCCGCCGCGACCTCCACAAAGAACCCCCCCGGCGATAACGTCACCCCCTACGCCACCCGGTTCAGGTCCGACCCCAAATACGGCGTCCACATGACCCGCATCACCGACTACTCCTGCTACGCCGGCGCCGGCGTCTTCCTCTCCACTCCGTCTGACCTCGTGCGCTTCGCCATGGCACTCAACAGCGGCAAGCTCCTCAAACCCGCCACCGTCGAACTCCTCCAGACCTCACAGCAACTCGCCTCAGGCCAGCCGACCGGTTACGGCCTCGGCTGGCAACGCAAGACCATCACGCTCGCGGGCAAACCAACAACCGCCATCGGCCACGACGGCGACTCACTAGGCGGCACGGTGGCATCTCTAATCACGTTCCCCGAATACGGCATCGTGGTAGCCGTGACCTCGAACATCTCCCACGCCGGTACGTTCACCCTCGCAACAAAAATCGCCGAAGCCTTCGCCGGCCAGCCGCCAACTCCTGCGCGCAAGTGACGCTGTCCCCGAAATAAAGCTTATTCTGGCCGCTTGACTCGCAACTTGTGCTCCGTCGCTACCACAATGCATCCATGCCACTGATCCGCCGCCTCCGTCGCAAACAGCGTTGCCACGCGCGCAGCCAATGCCTCCCGGCCAGGTTGTGCAAGACGCACCAACAGCAATCCCGCATGCGTTCCCGGTTGATACTTGCGGGCATCGGAGAAGTCCAGATCTTGTGTGATCAGAAAACGGCCAACGGACTGCGCTGCCTGCCAAACGTCCGCGTCGTTGCAGCCGGCCAAGCCCTCGGCCCTCACCGTATCGACATCATGTCCCAGAGCCTGCAGCGCCACGAGGAGAGTTTCCGGCAAATTCTCGTCGAGCTTGATTTTCACCGCGTGATTGGCAATTCCGCCACAGGTAGGTCCTCTTGCGCGGAAGTCGCGGCGAACGCAATCGCAGCCCGTACATCGTCTTCGTTAAGCGTCGGAAAATCGGCAAGTATCTCCGCTGTGGTCGCGCCCTCGGCCAAACTCGCGAGCACGGTTCTCAGCGTCACACGCGTGCCTTTCAGCACCGCCTCGCCGCCCGCCACGCCAAGCTCTCGCACAATTCGCTCGCGATAGTTCATGGCGGCTCCATTGTAGCGCTGTCGTTCGGTCGCGCGCCAAATCACATTTGGAACATGCGAGAATCGCTGGAAACCACATGAAGCCATACGACGATGGGGGAGCCGGCGCATCCAGCGCAAGGAATAAGCTGGCATCCAACCTGCGCACGAACGGCATACCGATTTACGGCAATGCTCCAGACGACCAAACATTCTTTCAAGCAATCCACGCATGGGCAGACACTAGGGTCCGTCGCGCAGTGACAAACGCCCGGTTTGAGGAGCGAAAGCTGGCGGAGCAACGTATTGATGCCATGCGCCCCCCAATTGATCCACGCCCACTCACTTGGAAGGAGCGAATGACAGGGCGCGTTTCAAAGCCTTGATCGAGCGACTTGGATTTGACGTGCCTTCGACCTCTCGGCCATCAATCCCCCACAGGCGTACAATCACCCTTATGACCCGGCGCACCCTTCTCGCCCTCCTCGCCCTCTCCCTCGCCTCCACGGCCCTCGCCCAACAGCTCATGCACTGGCCCGTCCGCGGTACCCGCGAAATGGTCGGCGCCGCCAATAACTTCGAAGTCGAGGCCGGCTTCCGCATGCTCACCCTCGGCGGCAACGCCATCGACGCCGGTGTCGCCGCCACCCTCGCCGCCGCCATCACCGAACAGGCCCGCTTCGGCCTCGGCGGCGAAATGCCCCTCATCATCAAAATGAAAGGCCAGCCCGCCCGCATCATCAGCGGCGTCGGAATCGCCCCCAAACTCGCCACCCCCGAGTTCTACAACTCCCGCCCCGCGCAGCCCTGGGAAGACCCCCAGCGCATGAGCCCCATCCCCGCCGTCGGCATCCTCGCCGCCATCACCCCAGGCGTCTTCGACGGCATCATGCTCGCCCTCGAAACCAACGGCACCATGACCTTTGAACAGGTCGTCGCCCCCGCCCTCGAATACGCCGAATCCTTCCCCATCGGCGACGAGTACGCCGGCTTCATCCACGCCCACCAGCGCATGCTCATGCTCTGGCCCACCTCCCGCGAATACTTCCTCGTCAATGACCAGCCGCCCCCCGCCGGAACTCTCTTCCATCAACCCGCCATCGCCCGCACCCTCCGCGAACTCATCACCGTCGAAAAGAAAACCCGTGGCAACCGCGCCAAAAAGATCGCCGCCGTCCGCGACTACTTCTACACCGGTCCCCTCGCCCACCGCATCGCCGACTTCAGCGAACAGAACGGCGGCCTCATTCGATACGACGACATGGTCGCCTCCCGCGCCTCCTTCGACGAACCCGTCACCGGCGACTACCGCGGCTACACCATCGTCAAGCCCGGCTTCTGGACCCAGGGCCCCGTCATGATCCAGGCTCTCAAGCTCCTCGAGCAATACGAGCTCCGCGCCATGGGCCACAACTCCACCCAATACCTCCACACCGTCGTCGAAGCCGTCAAACTCGCCTTCGCCGACCGCGACCGCTACTACGGCGATCCCAAGTTCAGCAAGATCCCTGCCGAAACGCTTCTCAGCACCGACTACGCCGCCACCCGCAAGCGCATGATCGATCCCTCTCACGCCTCCATGGACCATCGTCCCGGCCTCATCGTGGGCGTCACGCCCCTCCCCTCGGCCGCCGGACTCGCCACCCCCCACTCCAATCCCGCCGACGCCCAATACGCCTCCGACACCACCTGCGTCAACGTCGTCGACAAATGGGGCAACGTCTTCTCCGCCACCCCCAGCGGTGCCTGGCTGCCCTCGGTCATCGCCGGCGACACCGGCATCCCCCTCAGCACGCGATTACAAAGTTTTGTTTTAACCGAAGGCCACGCCAACCGCATCGCCCCTGGCAAACGCCCCCGCGTCACCCTAAGCCCGACGCTCGTCCTCAAGGACGGCCAGCCCTTCCTCATCATGTCCACCCCCGGCGGCGACAACCAGGACCAGGCCATGCTCCAGGTCCTGCTCAACGTCATCGATTTCAACATGGGCGCCCAGCAAGCCGTCGAAGCCCCCCGCTTCCAAACCGAGCACTTCTACACTTCCTTCGCCGGCCACGAATTCGTCCCCGGCCGCGTCAACCTCGAACGCCGCCTCCTCCCCCAAGCCATCGAAGGCCTCCGCGCCCTCGGCCACCAGATCGAACTCAAAGGCGACTGGAGCAACGGCTCCGCCCCCGCCGTCATCATCATGCGCGACGGCGTCCTCGACGGAGGCGCCGACCCCCGCCGCGGCCGCTTCATCTTCGGCCGCTAATTGCTCCCGCAACGCACACTCCCGTCAGTGGTCACGCGGTAATCCGGGCAAGTGCACCGCGCGACAGTCGGGAAGCAACTAACCACCAACAGCTTTGGGGTGCGTGACTTCGATCCCAGCGTAGCGCGAGAAGTCGTCAACGTCGAAGGTCAGAAGTCCAGCTACCCCGTGTGTCTTCATGGCAGCCACCAACCGGGCATCGTGTACTTGGACGCCGGAAACGTTATGATCCACAACGATGCGTTTCCATTCCGCGTAAACGGCAGGCGTGTCGGGCAGGAGCATCAGCAGGCTTTCGATTTTGTCTACCTCGGCCAAGACGGCGGGAATGCTCAGACCGAGGCCGTTCTTGTCCTTCGGGCGCGTGCCACGTTCCAAAACTCGGCTATATTCTGGAGCGTGAAATAGACCGGAATGCTATCGGCAAGCAGCCAGGAGACTGCGCCCACGGCAACAGCGTACTGGGGATGCAGCGGCTCGACGCTACGCAACAGAATGTTCGTATCAACCAGAACGCTCATCTATCCGCGATTCGAATAAATGGTCTCACGGCTGATAGCGTCGTCAGACAAAACCGGAGTGGTGCGGGGATGGCTTTCCGCCCAAGCACGATACGCGGCGGCGCGCTCGGCGGGCGACAATACCGGGCCACCGGAAACAGCAATCGAATGGAGAGCTTCATCAAGGGCTTGTTCCACAGACTGAAAACGGCCCTGACGCAGAGCGTCTTGCAGGATTCGTTCCTGTTCCGGTTTAAGTTCGATCGTCATGGCCATACCATACCTTCGGTCGTAGGAGCCGTCAACCCCATGGTCGCACGGGAGCGGGGACGGACACGCAGCCCCTTGATCTGCTGACCAGCATACGCAGTCGTCCTCGCCGTCAAGGGTCGCCCATCGCCGTACGGTCAAAGAATCAGGCGACTCGAGAGTAGAACTTGAACAAGCCGCCGAGACGGTCGCGACAGCGAACGGTCGTCCTGTTGGGACTGGGCGTTACATCTGGAGAAGGGAAGAGGAGAAGGTTGCCCTTACCCCGGTGGCTTCGGTTAAAATGATGACCTTCGAAGTATTCGTGCAACGCCCGGCGCAACGGAGCTTCTCGAACAGTATGAGTTTGGAAAGAAATTCTTGCCGGAGGGAACAAACCCAGCGCTCGGAGAGAGCGTCCAGATTCGGACTCTGCGGCGGAAGGGCCAATGGCCGTATTCCGCTGGCCCGTAGGAGATCCAGACACGCAGCGCGGAATTTTGGATCCCGATCAGGAAGAAGCTAGCGCATGCCACAATATTCTGACGACACGAGGTGCGCCTTGAACCATTGGCGAATGACGTGATATTCGGAGGTGAGCCAGGGGTCCGGTTCTGGGAAGTTGTGGATCACTCGTCTATAGAGCGGCATTCTGAATAGTGAAGCGCAAAAACGGCCGTTCGGGCATTAGACTGGATAACCACCATTTTCGAAGCGCAATAAATCTCGCTGAGTTAGGATTCGGAATGA
Source organism: Acidobacteriota bacterium (assembly GCA_040007195.1). Classification (GTDB taxonomy): domain Bacteria; phylum Acidobacteriota; class Terriglobia; order Bryobacterales; family Bryobacteraceae; genus JAFLBB01. Next base: position 2,943 of record JBDTVQ010000322.1, on the reverse strand, counting down.
CGGGGTCGTGCATGTTGCAACGGCCACCCTAATTTGATTCCCGCCGTGAACCTACTGATGCACCGAGAATCCGGACGGCAAAGCGGCCTCAAGAAGGATTTGTTCTCCCGTGATGGGATGTTGGAATTTCAGATATTGGGCGTGCAGGAAATATCCTCCATCGCCGGGGAGGCCGGGGAGATTTTCAAGAGGCTGGCCGGTTAAGCCGTACAGAGGATCGCCTACCAGGGGATGGCCGATGGATGCCAGATGGATTCTGATTTGATGAGGGCGGCCCGAATATAGACTTACCTCAAATGTCGTAGTGTTGTTGCTGCGCGAGATCACCTTAGCCAACGACTTTGACGGTTTGCCACGTGGGTGAGCGGCCCACACCGAACCGATGAGCGGATGCGGCACAAGGCCGATCGGTGTGACGATTTCGTAGGCGTCGTGCTGGGCAATGTTTTGAGCCAGAGCCCGATAGATTTTTTGAACTTTCGGTGTATTCCAGTCTGCGAAAAGAGTAGAGGCCGCCTGCGGCGTTTTGGCAAAGAGGACGATGCCCGTGGTGGCTCGGCCCAACCGGTGAACAGGGTTTGCATCGGGGGTTTGCCTTTGCACCAGGCGCAGGAGAGTGTTTTCCAGGAAGCCGCCGCCTGGCAGGGTGGGCAGCCCGCTGGGTTTGTTGACGGCTAACAGATGGGAGTCTTCAAACAGGACTTCGAACTGCTGAGGTGCGTCGGGCTCGATCCACGGTGGACGGTTCCAAACAAGGGTTTGGCCTAAACTGACCGATTCACTGCCGCTGGCCGTGACGCCGTCAAGCGTGACTTCGCCATCGTTCAATTTCCGTTGCCAGGCTTCCGGAGTAGAGTGTGGGTAAAGACTCGCCAGGTGCCACAGCAGAAGTTGTCCATGGTACTTGCTGCTGATGATTGAGGTATAGGCATAGCCCCGGTTGACCATGTAGTTTGAGTGTAGGCGATGGCTTGGCGCACAGCGGTCACAAGGCTTTTCGCGAGCCAACCGGCGCAGGCTTTCGCCGCTCTGATCAAGTTGTGCTCGGGCAAGTAGACCTCAGCCATACGATAGCACGGCGGGCAAAACCCCCTGCTGCCTGCCCTCCACGTGTCGACGTCTTGAGTAAGACGGCGCGATTCTTGCAATGTCGCAGGACAAACGCACAAGCCACAACTGATCGGAGCCACCCGGCGCGGACAGTATTCACCCAGATACATATCTGCCACCACGAACAAGCGAGATCATCGAGGGCAATAACTTAATAGACGCACCAAGGTCATCGGGCAGTTATCCCTTTGGCAAGCCAAAAGATGCGATCACACGGCGAACGAACAATTATCGATAGAGATTTCAACAATTTGCATCCATAGAGATTTGGGTGTTGGAGAGGCGTGTTGTAAATCTGGAGCGCCAGCACTTCTCTAGGTTTCTGGTGAGGGCGTGTGAACGGAGGCTTAGTTGGGCAAAAAATCACTTGTCACAGTTGCCACAGTCTTCAAATACGCGAGCGATGATAAATCAAGAACGTTCATAATTGCTTGGGCCGTCTGCCTCATTCCGTTTGCTGCCTTGTTCCTCTGGATCGCGTGCCATTTGATGGGTGAGTTTAGTAAACCGGATCGACCAACATCTGATCTGTTAAATCGGCAGTATCGCCCTGACGCTAGCTCAATTCATAGGTGGCGGTCCGTCTCCGGCAGCGTTCCACGACACGCACGGACGAGCCTGAATCATAAGCTCTGGATCTGGGCTGTAACTATTCCATCTGCAGGCTCGGGTCCAATGCATGCCAAAGTTGTCCTTATAGCTAATCATCCCATACACCGCAAGGTAGGTCTTTCCGTTCTTCAGGTCGAGAATTTCCGCCTCACTCAACATTTGCCGCGACCCATCGGCACCCAAGTTCAACTCGACGGGAAAGTCCCGGCTGTCGTTCGGAAACATCATTGCAAATTCGATATTGGAGTTGTTCCGCCGAAAATTGAAGGATGGCTCGCTGTTGATGTCAAGGATTTCTATTTTGGCCAAGCCGTGGATTGCTCCTACAGCTGGAGTCTTACCGATGTTAGTCACTCTAGCCAGCATGCCAGAAAGTGGAATATCGGATGCGGGCAGGTCAAGCGTCAGCTTAAGCCAAGCCCGTCGGTCGGCTTGCTCGGATGCACGCGCGACGTCAAGCGCACCAGTAGCAACGTCAGCAGACTTTTTCGCAGCTATAGCGCTTATGATCGAGGCAGCGTTTCCAATAAATCCAAGCAATGTAAGAATAAGGGTGTAGCGGGCTATTCGACCATTAATCGTGACCTGCGCCTCTTCGATGTCAATCTGCCGCCGCCGGTATTGATCATCTTGATGTGCGTTCTTCTCGGATTGTGCTTTGCATTCGCCGCCCTTTCGATCCGCTTCGCTGAAGCGGCAATCGCCACCCCCTGTTTTCGACTGCGGCCGGCCTTTCTGGCCCTTACTGTTATTGGCTTTGGTCATCTCGCGGCATACCTCGCTATGGAAATTGCCCTGTTGATACCGTGAGAGTCTATCAAACAGAGCAAGGCCAAACTCGACGTGTTAAATCGGATACTATGGAGGCAGCATTAGACCACGAACGAAGATCGCGCCCCAACCCGATCCCAAGGCGTCCGAGTTCCAGAACTTCGACAGATTGGTTCGCGTGGCGATGTTCAAACCGAAGCGCAAGGCGGTCAAACCGCCCGCCAACGATCAAGAGCGGCGCTTCTTGCCGCGCCCCTGACGTTTCAGCCACTTCCCCTACGCAGTCGCTTCTTTCCCGACGAGCTTGTTCCAAGTGAGGCGGCGTCCCGCGACGCTCTTGCATGCGGCGTGGAAGCGATCAGCGTCTGTCACTTCCCGGTTATTGTGGCGAAATGCCTGTTCATCAAGGTAGCGAAACAGGTGGAAGGGTTGCACGCTGATGTACGTGCC
>JBDTVQ010000321.1:0-8074 GCA_040007195.1 Acidobacteriota bacterium | reverse complement strand
GTGACTGGCGGAGAGGGGGGGATTCGAACCCCCGGTAGACTTTAAAGGCCTACGACGGTTTAGCAAACCGCTGCTTTCGACCACTCAGCCACCTCTCCGCGAGAAAAGGGGATGGTCATTTGTGAGGATAACTCGGAAGGGGAGTTCTTCGCTACTTCTTGCGGAACACAGCCAGGTACTGGGTGTCAGCAGTGAACGGCTTCGATTCGATGAGGGTGAAGCCATGCTCCTTCACTTCGGCGATGACGCCGTCGTCGTCGAGGCGGATGTGGGCGGGGTCGCGGAAGCCGCGTTTGTAGAAGTCGACGATGACGAGGCGGCCGCCGGGCTTGAGGCTTTTGTGGATGGAGGCGAGCATTTCGGCGGGGTAATCGAAGTGATGGTAGGCGTCGAGGATGAGGGCGAGGTCGGCGGAGTTGGCGGGGAGCTTTACGGACTTCTCGTCGCCGTGGACGAATGCCACGTTGTGGAGCTGATTCTTGGCGACGGTGGCGCGGGCTTTGGCGAGGAAGTCGGGGAAGATGTCTTCGGCCATTACGTGGCCGGTGGGGCCGACGGCGGTGGCGAGGTAGGGCAGCATGAAGCCGATGCCGGTGCCGATGTCGGCGACGACCATGCCGGGGGCGAGGTTGAGGCGGGCGATGAGTTCGCGCGGCTTCTGGCGGGCTTCCCGATCGTGCGAACCAAGGTTGGCGGCGACTTTATCGCGGGCCTCGGGCGTCTGGTAGCCTTTGTTGGCTTCGGCGGCAACTTGGGCGAACGTTGCGGACGAGGCGAGGAGCGCGAGGGCAACGAGTCTCATAGTGAGGTCTCCAGTCTCATGGCGTAGTCTCCAATGTCATAGCGAGGTCTCCATGGGGAGGGCGAGCGGCGGCTCTTTGAGGAAGTCGAGCGCGGCCATTTGGGCCACCGCGTCGCGCACGTCCTGTTCGGAGGTGGTTTCGAGGGTGATGACGAAGGGCAGGTTTTCCTTGGTGTCGGAGGGAAGCTGCAGGACGGCGTCGAGGGAGACGTTTTTGGAAGCGAGGATGCCCGAGAGCGCCGCGATGATGCCGGGGCGGTCGTGGACGAGGAAGCGGAGATACCAGGCGCGGCGTTGGAGCGTGATGGGGATGGGTTTGTAGGCGCCGAGGCGTTCGTGGGCGAAGGGGGAGACGCGTTCGGGCGAGCCACTGCGGATTTCGCGGGCGACGCGCATAAGGTCGCTGACGACGGCGACGCCGGTGGGGTGGGGGCCCGCGCCGCGGCCGTAATAGAAGGTATCGGCGCCGTATTCGCCGCGAACCCAGATGGCGTTGTAGGCGCCCTGGACTCCGGCGAGGATGGTCTCGCTGGGGATGAGGGCGGGGCGGACGCTGAGAAGGAGTCCTTCCTCGGTTTGACGGGCGGCACACAGCAGTCGAATGGTATGGCCGAGCTTGTGGGCGTATTGGAAATCGAGCGGCGTGAGGCGGCGGATGCCTTCGGTGTAGATGTCCGAAGGCGTGATCTGTTCGCCGAAGGCGAGGGCGGAGAGGAGGGCGAGCTTGGAACGGGCATCGAAGCCGTCGATATCGGCACTGGGGTCGGCTTCGGCGTAACCGAGGCGCTGGGCTTCGGCGAGGACGGTTTCGAAAGCAGTGCCGTGGCGTTCGATTTCGGTGAGGATGTAGTTGCTGGTGCCGTTGAGGATGCCGTATAGGGCGTTGATGCGGTCGCCGGAGATGCCTTCGCGGAGGACGGTGTGGATGGGGATGCCGCCGGCGACGGAGGCCTCCATGGCGAGGTTGATATCCGCGGCGATCGCTTTATCCCAAATGGCCGCGCCGTGGAGCGCCATCAATTCCTTGTTGGCGGTGACGACGCTTTTGCCGGCGGCGATGGCGGCGTCGATCAGTTCGGCGGCGGCGGCGGTGCCCCCAATCAATTCGCAGATGATGTGGATGTCAGGATCGTTGACAATGTCGCGCCAGTCGGTGGTGCGGGTGACGCCGGAGAGTTCGGCGGGCAGTTCCTTGGTGGCGACCGAACGGCTGCAGACAGAGCGGACGCGAAGGGGAAAGCCGAGCTTTTGGGAGATTTGAGCGGCGTTGCCGGCGAGTATGGCGAGGGCGCCGGAGCCAACGTTGCCCAAGCCGACGATGCCGATGTTTACACCGCCACCCGGAGTATTGGGAAGCATAAGCCGTTATGATAGCAACAGCCCATGAAACCCCTGATTTTGCGAGCCACGATCGCTTTGGGCGTGTTGCCGGTAGCGGGGCTGCTGCTGTATGCGCAGTTGCGTCCGCCCGATGAGCCGGCCCCGAAGCTGAAGCAGTCCCAGGTTGACGCGATTCTGAAGGAAGATCATAAAAAGTCGCTCGAAGACGCGGGCGAGTTGATGCGATTGTCCGAGGAGCTGCGGATGGAGTTGGAGAAGAACGATAAGAATGTGTTGTCGCTGGCGGCGATCAAGAAGACGGAAGAGATCGAGAAGCTGGCGAAGCGCATTCGGGGACGGATGAAGAGGTTCTGATCCGTGGAACCGCGCACGACGGACGCTGGCCCTACGGGCCGCGCCTGTGCGCTCCGGACGCGCTTTCAGAGAGAGTAGCTATGCTACGCTGGAGCGTTTAAGCCATGCCTGAAACTCGCGAAAAAGCCCAACTGATGAGCGCTTCCGAGATCGACCGGACGCTGGTGCGCCTGGCGCACGAAATCCTGGAAAAGACGGCCGACCTGGACAAGTTGGCCTTTATCGGCATCCGGCGGCGCGGTGTTCCGCTGGCGCAACGGTTGGCGGCGAAGATTAGGGACCTGGAGAAGCGCGAAGTGCCGGTGGGCATTCTCGACATCAATCTCTACCGGGACGACTTGTCGACGGTGTCGCACACGCCGGTGGTGAACGCGACCGAGATTCCGTTTTCGGTGGTGGGGCGCGACATTATTCTGATGGACGACGTGCTCTACACCGGACGCACGATACGCGCGGCGCTCGACGCACTGTTCGACCATGGGCGGCCGGCGCGGGTGCAACTGCTGGTGTTGATCGATCGCGGCCATCGCGAGTTGCCCGTGGAGGCACGCTACATTGGCCGCACGGTGCAGACGTCGGATATTGAAATTATCGAAGTGAAGTTTCAGGAGATCGACGGAATAGAGAAAGTTCTGATGGTGGAGAGGGTTGGAGATTAGGCCATGACGACGGCGCTGGAAGGACTGCGCGCCGGGTTGCTCGGCATTGAGGATTTGAGCCGCGGCGAGATCGAGTGGATTCTGCGGCGGGGGAAAGAGTTTCAACAGCAGCGGGCGCCGGGGAAGAAGATGGACCATCTGCGCGGGCGGATGGTGGTGCTGCTGTTTTTCGAATCGTCGACGCGCACGCGGACGAGCTTTGAGATCGCGGCGAAGCGGTTGGGGGCGGACTCGGTTTCGATATCGGTGGCGGCGTCGAGCGTGAGCAAGGGCGAGTCGTTGGTCGACACGCTGAACACCTTGGCTGCGATGAAGCCGGACGCAATTGTGATGCGCCATTCGGCTTCGGGCGCGCCGCATTTTCTGGCACGGCATCTGCCGATTCCGATTATCAACGCTGGCGATGGCACGCATGAGCATCCGACGCAGGCGCTGTTGGATGCGATGACGATTCTGGATCACCGCGAGTCGCTCGAAGGTTTGAAGGTGGCGATCATCGGCGACATTGCACATAGCCGCGTGGCGCGGTCAAACGTGCACCTGCTGGCGAAGTTTGGGGCCGAGGTCGTATTGTGCGGGCCGCCGACGTTGTTGCCGCAGGAGCTCAGGAAGTTAGCGAAGGGCGTGAAGTTGACCTACCGCATGAACGATGCGATTCGCGACGCGGACGTGATCATGATGCTGCGTGTGCAACTGGAACGGCAGTTTGAAACGACATTTCCGGCGGGCGAGTACTTCGGATTTTATGGGCTTCGGCAGGAGCATGTTGAGCTGGCGAAGCCGAACGTGATTGTGATGCATCCGGGGCCGATCAATCGTGGACGCGAGTTAAGTTCCGAGGTTGCGGATTCGCAGCAGTCGGTGATTTTGAATCAGGTGGAGAACGGGGTATTCGTGCGCATGGCGGTATTGGAGCGTGTGTTTTCGTGAGTGAATCGATGCTGGTGATTCGTAATGGGCGCGTGATGGATCCGGCCTCGGGGCTGGATGCGGTGTGCGATGTGTACCTGTCGGGCGGTCGCGTGGCGGGAGTGGGCGTAAACCTCGATGTGCCGGTGGACGCGGAAGTTTTCGATGCCAGCGGCATGGTGGTGGCGCCCGGATTCCTGGACATTCACGTTCATTTTCGCGAGCCGGGATTTGAGTACGCCGAGACGATTGAAACGGGCGCGCGGGCGGCCGCGGCGGGCGGATTCACGGGTGTTTGCTGCATGCCGAACACGTCGCCGGTGAATGATAGCGCGACGGTGACGAGCTATATCATCGAGCGGGCGAAGCAGAAGTCCGTGGTGAACGTTTATCCGATTGGCGCGATCACGAAGGGCAGCCAGGGCGAGGAACTGGCGAGCATCGGCGCGATGGTGAAGGCGGGCGCGGTGGCGATCTCCGACGACGGGCGCCCGGTGATGAACTCGCGCGTGATGCGGCGTGCGATGGAGCTGGCCAAGGGGCATGGGATTCCCGTTATCGACCACTGCGAGGACCTGAACCTGAGCGCGGGCGGCGATATGCACGAGGGCGAGACGAGCGTGCGGCGCGGACTGCGCGGCATTCCGTCGGCCGCCGAGGATGTGATGGTAGCGCGCGACATTCTGCTCGCCGAGTTAACTGGCGCGCGGTTTCATGTGGCGCACATTTCGACGCAGCATGCGGTGTCGATGGTGGGTTTTGCGAAGGCGCGCGGAATGAAGGTGAGCTGCGAGGCGACTCCACATCATTTTGTGTTGTCCGATTGCGACACCGTGGCGTACGATTCGAACTTCAAAATGAAACCTCCACTGCGGGGCAAGCACGACGTGAGCGCCGTATTGAGCGGGTTGGTGGACGGCACCGTGGAGGTGATTGCGACCGATCACGCGCCACATGCCGGCAGCGACAAGATGCAGGAGTTCGAGCGATGCCCGTTTGGGATAACGGGGCTGGAGACGGCGATCGGCATTACGCTGGAGCAGTTGGTGCATCCGGGGAAGATCACGCTGAAGAAGATGGTGGAGCTGTTCACGACGGGTCCGGCGCGGGTGATGGAGCTCGACCGGGGAACGCTTGCGGTGGGCGCGGCAGGGGACGTGACGGTGTTCGATACGACGAGTTCGTGGACATACGATGTGAACAAGACGCAGTCGAGGAGCAAGAACTCGCCGTTTCATGGACATACGTATGTGGGCGGGCCGGTGGCGACGGTGGTGAACGGCAAGATTGTTTGGCAGCGGTAGGGGCGAATCGTTGAGCGGTTGAAGTTATGGAGACCGCCATTGCGGGGGCTGTTCAGCAATTTCGTGACACGCCCGAAATGGAAGACGCAGATATCCATCAGGCGCTTGTCGAAGCTGAAATCTAGCTTGTACTTGCGGCGAGCCTGTTCGAGTTTGTCCCGATGGCGTCTTGCAGGGTGCTGTTGGAACCTGCGGCGCGCACTTTCCAAAGACATTCCACCGATGTTTAACGAACGGCTGTGTCAGCGAAGCGTTGAATCGTAAGCTCGGAGCCGGTTTGGATGGCCGTGAAGGATTTTACGCGGGGGAGTTCGAGCGCAGGCCTGGGCGGGATGATCTCTGTATGGCGGCTCAAAGCTGGAGGACATCTTATTGACGCCTCCGATACTGAGGCGGCAGGAAACAGGGCCATCCAATAACGCCGACCAAGTAAGAAAATGGTGGAGGTTTTGGAGTTAGTGACGAGGCCGAGCGCCAGGATGGAGATTGCGACTTCACGACCACGATGGCCTATGCTTGAAATGAGAGGCAGAATCAGGCTGTGAGCCAGACGATCCAGATTTCGGAGAAAAGCGCCGAGTTGCTCGCGCGGCAGGCGGCCGCACACGGTGTTACGGTCGAGGCCTGGGTGGAGAAGCTTGCCATTGAGAAGGCTAATTCGGCGGCAGCCAGTGCCGAGCATCGTAACGATGAGAATCCTGGGGTGGGCAGCGTCGTGGAGCAGATGCGGAAGCTCCGTTCGCGAGTCAAACCTGATCCCGAGGGCTGGACAGTCAAGGACTACGTAGAGTACGGGCGACGATAGATGATCGTCGTCGACGCCTCGGTCGCACTTGCATGGGCTCTGCCCGATGAACTGAGCACCTATGCCGACGTAGTGCTGGCACGCGCTGAAGACGAGGCGCTGTATGTACCTGAGCTGTGGCCGAGAGAGGTTGCCAATGGCCTTGCAATTGCTTTTCGCCGCCAACGAATCACCATCGCGGAAGAGACGGCATTTCTCGACGGCTTGTCACGTTTGACAATCAGAGTGGAGCGTACAGGGGCTCTCGAGACGATTCGTGACGGAGCAGCGGCGGCCCGGCAGTACGGGCTTACCGCGTACGATGCCGCATATGTTGCGCTTGCCGCCCGCGAAGGTATCGAGCTTGCCACCCTTGATGGGCGCATGCGCGAGGTGGCGCTGAAGAACGGCGTGAAGGTGTTCGACGCGTAAGGTCGCTATAGTAGGTGCCAGTGAGCGCTTACCCAGAAATTGTATATCCTCCTCCGCGACGCCCCGGTGGCTTCCTTCCGCTGACTGTCATTGGGCTGTTCCTGCTGTTGTTAAGCGCGCGTAGCGTGGCGGCAACGTACATCGATTTTCTGTGGTGGCAGGAGATCGGGCAGGTCGAGACGTGGTGGAGAATGTGGAGCTATGGCGTGCTGCCCATAGCGGGCGGAGCGTTGGTGGCGTTTGTGGTGTTGTACGCGGCGCACAAGATCGGTTCGCGAAGCGGGCCGGTGCGCGTGGGCGGCGGAGGGCAGTTTCGTTTGGCGATCGCGGGGGCGTTGCTCGTGGTCTCGGCATTGATCGCGTTGATTACGATCGACAACTGGACCGTCGTGCGCTATTTCGGGTCGAGAGGCATTCCCGGCGATGGGTGGGTGGATCCGGTGTTTGGCAGGCCGATGGCGTTCTATTTGTTTGACCTGCCGTTCTGGCGCGGCGTGAGGAATTACGCACTGGCGGTTACGCTCTTTGCGGCGTTGGTGAACTGGCTTACGGCGCGGCTTGCCGACTTGCGGTCGTTTCTGCGGCCCGGTGAAGGGATCGAGACAATCGATTTTTCGGAGCTGCGTTCGAAGCTGGGGTTGGAGTCGTGGTTTCTACGGGCGAGTCTGGCGGCCGTGCTGGTGGCAGTCGCGGTGGGCGTGGCACTGGAGCGTTACGACCTGTTGAACAGCGATCACGGCTTTCTGGTGGGCGTGGACTATGTGGATGAGCGTGTTGTGTTGCCGCTGCTGTGGTTTCTCTTTGGGACGTTGCTGGCCGCGGCGGTGGGCGTCATGGCGGGTCAGTTGAAGGCGTTGATCCTGCCGGGAATCGCCTATCTCGCGCTGGCACTGGTTCCAGGCGCGGTGAATGCCGTGTATGTTCGGCCGAACGAGATTTCGCTGCAGCGCCCTTATATCGCACGGCACATCGAGGCAACTCGCCGGGCATATGGGTTATCGAAGCGGGTGACCGAAACCGAGTTTCCGGCACGTCTGGAAGCGCGGATCGATATCGCGCGGCACAAGCCACTGATCGACAACGTGCGGCTGTGGGATTGGCGGGCTTTTCACGACACGACGACGCAGATACAGGCGCTCCGCCCGTACTACGCATTTCCCGACACCGACGTGGACCGCTACATGATCGACGGCCAGTTGCGGCAGGTGCTGTTGAGCCCGCGTGAACTGGATATCCGCCAGTTGCCGGACGCGCGCAAGGGGTGGATCAATCCCCACTTCATCTACACGCACGGCTATGGCATGGTGATGGCGGAGGCCAACCGGATTACCGCCGATGGGCTGCCGGTATTTTTCGTACAGGACGCGCCGCCGAAGATCAAAGCGGCGAATCTGAAGCTGACGCGGCCCGAAATCTATTACGGCGAGATTCCACACGAACCGGTATTTGTGCACACGGGCCAGAAGGAGTTCAGCTACCCGTCCGGCAA
>JBDTVQ010000320.1:0-8077 GCA_040007195.1 Acidobacteriota bacterium | reverse complement strand
GAGTCGACTCCATTCGGCGTCACCCGGCTGTAGCGAAGGTCGATGTCGGATAGTTCCTTCAACTCCTGCAATCGCGCCAGTCCGGAGTTGGTGACCCGCGTCCGGTAGAGATTCAATACTTCCAGATGCTTCATGCCCGCCACGATCTCCATGCTGGCGTCCGTGGCCCGCGCGCCCAGCAGGTTCAGTTTCCGCATCTTCGGCATGCCGCGAAGGAACTCAATGCCGCGATCGCTCGTGCGCGTGCCTGTGAGATCGAGCTCTTCCAGTTCAGTCAGCCCGGCCAAATGCTTCAAGCCATCGTCGGTCACCATGGTGTCGCGTAGAATCAACCGCCGTAGGTTTTTCAATCCGGCCAAGCCTTCCATGCCCTTGTCGTTGAACGGGCTGTAGCTCAGATCCAGGCTGCGCAGCTTCGTCATCGACCCCAAGTTAATGTCGGTCAGGCGGCATTGCGTGCAGCGCAGGTCCTTCATCTCGGTCAACCCAAGCAGATACTTAAATCCGGAGTCCTTGATATTAATTTGCGCTGCGAAATGCCAACCGAAGGCGATTTTCTCCAGGCTCTTGAGGCCCGATAGCGCCTGGAACGCCTCGTTGTCGTCCTCGTTGCCTCCGCCCGGATTCCACACCGGACCAGGCAGATAGAGCTCGCGCAGTGTAGTCAGCCCGCTCAATTTCGCCAGTTCCACCGGGCGCATCACCGAACCCGTCAGGTCTATCCCCGTGATTTCGAAACTCCCTGCGGGAATCTGAGACAGCTCGGCAATCGGCTGGCGGCTGCCTTCCACCATTACGCGGCCTTCCCAGCGAATGACCCACTCGGCCAGTTCACGCTCGGAGGCGGCAAAGGCACCGGAGCCTGCAATCAGGGCTACGGCGATGATTCGGAACATGAAGCTATGCACAATGGTTGTGTGACCGCCAATATACCATCCATGCCCATGCCGGAGACCGTTTTGGGCACTGCCTGAGGACGGGATATAGTGATAGAACATGATGGTGAAGCGGCGTTCATTGACCACTCTGGTATTGGCTATGGCCGCATTCGGCGTCGCGCCGGCACGAGCCCAGGATGGCCCGTTCGGCTCAGGCTTATTTCAGGTATTGGAAAAGGCCGAGTGCCGGTCATGCCACACCGCCGATGGCGTGGCCTCACCCACGCGCCTTCACTTCCCCGACGCAGGCGCGGCGCCGGAACGAGTCGAGGCCTTCGGACGTTCGCTCGTAAACCTGATTGATCGCGAACACCCGGCCGAGTCGTTGCTTCTGCGCAAGCCGACGAATCGGACGCCCCACGCCGGCGGCGAACGCATCAAGCCCGGCAGTGAAGACGAAGCCGTTCTCAAGAAGTGGATTACCCACCTGACGCAACTTTCGGGCGTCGAACTAACTTCCGCGTTAAAGTACCGCGAAGAAGAGGACTCCGGCAAAGGACACGCAAACAAGGTCCTCGAACTGCGCCGTCTCACGCACAGCCAGTACAACAACACTGTCCGCGATCTGCTCGGCGACCAGACCTCGCCCGCAAACCAGTTTCCGCCCGAAGATTTCGTCAACGGCTTCCGCAACCAAACGCAGACGCAGAATCTTTCGCCGTTGCTGATCGAAGCCTACAGCGCCTCCGCTGAGAAGCTTGCGCGCAATGCCTTCCGCGGCGGCGACACACACGGTCTCATCCCCTGCAAAACGGCAACAGCCGCCTGCCGCTCGCGCTTTATTCGCGAATTCGGTCTAAAGGCTTTCCGGCGGCCTCTCGAACCGGCCGAACAGAAGCGCTATGAAGCGTTAATGGCCAAGGAGTCCGATCTGCTCCAGGGAGCGCAACTGACCGTCGAGGCGATGCTGCAATCGACGAGCTTTCTCTTCCGCCTCGATGATTCCTCCGATTCGAAGGCAAAGCCGTACGTCACCGCCAACCGCCTCTCCTACGCCTTGTGGGACACTATGCCCGATGCCGAACTGTTCGCAGCGGCCGGCCGAGGTGAACTGAATTCGCCGCAGGGCATCGAAAAGATTTCGCGGCGCATGCTCGATCATCCACGGGCAAAAGAGTCGCTCAACGAATTCGTCAGCCAATGGTTACGATTCGACCGCATTCTCACTGCCAGCAAGGACCGTCGCAAGTTCCCCCAATTCACCCGCGAAACAGCTGCCGCCATGACCGAAGAGGCTCGCCTCTTCATTGGCGACCTCGTCTGGAACGACCGCAATTTCATGAACCTGCTCACCGCCGCCTACGGCTATGTGAACTCGGAACTAGCGGCCATTTACGGAGTGACGCCTCCTGTCAAAGAATTCGACCGCGTAGACTTTCCTGCCGGCTCCGAACGCGCGGGCCTGCTAGGCCAGACGCTGTTTCTTGCACTCACCGCTAAACCGGAGGATTCCTCACCCACGGCGCGCGGCCTCTTCGTGCGCGAGCAGTTCCTATGCCAGCACGTTCCGGACCCGCCCGCCGGCGTGAATACAAATCTTCCGGCGGTCACCGAAGCCAGGCCGCAAACCAATCGCGACCGTATGAGCGAGCATGCCACCAACCCCAGTTGCGCCACTTGCCACAAGCTGATCGATCCGATCGGCTTTGGTCTCGAACGCTTCGATGCCATCGGGGCGCGGCGCGAAAAATTCCAGCTGCAGTTCGCCGTGGCCCATCGCAAGGACGGCAGCGACGACCGGCGCGGCAAAATGAATACCGTGGACCTGGATATCGACCCCGCCGGGTATGTCGCCGGTCTTTCCAACTCGCAATTCACTTCGCCTTCACAACTCGGCGCCGTGCTCGCGCAAAGTGCGCAATGCCAGGAATGCGTTGTGAAACAATATTTTCGATACACTCTTGGAAGGATCGAAACACCGGCAGACCGGCCGGTCATCCGCAAAATCGTCGATGATTTTCGAGGCTCGCAGTTCCGATTCAAGGAGCTAATCGTCTCGTTAATGCGGATGCGGGCATTCCCCGATTCAGGAGAGGCTGTTCATGTCGCAAGTAATCACAAACCGCGTTAGGCTTTCCCGCAGGCTGTTATTGAAGGGTCTAACGGCAGCCGGGTCATCGGTTGCGGTTGGCCTTCCTCCGCTGGTTGCGATGTTCAATTCGCATGGTACTGCCTACGCGGCCCCCGGTCCAGCCGTGGCTGAGAAGGCCATCGAGAGCCGCTTCATTCTTTGGTTCAACGGCAACGGAATCCCTGAGCGCTACTGGATTCCCACCGAAGAAGGCGCTGACTACGCCATGACGCCGTGCCTCTCGCCGCTGGCCCCGTTTCGCGAAGACTTCCACGTCCTGAGCGGTGTCGACAACGCCGCGGCAAAGGGCATGGGCAACGGCCACACGAACTCCATGAGCGGCCTGATGACGGGCACGCAGTTCACCGGGCGCGGTCCCAGCGGCCCCTCAATCGACCAGGTGATCGCCGCAAAGCTCGGTGACGACTCGCGCTTCCGCTCGCTGCAAATCGGCGTCTCGCAAGAGTCGTTCGGCGAAAGCATGCAGCGCAATATGAGCTGGTCCGGCTATGAACGCGCCCTTCCGCCCGAAATGATCCCGCACCGCTTGTTCGACCGCCTCTTTGGTGAGCGCGAAGAGGGCTGGGTCAATCGCAAACGCAGCATCCTCGATGCCGTACGCGAAGACGCCACGCTGCTCAAGAAGAAGCTTCCGGCTGACGATCAAGCGCGCGTCGACGAGCATCTTTCTGGCATTCGCGATATGGAGCGCTCCATCGCGGGATTGCCGCCCGAATACGCGCGCGTCGATCCACCTGATTTCGACGGCGACATGAAGGATTGGCCGCGCATCGCCAAACTCCAGAGCGATCTGCTCGTGCAGGCCCTCGTCACGCGCCAGACGCGCGTCGCCTCCTACATGTTGACCAAGTGTCAGGGACTCTCCCGCTTCCCCTGGCTCGGCTACACCTCGGCCCGCCACCACGACTACACGCACGCCGACGGAAAGGCCCCCGGCGCCGACGGCGTCGAAGGGCAGCGCGTGCTGCGCGATATCTGCAAATGGCACGTCGAAGAGTTCGCCTATCTCGTCGCCAAACTGAAGTCCATTCCCGAAGGCGACGGCTCGGTGTTCGACAATACCGTGCTGGCCTACGTGCACGAACACGCCGAAGCCAATCCGCACAAGAACAGCGGTCTGGCGATGATCGTCGCAGGCGGTACGAAGAAGTTGGCCAAGGGGCGGCACACGCGCGTCACGGGCACCGTGGGCGATGTTTACTTGACCCTAGCTGATGATGTGCTGGGCGCCGGCCTGGGCAAATTCCCCACGGCCACCAAAAAGCTCGGCCACCTGGTGGCTTGAGCCCCGGTGGCCCTTAGCGATTCATTCCGGCGATTGCGTTCTGAATCTGGAAGAGCGTCTTCCCGGCCGTCACATAGATCGTCTTATTGTCCGGCCCGCCGAAGGCTGTGTTCGTAATCGTGTCTTCCGGTATCGGAATCATGCGCAACAGCTTGCCTTGCGGCGAAATTACGTGGACGCCGCACTTGGTGTCGAGCGTCTCATGCGTTCCGCGGCGCTGGTGCAGTCCCGCTGCCGCATAGATATTGCCCTCCACATCAATCGCCATGCCGTCCGCGCTGCGGCCCGGATAGAAGTTGTAGTGTACCCGCCGGTTGGAGAGCGTGCCCTCCGGCGACAGGTCATAGGCGCGAATCGCCCGCGTGCCGCCTTCGGTCTTGTGCGCTTCGATCAGGTAGAACGTCTTATCGTCGGGCGAGATCACCAACCCATTCGGCCACTCGGTATCGGGCGCGGCCAGTAGGCGCGCAATCTTACCGTCGGCGTCGATCCGGTAGACGCCCGCCACGCCGGTCGCATTCGCCGGTTTCGCCGCTGCCACGGACGTCGCATCGGGCGCCGGATCGGTGAAGTACAGCCGGCCCTTCGAATCGATCGTGACGTCGTTGGGACCGTTGAACGATTTCCCTTCGAACTGCCCTGCAATCACCTCAACCTTTCCCGTCTTCATATCGGTTCGGGTCACGCGTGGAGCGGCGTGTTCTCCGTCGGAGCCCTCACAGGCGATCAACCGGCCTTGCCCGTCAAACAGCAGTCCGTTCGTGCGATTCGAATCGCCACGAAACACCTCGTGCTTGCGAATGGCCGGATTGAAACGCAGGATGCGATTGTTCGTGACGTCGGTGAAATAGATCAAACCGTCCGGCCCTTGCGCGGGGCCTTCGGTGAACGCCACGATCGTGGCAACAGAGGCTTCCGGTTCGGCCGGCTCCGCTGCCATGGGCACTTCTGGTGGTTTACCTGCGCAGGAGAGGAGAAGTAATGCTGCGGCGATCAAGAGGAGACGCATGGTTACGGATACTATCACGCAACGCGTTTAGGCAATCCAGGGAGCAAGAGACGCAAACTAAACCTATTTGATATATTATATTCTCTCTATCGGTCACACTGTAGTGGCCATTTCCGATCGGGGGGATAGGTGAATGAGTAAAATCCTACGTTTCGCTTTTACTGTAGCGCTCTACTTGCCGATGGCGCTGCCACAATCGACGGGTCTGGGCCGCATCAGCGGCACTGTAACGGACTCGTCTGGCTTAGCTGTCGCGGACGTGAACATCACGATCACAAATACGGGCACCGGTGACGTGCGAAAAACGTCTGCCAACAATTCTGGAGTGTATGTAGTCTCTCCGCTTCCATTGGGGAACTACTCGCTGGAGGCGCATAAGGACGGATTCAAATCCGCCGTCCAACGCAATCTGCGCATCGACGTGAACTCTTCGCTCACGGTGGATCTTGTGCTCGAGGTTGGCAGCGTCTCCGAATCGGTGACGGTGCAAGACCGTCCCGTGGCCATCGAAACCGAAAACGCAACCGTTGGCAATTCTCGCTACGAGGTGCAGTTGAAGAACCTGCCCGTGATCGTGCGGGAGATCCAAACGCTTGTGGGTCAAACGGCAGGCGTGCCCGCGGGATCCACCGACGTAGTGGGCGGAACCTTTAACCAAGGCGGCCGCAGCGCCATGCAAGTCAGCGCCGACGGCGCCGGTGTCGCTCCGTTCCAAACAACCGGTTGGCCGGCCATCGACGGCATCGATCGCCGCGCTGATTTGAACATTCCTTCCATCGATGCAATCGCCGAAGTGCGCTTCACGTCGAGTGGCGGCAACGCCGAATACTTTCAGCCGACGCAAGTCATCGTGGCCTCGAAAGCCGGCACGAACGAGTATCATGGCGGCGCGTTCGAGTTCTACCGGTCAGGAGGCATGGGCGCCCGCCGCTGGGAAGCTCCGGCCCGGACGTCGTTCGTTCGCCACCAGTTTGGCGGTACTCTCGGCGGGGCCATCAAGAAGGACAAGACATTCTTCTTCGCTTCCGCCGACATGTTCCGCCACACTGCGGGACTAATTCAGAACGTGCGCTATCCAACCGCGGCAGAGCGCTCGGGGAACCTCAGCAGTTACCTGCTGCGAACCGACGCGCAGGGCCGGCCCGCGCCAGTAACTCCACTCGATCCGCTGAACGGCAACCAGCCGTTTGCCGGAAACGTAATTCCCGGCTCGCGCCTGAATCCGGTTTCGCTCGAACTGTTGAAATCCATTCCCGACGCGCCGCAACCAGGGCGCGTTGCCGACTTCAACGCCGCGTATTTCAAGCCCCAGATCGATAACTCCGAAAAATACGACCTCCGTGTCGATCACAACTTCACTCAGAACGACAAGATCTTCGCCAAGACCACCATCGCGCACCTCGATCAGGCGTCGCGCTATGAAGGCCAAGTGCCCGGCGCGATGGGCGCGAGCAAAAAGAACCAGTGGAACGAAGTGGTGTCGGCGAACTACACGCGCATCATTAGCCCCACCACGATCGCCGTGTTCCAGGTCACTTACCGCAACATGCCGTTCAAGAACATCCCGTCCTTGGGCGATTCGAAGTTTCCCGTAGCCATCCGCGATCTCAATCCCGAGTCTCCCTTTGCTGGCCCCCCGGCCATCGCGGTCGGAAGTAACGCCGTCGGAATTGGGAACCTGTTCGACCGCCTTCTGTTCAACTACAGCGCCGACTACAACTACACAATCGATCCCACGATCACTAAGACGATCGCCAATCACACGGTCAAGGCCGGCTTCACATATCTGTGGGGCGTGAAGACCACGGAGCTTGCCTCGCCGCCCTACGGCCGTTTCACGACCTCGTCCGACTTCAACAACGCACGCTCGACGACATCGGCCACGGGTGATGCCTTTGCCGACTTCCTCCTGGGCTACCCCAACTCGACTGACGTCACAATCGGCGAGCGCGGCGGCTATCACGACAAGAAGAACTGGAGCTTCTTCCTGCAGGACGATTGGAAGGTTACCCAGCGCCTTACGCTGAACTTCGGCCTGCGCTACGACAACTTCGGCTTCTTCCGCGAATACAACAAACGCGCCGCCGTGGGCGACTTCGTCACCGGAAAAATCATCATTCCCGACGGAAGCTCGGGCCTCATCCACCCCGTGTTTAAACAGTTCTCCGACCGCTACATCGAAGCTTCCGCGGCGGGCGTTCCCAACACCTTCATCCGTCCGAACAATTGGGACTTCGTTCCCCGCCTCGGCGCCGCCTACCGACTCCGCTCCGACCTCGTTCTGCGCGGCGGCTTCGGTGTCTACAACGTCGATTACACCATCAACGAATTCCGCAACTCGATCAACGTCGCGCCTTTCATCCGCCGCGCGCAATTGACGCGACCGTTGCTGATCTCGCAAAACGTTGACGTGAACAGCATCTTTACCTTCACCAATCCCACCGCCAACAGTTCCGCCGCCGGCGCCGATACACAGCTCACCACGCTCGACGGCTTTGCCCCCGATTACCCCATGCAGAAAACGTACTCGTGGAACCTGACCGTCGAAAAGGATTTCGCACGCCGCCTCGGAGTGCGCCTCACCTATGCAGGTAATATCGGCCGCAGCCTCTCCCGCACCGTCCGTGTGAACAGTTGCGCACCCGGCCCAACCGAGTGCCTGGCTCGTGCGGCCAACGATCCGACTGGCCGCAAGTGGACCAACTTCTCCATCAACATGGGCCAGCGGGCCGGCGACGGCACTTCCAACTACA
>JBDTVQ010000319.1:0-8111 GCA_040007195.1 Acidobacteriota bacterium | reverse complement strand
CCACCCCGCCCGGCCTTGCCGGACACGCCGCACCCACTCCGCATCCCCGGCTTACACTGCCCGCAAGCGTGACCATCGACAATCAAACGGCCACAGTGCTCTTTGCGGGGGAGGTGCCCGGCTTCACGGGCCTTGTGCAAGTGAACGCGCAGCTTCCGTCTTCAATCACCGCCGCCGCGGTACCCCGGCCCGTGCCTGTGACCCTTCGCGTCGGCTCGCGCACCAGTCGCGCCTCGGTCTTAGTTTGGGTTCGCTAGAAAGCGCAAAATTTCGCGCATCAGGCGCGGACCCTGGTCCGTTTGAAAGATGAACTGTGCATGCGCCGAACAGGGAAGAATGATCAGCTCTTTCGGCTCCGGCATCCGGTCGTACTTGGCGCGAATCCCAGGCAGGCGTGGCGTCTTCTCGCCCTGTATGTCGTCACGGCAGACGATATTCAACTTTGGTCCGTTCAATTTTTCCGGTTCGAAGCTGGGTTCAGAAGCGATGAGTACGACGCGATCGATTTCGCCTGCCTTGCCATGCACCAGCGCGCCCGACGCGCCGTCGCCGCCCATGCTGCCGCCAACTACCGCCACCGTCTTCGCGCCATTCGCCCGGAGATGTCGCGCGGCCGCGAGAACATCCTGCCACAACGGCGCGCCCATCGGATCGTCCCTCCCCGGACCGGTCGATTCTCCATAGCCCCGAAAATCGATCGCCAATACACGATAGCCGGCGGCTTCGAGCTCGCGCGCCTGCACGATCCAGGTCTCTTTGTTGAAGCGCCCGCCATGCGCCAACACCACGCCCCTGGCGCCCGCACCATAAAGATCGCCGTGGATCGTCCCGCCATCGTCAGTCTTCAGGACGACGGCTTTCGGCTCGGGCAGCGCCGGACCCCATTCGTCGACCTTGATTCGGCCCAACAGCGTCGTGCCGTCGGCACCACCGGGCCGGAACACGAGCGCTTCACCCTCGGCGAGCAACGGCTTCACATTGGGAAACGCGGCCGCGATGTTCTGCTGGTGCGTGATCGCCACGGTGTTTCCCCCGCGCGGCGCCGTGCGCACGAACTCTCGAAGCCACTCAACTTGCGCCGTCGTCGCGACGCCCATATTCTGGCCGCCATCGCCCAGCTCCGCTTGTAACTTTGGCAACAAGAGCTGCGCATACTTCGCCGTCTCCTGCGCGCGAAACGTGGGACTCGAAAAGACGGCACTGATCGGAATCTTCCGCCGCCGCAGCGCCACGCCCATCGCCGCCGCTCCGAGCCGTCCAGCCTCGTCCAACTGCCGTTCTTGATTCCAGTTCCCCGCCACCGCCGTCTCCTTCGCTGGCAACTCGCGCGGTGAACTCGCATGCCGCATGACGATCACATGCCCGCCGCGCTGCAGGGCTTTCAAGATCTTATCCGTCTGCGGGAATGCCGCGAATGTGAAGAGCGAAGCGAGGACCAGGCAAAGCCGCATGAGGGAAGTGTACAGCGCCGGCGGATGGCTAGAATGAATTCATGTCGCTGCTAGACGAAGCGAAGATGGACCGGACGGCTCTCTCTATCGTTTCTGCCTCCACCCCATCGGACGCCAAAGAATACTGGCGCTCCAAAACTATGCAGGAGCGGCTTGCCGCGCTTGAGTTGACAAGGCAGGTCATGAATGACTACGACCCGGATACCACCCGACTTCAGAGAGTTCTTGAAATTACTACTGGACCATGAAGTTCGATTCCTGCTGATTGGCGGGTACGCCGTGAACGCCTTCGGCTATGTTCGCAACACAGTCGACATGGACGTGTGGATCTCGGGACAGGATGAAAATCGCAAGCGCGTCGTGGGTGCGATCCGGGAGTTCGGCTTCACGGAGGCCTCTGAGACCTGTTTGGATGCGCCAGATGCGATGCTGCGGATGGGTGTGCCGCCGCTGCGCATTGAGGTAATGCGCGCCATCACGGGTGTCGAGTTTGAAGATTGCTGGCCGAGGCGGGTCTTGATGGAAGACGGCGATTTGGCAATCCCCGTTATCTCGCTCGAGGATGAAAATCAACAAGCGATCGACGGGCCGAACCAAGGATTTGTTGGATCTGGAAGAGCTACCCTAATCGAGCGGTTTCATTGTCGCTCAGGTCCAGCGCTGGGAGGTGGGAATTGCAGCATCGCCTGCGCCGGTGTATCCGCTTTGCCCGATGCCACGCGGTGAATTGCGTTCGTCAATTTGCGATAAGGGACCGACTCAAGCGAATCGAAGGGAATCCATTCGCCATCACGCCAGTTGGAGAAGAACCAGCGCGAGAGAATCGCAAGGTGGTCCTGCCGGTCGCGCAGAGAAAGGGTGGCGGGCAGTCCGGCGGCGATTTCGCGCAAGCGCGCGTCGATGGGCACGGGGCGGCCCTCGGCCGTATTGGCAAGGGTGAAGGCACGCGGCGATTGCCAGCAGCCTTTCAGCAGAAACCACAAAGACACTTCTTCGTACTCGATACTGCGCGTGATCGCCACTCCGTGCAGCCTGTCGACATCAGCCGCCAACTCACCTGACAGACGCGCAATGCCCTGGACCTTTTCCAGCATCGCGTGCGCCCGTGCAGCCTCTTCGAAGTGCATCGACTCGCTCAAGCGGTCGCGCGACACGCGCGTCGATTCGAGGAGCGAATGCCCGGAGGAGCGCAGAAAATCGTCCACGCGCAACACCTCGCTTGCGTACTCTTCTTTCGACACCGCGTCCTGGCACGGCCGCAGGCACATACGCATTTCGCCATAGATGCAGCCCGGGTGCTCGGGTGACGGTTCGAGATCCTCCTGGCAGCGTCGAATTTGGAACAAGTCGAGGAACGCCTTCTCGAACGCATCCGCCGCCGCGCGATTGCGAAACGGTCCGAAGTAGCGCGAACGGCCGCCGAGGCGCGTCGTCACCATCGTTCGGGGAAACACGTTCGTCAAAATCAGCTTCACGTACGGCGGCTTGGGCAGGCGCAGTTGGCGCTCGTAGGTATCGGGGAAATGACGGCGCGCGAGCGTGTAGGAGATAAGCGCCGTCTCTATGGTCGAAGCCGTGCGCCACACTTCAATGCGCTGAGCCACCTCGCGCAGGTTCAACATGCGGCTCGTGTGTTTTCGCTCGGCGAGCAGGCGCAGCAGGCGTCGGCGAATCAGGCCCGTGCGCCCCAAGTATGGTTCGCCTTCAGCCGCGTGCACCAGGAACACGGCCGGGGTATTGTGCAACGCTGCGAGCCATTCATCGAGCGATGCACCGCTGTCTCGCTGCCAAATCTCGGGGTCCCGGAGCAGCATGGCGTCTACTCGAAGATGCGATCGAACTGCTCCCGTGTGGCGGGCGGGAACGAGGCGATGCCGAGGTTTTCGACGACGTGTTCGACGCGGCTCATGCCCGTCAGTGCGATGGAGATGCCGGGCGCGGATCGGGTGAACTGAATCGCGCGCTGCGCATCCGTTGTGGGGCCGGGAAGCACGTGCGACAATCCCGCGGGAAGGCCCGACGCCAATTGCGCCTGATGCAGACTGGCGCTGGCGACCGCGTGCACGCCAAGGTCTTGCAGGCGCAATAGCAAGCCATTTGAGAGCGCCTCGCACATACCCAGATTCAATGGCAGTTGCACGAAGCGAAAGTGGTGCGATTTTCCGCCCGCCTCCACGGCGCAGGCGAGCAGACGCTCGATGTCGAGCCCGCCAGACTCGCCCGCTTTTTTGCGGAAGCCACTCCATGTCGCCGTGCCGTAGAAACGCGTCCAGCCCCGCGCCACCATGGCTTCGCATTGCGTGAACGCCCGTGTCACGCGTTCATAAAAGGCATCCGCGGGCATCGTCGCCAGTTGCGATTCGGGATTGTGCAGATAAAACACGTCGAGAGTGTCGAGTTTCAGGTTCGCGCGGCTAGCGGCAAGTTGATGCTCGAGAAACGCTGGATGCATCGAGTGGGAATTGCCCACGATTTCGAGCGACTGCGGTGGAAGATCCGGCAGTGCATTGGGCACCAGGAATCCGGCTTTGGTGCAGACGGCGAACTCATCGCGTGCCAGCGCGCCCTTATCCAGGAGGGCCCCCAGCGCCGCGCCGATGTTACGCTCCGAGCGCTGATGGCGGTAGTTGAGCGAGGTATCGAAGAAGTTGATGCCGCCCGCGACAGCGGCCGTGACGGCCGACTCATACCCACGATCGGTGGCCTCGTCCATTGCGCCGAGATATGAGCCGAGGCCGAGCGTGGAGAGCGCCAGCCCTTCCACTTTGCGATAGAACCCATTGGCCTGCGCCTCCGTGAATCGCGCTGCCAAGCGTGCCGTGCCTTCGGCGGTTGCGTGCGAGGTGATGGCCATTAGTGAAGGTAGAAGCTGATGCCCACGGAAATTTCCAACTGCTTCAGCCAGCCCGAGGCGCCCACCAGATCAAATGGTTTGGGGGTCTGGTACTGCCGCGCATCCAATCGCAACAGCAGCGTATCGGTGAGAATCACCTTGACGCCGCCGCCATAGTTGAAGCCGAACTTATTGTCGCCGCCCCCGCTGGTCACCGACGCGCCCGGCGGAATGAAGTTGGAAAAATTCGCTCCACCAGTGGCGAACGGGCGCACACGCTTCCCTTCAGGTAGCGCGTAGAGCATGTAGTTGAAGAGTCCCTGGTGAATGGCCATGCCGCCGTTGTCCTCACCGTTGACCAGAAGGTGCGTCCGGTTGTAGGCATAGCCGAACTCGTATCCGGTGAACCGGCCCGTGTTCAAAGTCGCCCGCAAACTGAATCGCCAGCCGTCTTTCAACTGCACTTCCGAGCGCGGATCGCCCGCATTCGCTCCGGGAACGGAACCGATCGTGCGAGAGGAAAGCCGGGAAACGCCGCCTTGGCCGCCGACTTCAAAAACCTGAGCGGAGCAGGTGACGGCAATGAGTGCGAACAGGGCCGTGAGTCTCATTCATACCAGTACAACATGGATCTCGCCAGGCCCGTGAACGCCGCGCACGAGAATCTGCTCGATATCGGCGGTGCGGCTCGGCCCCGTAATGAAGACCATCGAACTGGAGCGGTCGCTCGGCACCGGGAGCAGCGTGTACAGTTCGTCCAGTCCGGTGAGCAAGCGGTCGAGCGGCAGAAGCGCGATGTGCAGCGGCGGCAGCAAGGACACCAGCCGGGCCTCCTCATTCGAGGAGATCATCACGAGCGAGCCTGTGTCCGATAGCGCGTAGTCGGCTGAGCTGATTCCGGCGTCAAGCGTCGCGCACATCTCACGCAGAGCCTCGCGGTCCGAGCCACCAGGGCGCACGTTGGCGATCTTATTCACGCCGCACTCGTCCAGCAACGGCGCGTTCGAAGTAACGGCCGTGCGGCCGCCGAGCAGACTCTCGACATACGACCGTGCATCTTCACGCGAACTGGCGCGATAGACTTTGCCGTTCAATTTCTCCAGCGCGGCGCGAAACTTTTCGATGCGCCGTTCGAGCGGCACTTCGGGGATGCGCAGGCGCACGGGAGGCAATCCAGCGGGCACGCCCGTGGCGTTCGTGCGTCCCAGCGATCCGCGGATCCGGCCGAGTATCTCTTCCCGCGCGGCAGCCATTATGCGGCCCCCTTCGCGCGCTGGCGTTCGCGCCACAAAGCCCGGAAACTCCGCGACGCCGGCGGCGGCAGGTCGCGCTTGCTGAGCCAGCCTTTAATCGGCGGCGCTTGCAGCAGGCTGGGCACCGAGCGCAGCCACTTGCCGCGCGAACCGGGGAACACAAAGGCTGCCATTGCCGCCCCCATCTCATATAGCTTCGGCCGCTGCATCACATACGAGAACATGCGGAACGCAAACCGTTCCAAACCGCCTGTGCCTTCGCGCCGCTTGGCGAGCGTGATGTCCGCGCGCAGTTCCAGCAGCACCTTCGGGATGTCGATCTTCACCGGGCAGACTTCGGCGCACGCCCCGCACAGGCTCGATGCAAAAGGGAGCCACGGGTCTTTTGTTACGCCATGAAACTGCGGCGAGATAATCGCGCCGATCGGTCCCGAATACACCCACGGATAGTTGTGCCCGCCGATTTTGCGATACACGGGGCAGTGGTTCAGGCAGGCCCCGCAGCGGATGCAGTAGAGCGACTGCCGCTTGTTCTCGTCGGCCAGTAATCGCGTGCGGCCATTGTCGAGCAGCACCAGATAGAACTCTTCCGGCCCATCGATTTCGCCCTCACGGCGCGGCCCGCTCAGGAACGACGTATAGACCGTCAAGGGCTGCCCCGTGGCGCTGCGACCCAGCACTTTGAGAAACGTCGCCAGATCCTGCGCGCGCGGAATCACCTTCTCCAATCCCGCCATGGCGATCTGGAGGCGCGGCGCAGAACTGGACAGCCGCGCATTGCCTTCGTTTTCGACAATCGCGATTGCGCCTGAATCGGCGATCAAAAAGTTCGCCCCTGTGATGCCCATCTCCGCCGTGAGAAACTTCTCGCGCAACACGCGCCGGGCGATCTGCGTCTGCTTTTCCGGATCCTCTTCACGTGGCACATGCAGCGTCTCCGTGAACAGGTCGGCCACGTCGTAACGCGTTTTGTGCAGCGCCGGCGCGACGATGTGATACGGCTTCTCGTGCGCCAGTTGCAGGATGTACTCACCGAGGTCGGTCTCGACTACATCGATTTTCTCGTGCTCCAGATGCTCGTTGAGATCGATCTCCTCGGTCGTCATCGACTTCGATTTGACGATCCGCTTGACGCCCTTTTCCTTTGCCAGATTCAGCACGAACTGCACGGCTTCGTTCGCGTCGCGGCACCACACCACCTTGCCGCCGCGCGCGGTCACGTTCCGTTCGAGTTGCTCCAGGTAGTAATCGAGATTGTCGATGGCGTGCTTTTTGAGCGCGTTGGCCTGTGTCCGCAGGCCCTGAAAGTCGTCGATCTCTTCGGGCTCAATCGCGTGCGCGCGCTTCTCTATCAACCGGCCGGTCGAAGTGTAGATGGCCGCCTGCAAACGCGAATCGCCAACGGCTTTTTGGATGGCTTCAACAGGGATGGGATTCATGTGGGCTTACCGGCTGGCCAGAACTTCGGCGAGGTGGATCGTCTGCAGCGGCAGGCCTTGCCGCGAGATGACGCCCTGCAGCTGCATCAGGCAACTGGAGTCGATCGACACAATGTGCGAGGCGCCAGTGCGCAGAATACTGTCGATCTTCGTTTGCGCCATGCCGCCCGATACATCGGGAAATTTCACGGAGAACGTGCCACCGAAGCCGCAGCACTCCTCGGCCACGTCCATCTCTTTCAACGTCAGGCCGCGCACGTTCGAAAGCAGTTTGCGCGGGCCGGCTTTGATGCCCATCTCGCGCAGCGCGTGGCAGGAGTCGTGATAGGTGATCGTATGCGGAAAACTCGCGCCGACGTCTTCCACCTTCGCGACTTCGGTGAGGAACTTGGAAAATTCGTAGACTCGCGACTCGATCGCGTGCGCCCGTGTAAGCATCGCCGGATCGTCCTGGAACAGATCGGCGAAGTGGTGGCCGCACATCGACGTGCAGGAACCCGACGGCACCACGATGTATTCAGCGTTGTCGAATACATTCATGAAGTGTTTTGCCACGGGACGTGCTTCGTCCCAAAAGCCGCTGTTGAATGCCGGTTGGCCGCAACAGGTTTGCGCTTCGGGAAAGTCGATCTGGTAGCCGAGCCGTTCGAGGACATCGGCCATCGCAAGGCCGACCTTGGGAAACACCTGGTCGACGATGCAGGTGACAAAGAGAGAGACCCGCGACATGAACACTGCAGTTTACCACCGCCTCCGGCGGCCTCCCGCGGCCCGGGCGAGAGAGAGGGCGGGCTTTGCCTGTGGTGCCTAGATCTTCACCTTTGGAAACCGCTTCCGCATCCATGCCACGAAGTTCGCCGGGGCCGCCATCGTAGACAGCCGGCTGTTGCGTACCAACTGCCAATCCGCGAACTTCGGTTCGGCCTTGATTTCGGCGAGAGTAACGGGCGCGTCGAAGCTTGCGACGAACCCGAAGTCGACCACCGCCAGTTTCTCGTTCTTGGGATCCGGACGCGGCGCGCCCGTTACTTTGGCGAGCCCGACCACCGCCGACACGCCCCCGCTGTGATAAAAAAATATCCGGTCGCCCACCTTCATCGCCCGGATCGCCTGCAAAGCTTGAGGATTTTTCACC
>JBDTVQ010000318.1:0-8163 GCA_040007195.1 Acidobacteriota bacterium | reverse complement strand
TCTACGGCCTCGCCAATGTCGCAGTGTTGTTCGTGTTTGCGTACGCGCTCTACCGGCGGCAGATCTTTATAAAGCTTTAACGTGGTCGGCGAGCTCACCACCGATTGCGCCGGACGCATCACGCTTCCCTAATCCTTTGCACGCACGACGGCGTCCGTATGGCTGGCGCCGAATTCATCTACACCCGGAATCTCGCCCGCTTTCCCGCGAGTCTTCCCGCCACCTCTTCTCCCCAGGATCCAAGCGCCTCAATGAGTCCGCCGCTGCTGTACCATCTTGGAATGTTCCCTGCAAACAAACTCTTCCTCGCCGCGCTCCTGTGCGCCGCCGCCCTGCCCGGCCAACTCGCCACAAAGAAAACTCTTACCCTTGAAGCCGCCAAGAAAATCTCCGCGGCCGCCGAAGCGGAAGCAAAGAAAAATGGTTGGACGGTCGTCATCTGCATCGTCGACGACGGAGCCAACCTCGTCTACCTCCAGAAAATCGACGGCACCCAAATCGGCTCCATCGACGTCGCCCAGGCCAAAGCCAAAGCGGCGGTCCGGTTCAAACGCCCCACCAAGGCACAGGAAGATACCCTTGCAGGCGGCCGCCAGGCGGTGCTTGCCCTACCCGGCTTCATGCCCGTCGAAGGCGGCATCCCCATCATGTCCGGCACCGAACTCATCGGCGCCATAGGTGTCTCCGGAGTTCAGTCCAATCAAGACGGTATCGTCGCCGCCGCCGGAATCGCCGCCGCTAACCTACTGAAGTAAAAGGAGCACGCTTCCGAAAGTAAACTCTCTTTACACTTCTCTCCTTGACGATCCGCTCCTATAAAAATACAATTCAGTAACGTCCTAGTACCACTATTAGGGGCACGTTTAGGTCTATCAAGAAAGAAAAAGGGGGTTTATGAACACAAAGACAATGTTTGTCGTCGTGTTCCTGTTGATCAGTTCCCTGTGCTTCGGCCAAGTCAGCACGGGTTCCGTTGCAGGAACCGTCACCGATCCGGGGGGCGCCGCCGTCCCCAATGCCAAAGTAGTCGCTAAGAATGTAAATACCGGTGTCGCTACCGAAACCGTGACCTCGGGAGCGGGATTGTACGTTTTCGGCAGTTTGCAGGCTGGAATGTATGAAATTGATGTCCAGCAAGTTGGATTCAAGAAGCTACTCCGCACCGGCCTGGAAGTCAGAGTCGCACAGCGCCTCGTCCTCGACCTGTCGCTCGAAGTGGGCGATGTCCAGCAGTCCGTCGAAGTCTCCGCCGAAGCCCCGCTTCTCGAAGCGCAAGATGCCACTCGCGGACAAAATTTTTCCAACAAGTTTATGAGCACACTGCCGCTGTTTACCGGCGGCATCCGCAACCCGGAAAGCTTCACCCGCTACATGCCCGGCGTCAGTTCCGGCACGGCGGAGACCTCCATTTCCGGTTCCGGTGGACGCGCCAAGGAAATTCTCATCGATGGCGGCAGTGCCACCATCCCCGAGTCCGGCGGCGTTTCGTTCAACTTTCCCGCCTCCGAACAGTTTGGTGAATTCAAACTGCTCACCGGCACCTACTCTGCCGAATACGGCCGCTTCGGCGGCGGCGTCGAAGTTTTCATGACGCGCTCCGGCAACAACGGTCTCCACGGAGGCGGCTTCTGGAACCTTCGCCGCGACATCTTCAACGCCGCCGGATGGAGCAACAATCGCACCGTCGGGCGCACCCCCGGCTTCCGCCCCAAGGAACGCTTCAATGAAGCGGGCGGCGTCATCGGCGGCCCAGTCTTCATCCCGAAGGTCTATGACGGACGCAACAAGACCTTCTGGTATTTCACCTACGCCAAGGATCTCCGTCCGGCCTCCATCTCCTTCCCGGTCCTGACGGTCCCCACGGCGGCCATGAAAAATGGCGATTTCAGCGGGTCGCAGGTCATCTACGATCCGGCCACCACGGCGGGAACGGTCCGTACCCCCTTCGCCGGCAATCTCATCCCGCGCGCCCGCTTCAGCAAGGTTTCGAGCAACGTCCTATCGCTCATTCCCGACCCCAACAGCGGCGGCCTCACGAACAACTACAACTTCGTGAATCTGAATACGGTCAACGACTATCACTACAGCCTGAAGTTCGACCATTCCTTCACGGAAACCAACCGCGCCTCCTTCTACATGTCCCGGCAGAATCAGGATAGCGGCGCCATCACGAACTTCGACGGCCCGATCGGCAACGGCCTCGGCTCCAGCAGCCAGCGTCCGGAGAACTACCGCGTCAACCACGACCTTGTTCTCAAGCCGACCTTCCTCATTCACTCCATGTTCAGCTTCACGCGCCAGCAACAAGGCTGGGACAACCCTAACCAAAAGGGTTACGGCTCGAAGATTGGCCTGCCCGGTTTGAGTGGCCTTTCCGACGCTTTCCCGCGCGTCAACTTCAGCGGCGCCGACGGCATCTCCGCCTGGGGCGTTCAGGATGGTAAGGTCTCCAACGGAACCCAGTTCAACTGGACCACCCAGATCACTCAGGGCTACACCTATCTCAAGGGCAAGCACGAATTCAAGTTCGGTTGGGATTGGCGCAACATGCGCACCTTCTCCGATCCGCTCGACTTTGCCGGCACCAACGGCCAATACACCTTTAACCGCGCGCAAACCGCATTGCCCACGGCGCTGACCACCACCGGCCATGCGTTCGCAAGCCTCCTGCTGGGCGCCACCGATTCGGCCAACATCAACGTGACGCCCGATGCCCTCAAGCTCGGCATCCGTTACGGCTACACGGCCGGTTACTTCAACGACACCTGGAAGGCCACCTCGCGCCTGACCCTTACCCTCGGACTGCGTTACGAAGTACCGATCGGCTGGTACGAGAAGGACGGCAACTACTCCCACGTCGACCTGAAGACGCCCAACCCGGCAGCGGGCGGCCTCCCCGGCGCCCTGCTCTTCGCCGGCTACGGAGCCGGCCGCGCCAACGTGAAGCGCTTCTACCCGACCGATTATTCCGACATCGGACCGCGCCTTGGCTTCGCCTACCGCCTCACCAACAAGACCGTCCTCCGGGGCGGCTGGGGCATCTACTACCAGACTCTGGGCAACGGCGGCTGCGGCTGCCGTCTCGGTTATGGCAGCGCGACCATTCTCTACAACTCCGACGGCCTCAACCAGGCCCTCAACTGGGATGGGGGTGTACCGCGTCCCGCCGGGTTCGTCGAACCTCCGTCGCTCAGCTCCACACAGGGCTTGTTCACCGACGTCGACACGATGTCGGAGACCTTCGGCAAGGCTCCGCGCATTCAGGAGTGGAGCTTCAACATTCAGCATGAGGTCAGCAAATTCCTCATCGACATCGCGTACGTTGGCAACCGCGGCAATCGGTTGAACTCCACCGTGGACATCAACCAGCTCCCCACGAGCCGTTTGAATCTCGGCACACTTCTCGGCAAGCGCATTGACGATCCGGCAGTCGTCGCCGCCGGCTTCACCAAGCCGTACGCCGCTTTCCCCAACACACAGACCCTCGCCCAGGCTCTGCGCCCCTATCCGCAGTACCTCGGCGTCCTCAGCCGTAACTCCGGCCACGGCAAAACCTGGTACGACGCCCTCCAGGCGAAACTGGAACGCCGCTTCGGCGACTGGCAACTGCTCTCCAGCTACACCTACGGGAAAACCCTCGGTGCGAATCACTACCGTCAAATCTTCTCGCAGCACTTCAACGTCGGCGCTCAGGATGCCTACAATCTCGACGACATGAAGTCCTACCTGCCCTTCGATCAGCCGCACATTTTCAATGTGCTCTCGTCGTACGAAATCCCCGTCGGCAAGGGTAAGAAGCTGCTCAACAGCGACAGCAAGTTAATGAACCTCCTCGTCGGCGGTTGGAACGTTGCCGCTGCCCTGCAGTACCGCTCCGGCACGCTCTTCCAGATCGCCACGCCTGGCAACCCGCTCGGCAACGGCGTTCTGTTCTCGCGCCTCACCAAGGCCAATACCACTGGCAGCGCGGTTCGTACGGGCGTCGATTACAGTACGCTCGATCCCGGCGATACCTCCGTCCGCTTCTTCAACTCCGGCACGAACGCGCCTTTCGCCAGCGCTCCGTTGTACACCCTCGGCAGCTCGTCGCTCTACAACAGCGCCTTCCGCCAGCCGATGGTGCGCGAGGAGAACTTCTCGATCTCGAAGAAGTTCAAGTGGGAGATCAACGACACGCGCTCGATCGACTTCATCTATCGCGCCGACATGTTCAACCTCTTCAACAGGACGAACTTCGGCGTGAATGGCGCGATCGGTAACTCGAGCTTCGGCGCGGCCACTGGACCCCAATCCGGCCCCCGCATCATCACCATGGGTCTGCGCCTGGACTTCTAGGGCGCGGAAGCATCAGGGGCCCCTTATCAGGGCAACTCGGGGCCAGCCTACGGGCTGGCCCTTTTGCATTCCAGCCGCGCCATTCTCGCGCGATACACTACCTCCATGACGCGCCCGTTGGCCATCCTGTTTGTGGCGGCCGCTCTGGCGCGGGGCCAAACCACCTCTACAACCGGAACGATTCGCGGCGTCGTTGTGGACAGCAGTGGAGCGTCGGTGCCCGGGGCGCTCGTGACGGCCGTCAACCAGCAGACGCGCACGCGCCGCGAGGCTCATGCCGATACCGGTGGACAATTCTACCTGGGCACGCTTGCGGCCGGAACCTATACCGTTCGTGCCGAAGCGACCGGCTTTGCGCCCGCGGAGGTGGGACCATTCCCCCTTTCGGTGGGACAGTTGATTCAGCAAAAGCTGGGCCTGCAGCCCGCCGGTGTGGTGGAGACCCTGGAAGTGACCGAGCAACCGGAGGCCGTAGATGTCACAGCGGCAACGGCCAGCGTCGCGCTCGGTGGAGACAGAATCGAGGAAGCGCCGGCACGCAGCCGCAGCTATCTGAACTTCGTGCTCGCCGCGCCAGGCGTCGCGCCTTCGGCGGGAGCCTCGTCACAGCGCTCGATGACCGGCGTGCGCGCGCCTCTCGCCGACAGCGGGTTCACCTTCAACGGAATGAGGCCTCGCAATAACGCCATTCTCATCGATGGCGTCGACAACCGCGACGAAACCACGGGCGGCAACCGCGTTGCCATCGGGCTGGAGATGGTGCAGGAGTTCCGCGTGGCGGGAGCGGCCGTGGGGGCGGAACTGGGCGGCGCGGCTGGGGGCTTGCTCAACATGGTCACCCGTTCGGGCGTGAACGTCTGGCACGGAGATGCGACGTTTTTCGCGCAAAACGAGTTTGCCAACGCGCGCAAGCCTGAGGTGGCCATAGCCGGCACTCCGCGCTTCCGCCGCTATCAGCCCGGCACTTCGCTGATGGGGCCCCTGAGAAAGGACCGGACCTTCTTCGCGGCCGCCGTGGAGCATGAGCGGGAATCGGCCCAAGAGTGGTCGGATGTGCCGGAGGCGGTGGTCGCACCGGTCAACCGGGCACTGGCGACGGCCGCATACGCCGGCACGGGCGTCCGTTCCGTGCTGCGCGGCCTCTACGGAACGCAGATGCGAGGAACGGAATTCTCTGCGAAATTCAACCATCAGGCGAGTGCGAAAGACACCCTGTCGGCCCGGTACGCCTACTCGAGAGGCAGTGTGCGCGGCGAGGTACAAGGACCGGACAATTTTGCCGATCGCTCCGCACAAGGAAGCAGCCTCACTATCGACCATTCGCTGGTCGGCAACTGGCTGAGGATTGTGTCCCCGGCCACGGTCAACGAGTTCCGGGCGCAAATCGCCGAGCGCACTATGGGCCTGGAGCCGAACGGCGCGGGGCCCATGCTGGAGATTCCCGGAGTGGTTACGCTTGGCGCCTTCGCCCGTATGGATGCCGGCCGCAAAGAGCGCCACTATCAGGTGGTCGAGAACCTGAATACGGCGCTTGGCGGACACCGTCTCAGCGTTGGCGCCGACGCCCACCTCGTGCGGTTCGACGGCTCGCTGCGCGACCGGTTCGCGGGCGTGTTCCTCTTCCCCACGCTGAGCGATTTCGTCGGCGCGAGGCCCGACGTGTTCGTGCAAGCCTTCGGCACGGCGCACACGCGGATGGATACGTTGCCCGTCGGACTGTGGGCCCAGGACCGCTGGGAAGCCAGGCCGGGGCTGCATCTCGAACTTGGCGCACGATTCGACCGGCAGCGGATGCCCACCGGGCTGCCGGCGTCGTCGAACAATGTCGCGCCGCGCGTTGGCCTCTCCTGGCGCCCCGTGCCGAAGCGGCCGCTGGTCCTGCGTGCGGGCCTCGGCCTCTTCTATGACCGCTACCCGCTGGCTTATCTCAATCCGGCCGTGCAGAAGGACGGCAATCGTGGATTCGAGCAATACCTCACGGGAACGGAAGCTGCCGCGGCCTTCCGGCTGAACCGCGGAGGCGCGCTGGCCCAGCCCCTCCCCTTCGGCGGCCAAGCCACATACACGGCTTCCCAACGGTTTCCGTCAACCTATGGCCGCAAATTCAGCGTGGGCATGGAACAGGGTTTTGGCAGCGATACGTCTTTAGCAGTGGAGTTCAACCAGATCTCCGGCTTCCATCTGCCGCGCATCCGGAATGTGGCTGGACAGTTGCCGCCCACGTACGAGCTGAATCAGACCGCCATGTCCGAATATACCGGAGCTTCGATTTCCCTGAACCGGCATTTCAACCACGAACTGGCCTATCTGGTCACCTACACGGTGGGCCGCACCCGGGACGATGCCTCCGATTTCGACGAACAGCCGCAGGATCCTCGCAATACTCGCGCCGATTGGGCGCTTTCCCGCCAGCATCAGCTCCACCGCCTGGCGGCCAGCGCCGTGTTCGATCTGCCTGTCGAAGCATGGGACATTCTGCCGGAGTGGGCGCAGAAGGCGTTCGAAGAAATCTCCCTGGCGCCGATTTTCACCATCGGCAGCGGGCGCCCCATCAATGCCCTGTTCACGACCGACCTCTTCCGCACCGGCGCCTATCCAATTTCGGCGCGCGCATTCGGATTGGCCCGCAATCCCTTTCGCTCCCCGCGCACGACCAGCCTCGATCTGCGTGTGATGAAGACCTTCCACGTAATACACGGCAGGGCCCTGTTGCAGTTTGCCGCCGAGAGTTTCAACCTAACCAACCATGCCAACACGGAGCGCGTCAGCCAGTATTTCGCCTCTCCCGAAGGAAAGCTGGATAGCTACGGAACACCCCTGGAAAGCCTGCCCGCGCGACAGATCCAGTTTCTTGTGCAGTTGGAGTTCTGACGGACGCCCGCGCTACGGTACCCGCCCTGAAGCGCCGCTTGGCAATCCTGCTCGTGCGGCCACCGTGGCAGCCGCACAGCCGTCCGACTCCATCAGCTATCCGGTTTTTCCAAGCTCTCCCGCTCCGCCCACAGCCTTCGCCGCCAGGCCGCGCTGACTGCGCTCTACGCCCGCGCCATCACCACGCGGAAACCGATATGATCCGAACGCCGCTCGGGTTCATACCGCAGCCGCATCGCCGAACGGCACGCCCATCCCTTATCAATCCACGCTCCGCCCCGCCGCACTTTTGAGTAGGTGCCGTCGCGATTCGCCTGCCCCTTGGTCGCGGCACGGTCCGGATCGATCCCACCCGGGAGCTTCGCGTGATACCAGTCGCGGCAATACTCCCACACGTTGCCGTGCATATCGTGAAGCCCCCACGCATTCGTCGGATAGCTTCCCACCTTCGACGCCCGCTTGAGCGCATCGCCGTAGTTCGCCCGCCGCTCGTCAATCGTCTCTCCGAATGAGAACGCCGTCTCCGTCCCCGCCCGGCACGCATACTCCCACTCGGCCTCCGTCGGCAGCCGGAACCCCCAGCCCTCGGGCGCGGCCAACTTCGCGCAAAACGCCTCGGCCTCCAGAAAGCTCACCCAGTGCACCGGGAAATCGTCGCCCACGCCCTTGTCCTGCGGCTGCGGAAACGCGCCCATCGCACGCGCCCACTGCCCCTGTGTCACCTCATGCTTCCCCATCCAATATCCGCGCGTCAGCGTCACATCTACCTGCGCTTCATCTCCGCGATGGTCCACCTCGCTCTCCGGACTCCCCATGCGAAACTTCCCCGGCGGGCACCAGCACAGCTTCACGCCCGCGACCTCGCGCTCCTCCCCCGCCCTCGCTCCCACGGACTGCCCTCGCGCCGCCTGCGCCATCCATGCCAGCGCCGTCCGCCGACTCCACATCCGGCGATGA
>JBDTVQ010000317.1:0-8178 GCA_040007195.1 Acidobacteriota bacterium | reverse complement strand
GGCGAGTCATATCCACTCACCTCTGCCGGGCGCAGGTCGAGCTTCGAATTCATCATCTGATCCCAGGTGAGTTCCTGACCTGAATACGCGGCCTCGCGCGCCATGATGCAGGTCATCGTTGATTCGGCCACCGCCATTGCGTGATTGATGTGCGGCCCGGTGCCGCGGATGGAATTCACCAGGGCCACGTGCTCGGCGACATAGTCGCGAATGTCGGGCTGCGCGCCGAGATCCTTGCAGTTCGACCGCCCCTTGGTGCCGATCGCCAACTCGCTCACGTTCTGGTACAAGCCGCGCGGATACTGGCGGCAGTAGCTGGACAGACGCACGCCATTCTCGAAGACGAAATCCGTTGCCAGGTGATCGTAGATATTCCCATGCACGTCGTCCTGCGGACGCCAGGAAACGCCGCCGTACGCCGTCGCCGAAAGTGGGTGGGTGCCCATCATCCAGCAGATGACGTCGATGTTGTGGAGGTGCTGTTCGACCACCTGATCGCCTCCGAGCCACAGGTTCGAATACCAGTTGCGGTGCTGCCATTCGGCGTCGCCCCAGTTCTCCTTGCGCCCGGCGGGCTGCTGGATCACGGGCGTGCCTACCCAATACGCGTAGGTTGCCAGCACGTCGCCGATGACGCCATCCTTGATCTTCTTGATCGTCTCCTGATACGACTTGTTGAAACGCCGTTGGGCACCGCTGACCACGGTCAGCTTCAGCTCTTCGCTCTTCTTGGCCGCGCGCATGAAACGCTGCACGCCTACGGGATCGGTGCCGAAGGGCTTCTCGCAGAAGATGTTCTTCTTCGCTTCCACGGCCGCTTCGAAGTGGATCGGCCGCCAACCGGGCGGCGTGGCGAGCATGACGATGTCGACGTCGCTGGCGATCAGCTTTTTGTAGGCGTCGAACCCCACGAAGCGTTTGTCCGGATCCACCTTCACGCGGGCGGCGATCTGGGCGTTACGCGAATCTTCCTTCAGCCACTTCAGGTTTTTTTCAAGCTGATCTTCGAAGGCGTCGGCCAGCGCCACCACTTCCACATTCGGATCGCCGGTTAACAGATCCTGGACCGCCTGCCGTCCGCGCCCGCCGACGCCGACCAGCCCCGCGCGCAATTTCTGCGGCGCCTGGCCGCGCACCAATTCGGGCCGGATAATCTGGAATGCCGCCGCCGCGCCCACGAGCGAACGCCGCGAGAGCGCGAGGCCATCGAACGTCCGTCGAGTATCGTTTGCGTTATTGTGGGAATCGTTCATGAATCAATCCTCCGGCGGTCCTCATTCTATCTCCGGCATCATCGCGGCGTTAGTCACGGCGCGCCGTCAAAATGGTGACGGGCCCGATATTCCAGCCACGATTCGCATCGCCCGCTTCGCCGTCAACAGCGGCTGCACGGGCGTTGCCCTGCTGGGCGCAACGGGTGAATACCTCGACTATTCCACGGACCAGCGCGTTGAGCTGATCGGCGCCGTTGCCGAGGAAGTTCACGCTCCACTGATCGTCAACTGCTCGCATACCGTGCTCGAAGATTCCATTCGCATGGGCAAGGCCGCGGCCGATGCCGGCGCCGCCGCGTTGATGATCATGCCGCCACCCTTCTTTCATCATGACGCCAAGCAATTGAAAGCCTTCTTCGCGGCTTTTGCGGGCGCCATGGGAGAGCGCCTTCCGCTGCTGCTCTACAATCTTCCGGCGTTCACGGATTGGATTCCCATTGAGGTCGCCGAGGAGCTTCTCGGCATGAAAGTGTATGCCGGCATCAAGGACTCGAGCGGCAATACTGAATACTTCGACCGCCTTCTCGAGACCAAGCGCAACTGCAAGTGCATGGTCTTTGTCGGTAACGACGTGCTCTACGTTCATGGCCACGCGATGGGCGCCGATGGAGGGATTTCGGGCTGTGCGGTTGCCGTGCCCGAATTGATGCTTCCGCTGAGGCGCGCCGTACTCGATGGCGACCACACGCGGATTGCCGAGCTATCCGAACACCTCGCCACCTTTATCAAGTGGCTGGACGAGTTCCCTGTACCGATGGGCATTCGCGAGGCGCTGGCCGAACGCTGTCTCTCTGTGGGTCCACCGGCCGTGCCTCTCAGTCCGGAGATTGAAGCGAAGCTTGTCGAGTACCGTGCCTGGTTTGGGCCGTGGCTGGAAGAGCTGCAGCAGTCGTGAGGTGAGCCGCATGACTCCCGAAGAATTCCGCCGCGCCGCTCATGAAGTTGTAGATTGGATGGCCGATTACATGGCCCACATTCGCGATCTGCCGGTGCTGCCGAACGTTGCCCCAGGCGACGTGATGCGGGCTCTGCCCGCTGAAGCTCCTCTCGACGGTGAACCGATCGAACAGATACTGGCCGACTTTCGCGCGCAGATCGTTCCCGCCAATACGCAGTGGAATCACCCGCGCTTTCACGCTTACTTCAGCGTCAGCGGCGCGCCGCCCGGCATTCTCGCTGAGATGCTGATTGCCACGCTCAACGTGAATGGCATGGTGTGGAAGAGCTCGCCCGCCGCCACTGAGCTCGAACAAGTGACGCTTGGCTGGCTGCGCGACTGGCTGGGCCTGCCACGAGAATTCTTCGGCATCATCCACGACACGGCATCGATTTCCACGATGCACGCGCTGCTCGCCGCGCGTGAGTTCGTGGCGCCAGAGTCGCGCGCGAGCGGCACGCCGCCGGGCCTCATCGTCTACACGAGCGAGCACGCGCATTCCTCGGTGGAGAAGGGCGCCATTGCCGTTGGGATCGGTCAGGCAAACGTGCGCAAGGTCGCCACCGACGACCGCTACCGCATGCGGCCCGACGCGCTCGAAGCGATGATCGAGGCCGATCGCGCGGCGGGTCTGCTTCCTTGCTGCGTCTGTCCCACCGTCGGCACCACTTCGATCGCCAGCATCGACCCTGTAGCGAAGATTGGCGAGATCGCCCGGCGCGAAGGGATGTGGATGCACGTGGACGGGGCCTACGGTGGCAACTACGCCGTCGTGCCACAGATGGCTCATCTGCGCGAGGGATGGGCCGAGGCTGACTCCCTTGTGATCAACCCGCACAAGGGGCTGCTTACGCCTATCGATCTCAGCGTGTTTTATACGCGACGTCCGGAAGTGCTGCGCAGTGCGCTCTCGCTGGTGCCGGAATATCTGCGCACGGCGACCGACAATCAAGCGGTGAATTTCATGGACTATTCGGTGGCGCTCGGCCATCGCTTCCGCTCGCTGAAGCTGTGGTTCGTCCTTCGCTCCTACGGCCGCGCCGCGCTGGAGAAGCTGCTCTACGAACAGCTGTGTATGGCGCAGGATCTGGCCGATTGGGTGCGGGCGGATTCGCGTTTCGAACTTGCCGCGCCTGTCGAGCTTTCGCTCGTTTGTTTCCGTCTGAAGACCGGCGACGAGGCCTCGCGCGCGCTGATGGACGCCGTGAATGCCACGGGTCACGCATTTCTTTCGCACACGGTGATCGACGGCCGTTTTCTCATCCGCCTGGCGATTGGAAACTACCAGACCACGCGCGATGACATGAGCGAAACGTGGGCGCTCATTCAAAAGCTAGCGGGAGGCTGAACGGCAATGAAAGAGTTCCAGGGGAAAGTCGTGGTGATCACCGGGGCGGCCAGCGGAATTGGACGAGGGCTTGCCGAGCGCTGCCTCAGCGAAGGAATGAAAGTAGTCCTCGCCGACGTGAACGAGGCCAGCCTTGCCACGGCGGAGACTGAACTGAAGGCTATGGGCGGAACGGTGCTGAGCGTGCGGACCGACGTATCCAAACGGAACGACGTGGACCTGCTCGCCCGCCGGGCGTTCGATACCTACGGCGCGGTACACCTGCTGTTTAACAATGCAGGCGTTGGCGCGGGCGGGTCGGCGTGGGACGCGACGTGGAACGATTGGGAATGGGTGATCGGCGTTGATTTATGGGGTGTGATTCATGGAGTGAAGGTGTTCACGCCGCGGATGATGGAGCAGAACACGGAGTGCCATATTGTCAATACCTCGTCGATGGCCGGGCTCATTGCGGGCGGCATGTCGGCGCCGTATTCGGTAGCAAAGCACGGGGTGGTGGCGCTTTCGGAGAGCTTATACCTGACGCTGCAACATCGGAAGGCGCTGGTGAAGGTATCGGTGCTCTGTCCGGGGCTGGTGCGAACCAACATCCTGAAAGGCGAGAGCAACCGGCCCGAGGAATTACGGAACGAGCCGGTGGCCATGGCTTCGGAAATGCAGGCAGGCTTCGCTGCGTTTAAAGCCGCGCTGGAGGCCAGCATGCCCCCGCTCCAGTTGGCGGAGGCTGTGTTCGATGCGATCCGACAAGAGCAGTTCTACATCCTGTCCGATCCTCAATGGATGGAGGCGGTGGAGTTGCGGACGACCAGCCTGCTCAAAATGGAAAATCCGGAGAGTCCGGCGGTGGTCGCGGCGAAACTGATGAATCGGCGGGGTTAGATGCCGGCGGGGTTAGACGCTAGCGCGCCTTATTGAGCTGCATGCAGCGCGGGCCTGGCCGCGCCACTGAGCCGCTCATCGAGACTGTTGATCTCGCGGTTCAACTGCAGCAGGGAATCCTGGATGACCGAGTAGTTCTCCGTGGAGGCCGCCTCGGCCGCCGCCGCCGCGCATCGCGCCACATCGAAGGCCGCAATCCGCTGCGCCGACAACTCAATTTTCTGTGCGAGCAAACGCAGCTGCGGCACGTCCATTCGGATTGCCGCCGAATGCAATTTCTGCAGCCGCTCCGGCGCCAACTGCACGAACAGGATCGCCATGCCGGCCAATAGATCCGCGTCGGTGTGTTCGCGCGAGTGCGTGGGTGTGTGCACGGGCGGTGCGGAACCGTTCGATTGCCGCCCGTAGTTCTCGACGGTTTCGATGAGGTGCGACGGCGAGACCGGCTTCGACAGGTAATCGTTCATGCCGGCTTCGAGGCATCGCTCGCGGTCGCCATTCATCGCGTGCGCCGTCATGGCGACGATAGGGAGCCTCCGCCAGCGGTCGTTGCGCCGAATTGCACGGGCCGCTTCGATGCCATCCAACTCGGGCATTTGTACGTCCATCAGAACGAGGTCGTAGGCGCGCGACTCGAGGCTCGCCAGCGCTTCCTTGCCGTTGCAGGCCACGTCCACGACGTAGCCTCGCTTGCGCAACACCGCCGTCACAACCTTCTGATTGACTAGATTGTCTTCTGCCAGCAGGACACGCAACTTCGGCAGCGCGAGGCTGCTCCAGTTGGTCGCGCTGTCGCTGCTGGGCACGGGCACCGGGTCCACCTTCGCCGGCGCGCACTCGAGCGCGGGTAACTCTACGCGAAAACGGCTGCCCACACCCAGCTCGCTTTGCACGGTGAGACGTCCACTATGCAACTCCACCAACTTGTGCGTGATTGCCAGTCCCAACCCGGTGCCGCCAAACTTCCGGCTGATGCTGCCATCCACCTGCGTGAACTCTTCGAAGATCGTTGCCAGCTTGTCCGCCGGAATCCCCACGCCGGTGTCGGACACTTCGTACACGATGATCGCCTGTCCCGGCACCGAGGCTTTGCGCAGGAACACCCGCAGCTTTACAGACCCGTGCTCGGTGAATTTTACGGCGTTGCTTAACAGGTTGTTCAGAATCTGCCGCAGCCGCAAGGGATCGCCGACCATCCGTGCCGGAATGTCGGGCGCGATTTCCAGCTTGAGCTCGATCTCCTTCGAACGTGCCTGCCCCGAGACGCTGCGCACGCAATCGCTCGCGACCACCTTTACCTCGACAGGGATTTTTTCCAACAGCATGCGCCCGGCTTCAATCTTCGACAAGTCGAGAATGTCGTTCAGCAGCGACAGCAACGTGTTGGCGCACCCCTGCGCCGTCTCCAGGTGCTCGCGCTGTTGGGTCGTTGGGGCCTCCTCGAGCAGGATCTCGATCATCCCCAGCACGCCATTCATCGGCGTCCGCAGTTCATGCGAAATGTTAGCCAGGAACTCACTCTTGGCGCGGCTGGCCGCCAGCGCCTTCTGCATCGTCTCTTCCAACTGTTCGGTGCGCTGCCGGATCTTGTCTTCGAGGCCTTCCTGATACTCCCGCACCTGATCGCGCGACTGCTTCAGCACGTCGATCATTGCGTTCAGGCTGTGGCCGAGGTATTCCACTTCGTCGCCCGTCCGCGACACCTGAACCGGCTCCAGGCGCCCCTCGCGCACGGCCGAAATGCCGCGCTGCAGTTGGCGCAAGGGCTTGGCCAGCAGGTGGTGCGAATAGAGGGCCACCACGCCGCCGACAACGCCGATCACCACGGCCAGCAGCACGACTTTGCTCGCATCGAACTGATTGCGCATCAGGTCGAAACCGAAGTAGACGCCCGATACCCACGCCACCAGGAGGGTCGTAAAAACGGAATAGCGCCGCGCCAGCGAACCTTGCGCCGGTTGTTGGACCTCGGGCGTGCTTCCCTCTGGACGTGCGTCCATATATCTTTGATCCCATATTTAACTGGGATCTCCTATGGACAGTTCACCTTAGATTGGACCTTATATGCCTTTAGCGATGAGGCATAGTACCCACCGCCATTTCCCCTCAAATTGGCTGGATTTGCCCGCTCTGCTAGACTCGGAACGAGCACCCCCACCTTAGATGAGTGTGAACCCTCGCCTATCGGTTTCTCTCTGCGGAATCAGCCTCCCAACCCCTGTGATTGCAGCATCCGGTACCTTCGGGTACGGGGTGGAATTTCAGGGCCTGTTGGACTGGCAATGGCTGGGCGGAATCGTTGTAAAAGGCCTTTCCCGTCACCCCATTGATGGCAACCCTCCTCCCCGCCTTTGGGAGACCGAGGGGGGCATGATGAATTCCATCGGGCTGCAAAATATTGGTGTGCAGGCATTTGTCCGCGAGAAGCTCCCGCTGCTTTCCTCGGCACCCTGCCCCATCTTTGCCAACGTCTTCGGTTACCAAGTGGATGACTATGCGGAAGTCATCCGGGTTCTGGAAGACGCGCCGGGTGTGGCTGCCTACGAGCTGAACGTTTCTTGCCCCAATACCAAGCACGGTGGCGTGCAGTTCGGTTCGGATCCTGCCTTACTTGCCGAGGTCGTTGGCGCGGTTCGGGGGGTCGCCCGCAGGCCGTTGATCGTCAAGCTCTCCCCTAATGTTGCCCGCATCGAACCGCTCGCCGTCGCCGCGCAGGATGCCGGGGCCGACGCCATTTCGCTGGTGAACACCTTCGTCGCCCTTGCGATCGACCCGCGCACGCGCAAACCGCGGATTGGCGCGGGCTTCGGGGGACTCTCCGGACCCGCCATCAAGCCCATCGCCCTGCGCATGGTTCACGAGGCCTGGAAAGCCGTGAAGATCCCTGTCATCGGCCTTGGCGGGGTCGCCTCCGGTGAGGATGCGGCCGAGTTCCTGATCGCCGGGGCGACGGCAGTGGAAGTCGGCACGGCCAGTTTCTGGGACCCCTCTTCGTGCGAACGCATCGCCCGCGAACTGGACGGCTTCCTCGCCGGGGAACGTACGACTGCCGCCGCCCTTACGGGATCAATGCTCCCTCCGCGTTAAACTTGCGGTGGCCCTACTATGCTGCTGCCTAGGTTCGTTATCGCCATTCTCTTCTTGCCGCTTGTAGCGATGGGACAAGGGCAGTACGCGGGATCGGACAAGTGCAAGACCTGCCATCTCGCTACCTTTGAGCGGTGGAGCAAGACACGGATGGCCAATGTCGTGCGCGATCCCAAGGTTCATCCTGAAGCGATCACGCCCGACCTGACAAAGCCCGACCCGTTGGTGAAATTCACCCGCGACGACATTGCGTGGGTGTACGGCAGCAAATGGAAACAGCGCTACTTTACGAGGCGGGGCGACGACACCTATCCGTTGGGGGCGCAGTGGGACATTACCAAGCAAATCTGGCGTCCGTA
Source organism: Acidobacteriota bacterium (assembly GCA_040007195.1). Lineage (GTDB taxonomy): Bacteria > Acidobacteriota > Terriglobia > Bryobacterales > Bryobacteraceae > JAFLBB01. The sequence goes on along the minus strand of JBDTVQ010000317.1, from coordinate 294 downwards.
TATGGTTGCGCCGAACACGGATTGGTGGGTGCCGCACTTCCCCGCCGACAACATGCAACGGCCGACCAGCCAGCTTTGCGATGGATGTCACTCAGTGGATTTCAATATTCAGACGAAGTCGGTTTCCGAGTGGAACGTAGGCTGCGAAAAATGCCACGGCCCGGGCGCGGCGCACGTGGCGCGCCCCTCTTCCACAAATATCGTCAATCCAGCGCGGCTGGACACCGTGCAGGCAACCAACGTCTGCATGCAGTGCCATTCGCAAGGGCAACCGCTGGCGAACCCCATCAACGG
>JBDTVQ010000316.1:0-8235 GCA_040007195.1 Acidobacteriota bacterium | reverse complement strand
TTCTGCACTTCCTCTCGCCTGACCCCGATCCTGAGAAGCGCGGGCAAGAAGCGTTCTCCTCTCTGCTTTGGGCGGGCAGTTATCACGTTGTCAAACAACGATGCCTGCTGGATCAGCCTCAAGTCTTGAAAGGTCCGAGCCACGCCTATCCGAGCAATCCGATGCGGGGCCATATGGGTCGTCTCCCGACCGTCGATGACGCATCGACCCGTCTCAGCGCGAAGGAAACCCGTCACTACGTTCAGTAACGTCGTCTTCCCCGCGCCGTTCGGGCCAATGATCGCCACAATGCCTGCTGTGGGAAAGTCCAACGTGATACCAGCGACGGCCGCCACGCCGTTGAACGCCTTCCTCAGCTCCTCGCAGCGTAAGAGGACCATCGCAGCTCACCGGCCAAAGCCGTATCGGCCCACCAAACCGCGAGGCCGGACCATCATCATGATGACCAATAGCGCGCCGTAGAAGATCTGACGAACATTCGCGGCGACGTTACTCGGTACGCCGCTGAACCTCAGGACCTCGGGCAGGGTCACCAACACCAAAGCGCCGATCAGAGGGCCCCACCTGCTACCTGCTCCTCCTATAACAACCATCGAAACGACGAGAATAGACTCGCCGACCGCAAAACTAGTCGGTTCAATAAACGTGATGTAGTGCGCGTACAAGCTGCCTGCTAAGGCTGCGAGTCCCGCGCTGGCCGCGAATGCAGTCATTTTGAACCGCAGCGTGTTCTTCCCGAGCGACTTCGCAAGCACTTCATCTTCGCGGATGGCCCGCAGAACGCGACCGAACGGTGAGGAGGCAAGACGCCAGACCGCTGTGTGGGAGACTACGGCGCAGATTGCAGAGAGCACAACAAATTCCAGATGTGATTGCACATGCCAACCGAAGATCACCGGCCGTGGTATCCCGGGGATGCCAAGAGGGCCCCGCGTCAGTCCCATCCAGTTATTGAAGATACTGAACAGAATCATCTGACACCCAAAGGTCGCTATTACAAAGTAGTCGTCATGCAGACGAAGCGATGATAATGACAAAACGGCAGAAGCCAGGACTGCCGCAGTCATTCCGACGACCACGCCAACACCGAATGACAAATGACTTGAGGTAGTGATGAGTGCCGACGAATACGCGCCAATGCCGTAAAAGGCCGCGTGGGCAATTGACAATAACCCGGTCTGTCCCGCTAACAAGTCCAACGACACCGCGAGCACCGTGTAGATCATCGCGAGCACCAGCACGTGCAGGAGATAGTCCATGCTATACCAGCGTCTTCCGAGGCGGCCTGCCCCACAGGCCTTGAGGGCGAAGAACTAGAAAACCGACAAGGATTGCGAAAGCGATCGCGTCCTGCCATTCGCTGCCGAGTTTCCAGACCCCGAATTGCTGCGCAAGCCCCAACACCATGCCGCCGACAGCTGCGCCGAGCGGACTATATAGACCTCCGATCACTACGGCGACGATAGCCATCATGAGTATTCGCATTCCCATCGTGGGAACCATGCCTACGTCCATGGCGGCTAGGACGCCCGCAATCGCGGCAAGTAGTGAGCCCACTGCGAAGACCCCAGAAACAACAGCCGCGTTATTAATACCCCGCACAGTAGCCAAGTCAGGATCGTTGGCCACGGCTCTGATGACCATACCTACCCTGGTTCGCTGAAGGCCAACTGATACCACCACAACCAGCACAAACGTTACTCCCGCCGTCAGCGCTTGCACTGACGTTATCCTGCCGCCGAAGACGTGCATACCTTCTTGCACTCTATAGCCAGACATGCGCCTGGCAGCGTCGCCGAAGGCCAACGAAATCGCATTCTGAAGGACGATGTAAAGTCCCAGTGATACGACGAGGAGGACCAGCGGGGAGGCCCTTCGCTTCCTGAGCGGCTGGTAGATTACTATGTCAAATAGCGCGCCGAGCAGAGCGCTGCTGAGCAAGACGATCGGCACCGCTGCGAGAAGTGGAACACCTAACACGTGATAGAGCAGAAAGGAGCCATAGGCTCCTGCAGTAAACGTGATGCCATGCGCGAAATGAAAAAAGCGCGCTGTGGAGTAAATCAGGACGAAGCCGAGCGCCACGAGAGCGTAGATGCTTCCCGAAATTACGCCATCGAGTGCAAGTTGGGCGGGCATGGCGGCCTTATCTCCGATGGCGGTCCTGGCTCTATGGCGGGTTCGACTGTCTCCCAGTTGCCCACGATCCGATACAGCGGGTGCAAAAGGCGTGGACAGCTCTCCCAAATAGTCTCCTGACAGTGGCCTTCTAGGTCGGCGACTTCCTCAGGCGACAAGCTACCGGCGTCCGTGGGTTCATACTGACTGCCCATGGCCCAATCTTGCGCATTACGATGGACTGGACGAACACCCGAAACGGTCGTGCCTCTATCAAGGCGGAACCCAACCACGTCCGCTGCATTGATCAGATGTTGATTGTCTAGTAGAAACTGAACCGTCGAATGTGCATCGGCCTTTGAAGTGCCTGGGTGTCCGACCATGCAGAACAGATGTACTTTGATGCCCGCGCGGTCACACATCGCCAAAATTCTCGTGGGGTTTCCGCGATCGTTTTTTCCGAAGACTGCTCGGCTGGCGGAGGGTGCCTGCTCGAGCCCGAAGTAAAGCTTGCGCAGTCCCCCGGCTCTCGCACTTTCTAGCAAGCCAAGATCTTCCCAAGAGGGTTCAAGGCGAGCATACGCTTCCCATTCAATCGTCACGTCCTGCCGCATAAGGAAGTCAGCGAGTGGCCGTACCTTGGCTGGTGGGAACGCCTCATCCACGAATTTCACCCGTGGAATTCCGGTGTTCTGACGCATTTCAAGAAGCTGTCCTGCGACGAAGTCTGCGGGAGCTGATCCGCCATAGCCCGTTTCCGACCATCCTGCAGGGATGGCGCAGAAGGAGCATTTTCCCCAGTAACATCCTCGCGTCGAAACGTACGGCAACACAGGGATACCGACTAGTCGGGCAAAGTCGATTCCAGCAAATGATGGAACGGGCCACCGATCGTAAGGTACCTGCTCGTTACCCAGCACCCGAGGTAGTGCACGGCGCGCCCCTGCTACGCCCAGTTCTGAGATCGCATGCAGCGTGGTCGCGAAGCCCAGCTCTCCCTGAAATAGCACGGTGACATCCACCAGCGAAGTCAGGGTTTCAAATGCGTCTGTGCCTCGGAGACGAGTAACGACATTGCCTCCCAGAATCAGAAAGGTCTCCGGCAGGAGGCGACGAATATGGTGCATCAACTCCACTGCCGGAATCATCTGCTCCTGCGAGGCAATGGTAATACCCACGAGTTGCGGCCTCGTTGCGATGAGACGCGGAAGCACCCGTTGAACGAAGAACTCCGTGTACACAGTTCCGGACTTGGCGACCTCTGCAGCCTCGTGCAGACTCAGGCTGCGATACTGCCGAAAGGCGTACCCAGAAAGAAGTCCGAAATCGCTAGCGCCCTCCGGCGACAACTGCTTTAGCTGATCTTCCCAAGCAAAATAGAGTTGGTCGAGTCTCGCGAAATCATCGGAGCGAACCGCCGCGACCAATTCGGACCGGGAGGGAGGTGTCGCGGTCGTGCTATAGAACTCGCTGCTCAAATCCCACGTCTCTATCCGCCAGTCGTCGCACCCAGGCGAACCCGCTAGAAGTGGCATCGCCAAGTGCGGACCATAAACGCACGCGCTCCAGTTCGGCGGAAAGACAAGAACACCGCAGTTTGCCCGGCTCATTGCTCGCACGCAAGCTTCCACGCCGGGTTGTAAAACGAAGTAATAAGATTCCGGATCTCATTGTCGGCAAGGATTACGATCCCGTCCAGTTCGCCCGCGGGGCTCGCATAGTAGGCAATACCGAACAGGCCTTCGTTGAAGTCTGTCATATCCACCAAGAAGACGTCATCGTAGGAATAGTCCGCTGGGATACGCGACGTATAGGCGCAGTACACCCCCTTGTCCTGATCGCTAAACTCCACATTCTTCGAGATCACCTCGTCATGGTAGACCATGTCAAAGTTGCGCTTTAGTGTCTCCCAGCCAGCATGCCCAGTCGGACTGCATCCGCATTCTCCAATGACATGAATTGGAAACGCTCTAAACATTCCAGGCAAGGCGAAAGCCGCTTTGATCTCAGGTGAGACAATTGGACATCCCTGATGGTACTCAAACTGCTTCGTTGCCTTTGCGATTGTTAGCGGCTCGGTTGAATCCGGTACATAGACCAAATACTTTCCTGCCGCGGCTATGTCGGTAGTCACTAGGCGCCTCATCTGAATGGAGTGAGAAGCGGCCTCGTTCGAATAGGGTCTCTTAATGCTAATGACAGTATTCTTATACTTCTCCCACCAGGGGTGCGAATGAGCACAATCACCCTTTCCCCATGCTATGTTGTACCAGCGTCGAAGGTCCTTCTTGAAATGGGTCCAGACACGGATGGTTCCCCCAACAGCCGGTCCCATTTCGGCAAGTCGCTCTAGGACCCTGGCGACACACCAAGCGTAAATTTCATAGTTCGCAGGCAGCAGCGGCCTCTTGGTCGACGGGTGGCGCTGTATGCGAAGTTGTTCTAGGTATTTCTGCAACGTTGCAGCACCCAGAGTCAACTCAGCGCCGGGTGATTGGTCCCTCGTTAGATCAAGGCTGGTAATTGCGTGACTCCAGTCATTAACCAAGTTCGCATACTCAGCGATGATATTTGCTGCGCTCTGTTCCATCCCTGCAGAGGATAGGATTTTGTGAAGGGCGAGTGATGGCTGAACAAATGGCGCCGTGAGTTGAAACGCTGGCGCATGTCGTGCGCTCTCCTCGCCCTTTAGAAAACCTTCGTCAAGGCCTTGCTTTCGGCCTGTCGATAGACCCTCCTCGACACCACCAGCATGACCCTCCCGAAAGCCGGCCTGTTTCCCTTCCTCTAGCCCGGCCTGTCGTCCACTCTCGAAGCCTTCCCGTTTCCCGTTCGAGATCCCTTCTTGCTCGCCATCATGGAAGCCAATCATCCTACCGACTCGTCGAACCCGCCGGCACACAATCAGAAATGGGACTGAAGTCAGGACTGCGGCGAGGAGAGACGTTAGGAGCGGGACGCGCCAAGTAATGTGCCCATCCTTGGCGGTCAACGGCCAAAAGAGTTGTTGCGAGCGTTCGAGGAGATGAACGAGGAACCAGCCCCAGTAGTAAAGGACCGAATAAACAACCGCAGCGCCGGCGAACCAAGTCCAGAAACGTTTCCACCATGGTGGCTTGGTGCCGCCCGTCTCTTGCGTGTCTTTCGGCGGATGCTGGAGCATCAGAGATCCCGTGCCGCCTCAGGGCGACGTTTACGCGCCTCTTTGCGTTCCTTCGGTGTTTCGGCCGGAGCAGGACTAGCTGAATGCGTGCACTTCTCCGCTTCATGCGCATTCGATTGAGTGTCGTTGGGCAGTGGCCGTGACATAACTGAAGACGTCTTCTTAGTTGTCATTTGCGTGTACCTCGTAGGGGTGTTGTTCACTGGTTACTTCGCCGGCACAAACTCACCATGCGTGACCAAATAGACGGCAAATGGTTTCTTGACGTCACCGTGTGAATCAAAACGGGTAAGTCCCGTAGGGCCTATGTACTCCGTGGTTCGCAACGTATTCTTCAGCGCGCCATCCGTCAGTGAGGGCGTAGAACCCAGAGCCTTTGCAAGGACATGGACTGCGTCATAGTACAACCCAGAATAGACGCCAGGATCCTCTCCAAAACGGCGATGATATGCCTGTTTGAACTTGGCCAAAGGCGGATTCGATAGTTCATCACCCCATCCAATCGTCACCCAATAGGAACCTTCAGCTGCGTCTCCAGCGATCTTGAGCAGCTGGGGGTCAAATCCGCCGTCGGTACCAACTACAACGCTCGAAATACCAAGTTCCTTGACTTGACGCAAAAGAGCGCTGCCCTCTGAATAGTGAACCGCGGCGAATATCATGTCGGGTGCTGCCGCCTTGGCCTTTGTCAACTGCGCACGCAGATCCGTTGAATCGGCCGCAACGCCTTCTATGCCGACGATCTTGCCGCCCACGGCCGGATACGCGTTGGCGAAAGCATCGCGGAGGGTGACGCCATAGTCTACATTCCTGTAGATGACAAAGGCCGTACGGCGCTTTAGTTTGTTAAAAGCGAAGTCCGCGACGGTTCTGGCCTGTTCGTCATTACTTGGGCATGTGCGGAACACGTAAGCGCCAGCGTTTCTAACGTTGTCACTGGTTGCGCTACCGGTAAGAAGAACGACGTGCAGCCGATTGGCGTCGGGCGCACATGCCAAGACGTTCCCAGAATAGAATGGACCGATTACAGCTGGTACCTTGTCAATAGTCGCGAGTTTCTGAAATGCTGACACGGCATCTTTTGGGCTGCCCTGGTCATCCTCGTACTGAACCATCAGCTTCGCGCCGCGAACGCCGCCTTCCGCGTTGATCTCGTCTACGGCCAGATCGATTGCTGTCCGCGCCGCCTTTCCATACGGCGCGCCGTCCCCGCTGAACGGGGAGATGGCACCGATCCTGAGGGTCGGCTGGCTTGGTGGTCTCGAAGCTCTACCGCACGCCCACCACACCATGAACGAAAGGGCCGCGACTACCAATACAGCCATGACTACTCTCGGTTTCATGCGTTCCTCCGAAGTTCAGTAACCGATTCGCGCGTGGGCTCGTTCCAGCAGCCCGCAAGAAGCACTCGACGTGGCAGGTGGCCGCGCGATCTCGCAAGCAAGGCATCGCCTCGATGCAGGGCTTGATCGCAGCTCTTCCAAACACGCTCCCAGCGCCTCATGGCTGCCACGTCGATGGTTCCGTGGACGGCAGCCGCCGCAGAGGGCACAAGGAAGATCTCGTCGTGGTGGGCTCGAATCAGCATGCGGTTTTTCGATTGAGCATCGGAAGGGCAACCTCTTCAAACACTTACGGTCCGGTAGTATGGCATATTCTACGTAATTCCGGCTTCGCCACCGGGGGCGGGTGGGCTGCCTCGAAAAGGCGCAGCGCATTGGAGGCGGAGCGAGGGCGGTCGCCACGGGTTGTGGAGACCGAAGATACAGGCTCGGTCTGGCCGCGGAGCCCTTGGCTGGTGGTACTCCCCAAGTCACAGCGAGGTCGCCGCGAGCTGCGAGTTCTTCCGCGTGCCGCGTATGTTTTCCGACTGCGCCGCGCATTTCCACATCCAAACCAGATCCTACTGAACCAACCGGTGGGGGTGGTTCGGTGAAGATACCTGACTTCCTGACCCAAAGGTCGCGGCACGAAGGTATGCGAATGAACCAATCGTCTGAAGTTGTAAGGAGCTACCGGTGACGTCCTGAGTGCGGATCGAGGCAGCGCGCTGTCAGCCACAAGTCAAACATTCGTCGAAGCCAGGGAAACAGCTGGCGTTCTGTCAGTTGGGTTACGCAGTTCTTCGGCGTGCCCTTGATGAGAACACCTGGCAAAACGCCAGAACGCTGGTACGTGCTCTCGGATCATCCTTCCGGACGCGAAAGAATGCATCTGCGCGGCCAACGCTGCCGAACCTTTACAACCCGGACCGGCGAGGGCGAGACATCGCTTTCTGCGGCGCGTTTTCCTTCGCCCTCGCCGCCTTCTCGCGGATTTGTTCTTCAGCAATCAGTTCTTTTGTGTCGCCGCTTCGAGTCGGGCGAATACGCGCTCCAGCACATCGCGTGTTGGTGACGCCGGGTCGTCACCGTTCTCGAGGGCTCGCACCATGTCCGCCGCTACCCGCAGCTCACGCGCAAACTCCTCGACACTGAGGGCGAGCGCCAGCCGGCGCGAACGAATCTCTTTTGGCGTCATGGCGTGGACCGCGTGACGCCGCGGATTCTACTCCTCCAAGCGGGCTTCCCTCGGCGCTCTCTCGCGGGCGATGCGGGCCGGCCTGCACCCAGCCATCGATCACCTTCGTGGCCAACGCGTCACGCCGATCGATCGCGCTGAGCGCACGCGCGGTTCTGCGTCGTTCGCGCGGGGGCGCCGAGACCGGCGTTCCGACAAGGAGAACATCGCATGTTCATCACGACGATTCAAAAACGACCGTACACGGTCATCAACGGAAAGGACTTCGCCATCTATCGCTGGCTCGAGCCGGAGCGGCACGGACCGATCTTCATTCAGGTGGCCGGCCGGACGTCTCTCGCACGCGAAGACTTGCCGACCGACGATTGGATCGTGGTTCAGCGCCGGATTCGAGCAGGGAGACGATCCTCAGGTGGTCTTTGGCGCGCCCAACG
>JBDTVQ010000315.1:0-8315 GCA_040007195.1 Acidobacteriota bacterium | reverse complement strand
GCGAGCCTGGCTGGCGGGAAACAACCCAAATAGGTGGTGGAATCGCCTAGGCTTTGACGTAGGCGGTGGTGAGGTTGCGGCCGATGGCGAATTTCACCAGGCCGGCGACGTCGTGGATGTCGAGTTTCCGCATCAGGCTGGCGCGGTAAGTGTCTACGGTTTTGGGGCTTAGGTCGAGGCGGGCGGCGATTTCCTTGGCGCGTACGCCTTCGATGAGCATGGAGAAGACCTGGTATTCGCGGGCGCTGAGCATGCCCACCGGGTCATCGCTCGTGGGGGAAACGCGGGGGGAGAATACCTGCTCGAGCTGGACATGGGGCGAAATGTAGATTCCGCCTTTCATGACCTGGTCAAGAGCTTCGAGGAAGTGCGCAGCGGGGCCGGACTTCAAAACGAAGGCATTGGCGCCGCAACGGAGACCTTCGACTACGGTTTTGCGGTCCTGGCGGTGGGCGAGCAGAACGAGCCGGGTCGGCAGCTCTTTCTGCCTGCATTTACTCACCAATTCAATAGCATAGAGGCCACTGAGGTTGAGGTCGATGACGGCGATATCCGGCCGCAATTTCTCCAGCAGCCGCAATGCCTCTTCGCCATCCTGGCATTGGGCGATTACTTCGTAAGCACCGTTGCGTTCACATAGGGCAGCGAGGCCTTCTCGCAGGAGGGATGCCTCGTCGGCTAATAAGACTGTTGCTTTCGGCATGAGGATATTCCCTGGGCGGCACGTGCCATTCCAGCCAATGAAACAGTGCCGCGCGCAGGGGCTCTCTCTCGAATGATCTACTATCGACGAGCAAACCACCCTCCGGATTTACTCACCGTAGCGAACCGAAACACACTTAGTTGAAGCTGCGAATCGCCGCTGCTTCGTCGTCGAAAACCTCAAAAACCGTGTACAGCTTGGTGATCTGCAAGAGATCCACTACGCGCTTGGTGAGATTCAGCAGCTTAAAGGAGCCGCCCTGGTTGGTGACGGTGGTGAACCCGGAAACCAGTTCCCCAATGCCCGAGCTGTCGATGTAATTCACTTCGGCCAGGTTCAGCAGTACTTTCTTGTTGCCGCTGGCGGATAGCTCACGGATTTTCTCGCGAAAGGCGGTGGAGCCCTCGCCCAACGTAATACGTCCGTTGGCGTCGATCACGGTCACGTCACCGACCTGTCTAGTCGTCAATGTCATGCTCACTGGTAAAAACCTCCTCGAAATCGATAGTAGCCACGCGCCGGCGCCTGAGCCGGCAAATTAGCCTGGTTGCCGCTTTTTGACCATCCGGACCAGCGTCCCAGCGCCGTCCCGGGGCAGAACGGAAAACTCATCCATGAATGCCTGCATCATGAGCAGGCCGCGGCCGGAGTGCTTCATCAGGTTCTCGGCCGAGAGCGGGTCGGGGACGGCCGCCTGGGTGAAGCCCGGACCTTCATCGCTGATCTCGACGGTCATCTGTTCGGGAGAAATCATGACCCGCAGATGGACCTTTTTCCGCCCATGGAACCGGTTGCCGTGGGTGACGGCGTTGACGAGCGATTCGCGCACGGCGATGCCGATACGGTGCAATTCGTCTTCGTCGAAACCAATGCCGCGGGCCGCCTCCAGGACGAGTTCCTCCCCCCGGTCGACACTGTCCAGCTTGGAATCAAGCTGAATATCGGTATGAATGCTGTCGCTGCCCTGTGTCACCCGTGGTCCCGTGGGCTGTACGCTAAGCCCGATTTGGCTGAATTGCCAAGGTAAGCTACGTGTCTCGGCAAAGTCAAGTGGATCATGCGGTAGAGCGGGGTGAAGTTGCACTAGCGGGCTCGTTCGCGAAGGAAAGCGGCGAGGGCGGGCTCATCGGCGGAGCGGAGTTCGGAGAAGCGTTCGCGGACGAAGGCGGCCATTTCCAATTTGTAGAGGCGGTTGTGCTCGATGGCGTCGAGGACGAAGGCGAAGCCGGAGGGGCGGTTGGCGGCGATCAACTCGCGGGCGCAGTTGGTGCGGATCCAGGTTTGTGGGGATTGGGCGAGGGCGGCTTCGAGATAAGGGATGGCGGCGGGGCCAAAGTTATTGCGTAGGGAGTAGGGGAGCGAGGAGAGGCTGGAATTGAGGGGGTCTGGGCTGCGGAAGGAGGCAAGGAGCGCGCCGAGGCGGGGAAGGTCGCGGGAGTCTTTGCGCCAGCACAGGGCGATGAGGGACTGGTCGCGGGCGATGTTGCGCTGGACAAAGTCCCAGAGGAGGGTGCTGGCCTTTGGGTTGTGGACGGCGCCGAGGGCGGCGGCGTAGTTGGTGACGGTTTGGTCGACGGCAAATTCGGCGATGTGCGGGGCGGCGGCGAGGAGGGAGGATTCGAGGGCGTCGAGGGTGGCGGCCGGGAGTTCGGCGCGGTGGCGGTGGAGGACGCCGGAGACAGAGTCGACGGCGCCGGCGAGGATGGCGGGGTCGCGGGATTGGAGGTAGCGGGCGGCGGTGGCGGCGCGGGGAAGATAGCGTTCGACCAGGGCGGGGGCGAAGGCATCGCTCGGTCCTCTAGAGGTGAGGAGTTTTTCGAGGGAGGATTCGACCAGGGTGGCCGGCCAGTACGGGAGCGCGGCGGCGGCGAAGCGGCGGACGATTGGTTCTGGATGGTAGAGGACGGGTTCAAGGGCTTCGAGCGCGGGAGCGTCCGGGTGGGCGAGGAGGTTGGGGATGAAGTCGCTCATGAGGTCGGCGGGATTGGTGGGTGCGGGCGGGATGGTGGTAGGAGCGGCGGGGAGAAGGGTTATGGGGGTCCAGGCGGAACGGAAGAGGATGGCAACCGCGTGGGGCAATGCGTAATCGCCGGTTTGGGTGTAGCGGACTTCGTACTCGCCGGGCTGGTCGAGACGGTATTGGACGTGGAGGGGAAGTCGACCGAGGTGGGTTCGTTCCGTACCGGGGATTCCGATGACGCCGCAGCGGAGGCCCAGGGCGATGCCGCCGGTGCGGGCGACGCGGAGTGGGAGCCGAGACAGCGGCATGCCGTTGCGACGGATTTCGAGAGCCTGGCAACCGAAGTCGTCCGGCATGAGGCTGACAGGGTATTGGACAGGACCCCAGCCTTGGGGGAGATCGACGCGGATCCAGATGGGGCCGCCGATGTGGGCGGGACGTTCGAGCGAGATAGTGGCCTGTGGGAGACCCATCGGAAGAGGAACGGGTGCGCTGGACCGGCGGTGGTATGTGACGATGACGTCGGCCCTGCCTTCGAGAGGAGCGTCGAAGGGAACCTTGATGTTGATCTGCTTGTTTTGCGCATAGAGAAGTTGCGCGGGCTTGCCGGCGACGGTGACCTCCACGCCACAAAGTTCGGTGGGGTAAATGAGCTGCGTGGCGAAGCGCTGGAGGATGGCGGGGGCGTTGGGGGCGGGCTTTTCAAGTCGCTTGGGATCGGCCTGACCGGTGCAGCCTTCGATGGGGCCGAGGCCGTCACCGTAGATGGAGTAGAGCATGCCTGGTGTGAGGGGCGTGGGTTGATCGCCATTGGACGGGAGCACGCGGGAGGCGAGGAAGGTGGGGGGCGCCTGGGCCGTGGCTAGGGCGGCGAGGAGGAAGATCGAGCAGGCGTGGCGCACTGTGGCCTTGGACGCGGGGGGAGGCCGGGATGTTCCCGGATGATACTAGTGTGGTGCTGCATCGAACGAGCGAATTTCCAGTTCCCGCGCTGACAGAGTTGGCCCGGAAGGTTGGTTCGAATCCGCACGCCAGTATCTTCCTGTCGCAACCACGGCAAGAAATTATTGTTTGCCCGACTACAACTCCCACTGTCGGGCTCGACGTAGAGGCTGAACCGATTGTCGTGGAACCATGGATACTCCCCGACGAGGCATTCGGGCAGCTGATTTGGGAATCGCTGCTACTCTTCCGGAGCGCGCCAGAATACGGTCCGGCTAAGAAGTCCGAGTGGCCCGCCTTCCGAGCGTCCGGCATGAAAAGTGTCCGCTCATTCGAGGATGAATTTGTGTACCTCTGTGTCGAGGCCTTTCCATGCGTGCTTCGTGTTGAGGGGACCGTTCGAAGGTCGGTTGCGGAGGGTCTCTTTGTTGGGAAATTCATTACCAACGCCTGCGAGTTCGAAGAATTAGGGGCCCTTGTGCGTTTGGTCTATCGCTCTGTTCGACTCTTGGAGAAACAAGAGTTCGACTGAGATAAAAAATGCACTATCCGAGGGTGTCCCATTCGGCGGCGTCGAGATGTGCCTGGTGGAGAATACTGCGAAGTGTGCCGACGGGGATTTCACTCTTCTTCGGGACGATGGCAGTATCGACAACGTCATTCACGCGACGTGCGAACTTGACGTGGCTGCCCTTCTGACTGGTTTCGATGAAGCCGGCAGCTTCGAGCCGGCGTTTGACCTCGCGGAACGGGAGAGGCCTAAGCCGCCCCAACCTCGACCTCGATCATGCGGACTTTGGGTGAACGGGTCGCGGTGGGAGGTTCGAAGTGAAGCTCGAGGGCTTCGCGGAGGTTGGCGAGGGCTTCCTCTTCGGAATCGCCCTGGCTGGCGACGTCGAGTTCGAGGCACTGGGAGACGTACTGGTCTCCTTCCTGCCAGACGGTCGCAGCGAAGGATCGCTTCATGGAGATTATTGTTTCACACGCGGCGCGGGTGTTTGGGGAGCGTGCGTTTTCGAGGTGCGTGAGCGACTCCCTGGCGGGCCCACGTGCTTCTCAGGGGTTTGCTTGCCGCGCGCCTAGGGTTGAATTTTTCGACGGCTCTTCAATCCGAACGGTAAAGAAATCAGTAATGACCGATAGAGGGACCATTGAATGCCAGCAGTATTATGTTTGCCCCCTGCACCGCAGTTGAGGGCGGAAATTGAGGACGTGCTCGAAGAACATTTATCCATTGCGCTGAGCATGGTGGAATCTGTCAAAGCCGAGCAAGAGGCGATGCCCGGCAGATACCGGTGGGACTTGGTACGCATGCAAAAGGCGCTCACCACTATTCGCCGTCTTCAGGGAAAGATTCAGGACCAAGCCAAATGGGAAGAGATCAACGATCTCGCCGATGAGGTAGAGAGGCGGTGGCGGGAACTGTAGAAGATTTTTCTCGAGCCTCGCAGCCCGCAAGTTGCGCGGCACCGCTTTCCAACAGCCGGCTAAACTTCCACGCCGCGCGCGCGGAGTTCGCCGACGATCTGTTCGTGCGATTGGAACTGGACGGCATCGATGCCCATGCGGCGCGCGCCTTCGACATATTCGGGGATGTCGTCGGTGAAGAAACATTCGGCCGGATCGCCCACGGCGTGGCGGAGTGCCTCGCGGTAGATGGCTTCCTCGGGTTTCATGGCGCCGACCTTGTAGCTGAGGACGTGGTGGTCGAAGTGGTGTACGTGCGGATAATGCTCTTCGATCATTTCGTAGTGAATCGCATTCGTGTTGGAGAGCAGCAGCAGGCGGTAGCGGCCCTTGAGCGAAGTGAGAAGCGATTCGGGGATGAGTGTTTCCGGGGAAAAAATGCTGAACCAGATTTCGCGGAACTCTTCGTAGGCGATATCCGAACCGATCGCGCGGTTGAACTGTTCAACAAAAGGCCGTGGTTCGATGTGCCCGCTTTCAAAGCGCGGCACGATGCCGGAGGCGCGGACGCGGTCGCGGATGATATCGCGAGTGAGGCCGGTACGCTCGGAGACGCGGGCGTAGGCGCGATCGAAATCGAAGGGCACGATGACCCGGCCGAGATCAAAAATGACGGTGCGAATGGGCACTTGTTCAGGGTAACGCGGGGAGCCCGTGCGGCCCTACCGCGCCGCTGGCGGACGGATCCATGGCGTATAGGCCCGTAACGGCACGGGCTTGCCGTCGATGGTCGCGACGGCTGCGCGATCGGTTTCGAGGGCAGTGACCCGGCCGCCTTCGAGCTGCGCGATGAAGGTGCAGGAACCCGTGAACTTTACGGGCGCGCCAGAGCAGTCGCCGCTCGAAGATGTGCGGCCAGAGTAGTTCTGTGCACTGACCTTGCCGAGGATCGTCGAGAAGCCGGAGCCGGTGAGCTTAAAGGATTGCAGGACGTCGGCGGCGGTGGGATCGGACGGCGAGCGTGGGTAGATGAAAACGCGCGACGACATGGTGCGGGCGGGAACCAGCCAGCCATAGGTCGAGCGAAGGGCTGGCTCATCGGCGGTGATGGAGGAGCCGGCGTCGAGGGCGAGGAAGGCTTGCTGATCGGAGGCGTCGTTGTAGGCGGTGGTGGCGATGCGGCCGTCGATCTTCATTTGGAGTGGCGCGCCATCGTCCTTGAGAAGTGGAAGCGTCATGCCGGTGCGTTGGCCGGGACGCGCGGAACAGGTCTGTTCTACCAAAACGCCGTCGGGCGTTACGGTGAACTGCTGGCGGCAGAGTGGACCGATGCCGGATTCGATGGGAATGTAGCGAAGCAGGAAACGAACGAGGGCGGGGCTGGCATCGAGCGCGGTGAACGCGATGCGGTACTTGTGGGGCACGTCGGCGATACGAACCCAGCCTTTATCGGTTTCCCAGGTGGGGCCGAAGGAGACGCCGCGGCCGGTGGTGAAATCCCGTTCGCCGTCGGATGGGCCGAGCCGTGCATCCCAACCGGCACGGGCAAAGCGTGCAACGCCCATGGCGGACCAGTAACGGTCGTACCGGCCGATGGTGTCGCCGCGCAGATTCACGGCCACCTGCATGCCGCCGGCGTTGGCGAACGCGACGCCGAAGCCGGGGTCGAGTTCCAGAGCATAGCCTCCGATTTCGGTGGGCGCGGGCTGCTCCTTCGGATCGCTCTTGAGAAACGCCCGCTGCATCCATGCCTCGGCGAGATGCATCATCACGGCGCCGTTGTAGTTGCCCCACTGGCTGGCGGGCTGGTAGCCGACGCGGTCAGCGGGATCGAATCGATTTTTCGTGATGTAGAAGGAACCGGCCCAATCGCCATCGGTGCGGCGCCATCGTTGGAAACTCTGGAACGAGAGAAGCGCCGCGCGATGATACTGGCCGGCGAGGAACTTGTCTTTGGTGCGGCCGGCGAGCACCTCGAAGGCGAGCTGATAGAGAACGTCGTTAAAGACGTGGTCGTCCGTCCGGCCATTCATCGGGGATTGGCCGTCGGGCGATTGCATGAGGAGACTCACCTGGGTACCGCGCGTGGCGGCGGCGGCGATTTCGGGGAGGGCATCCATCACGGCGAGAAGATTTCCCCGCCCCACGGCTTCCACCGCGAGCGATTCGGGATCGCTCGAATGGTCTTCGTAGAGGTTCCACTTGTTGTGGAGGATGCGGGCGGACTGGCTATCGTCCCAGTGTTTCCGCACGAAGGCAACGTCGTCGCGACGCCATTGGCCTTTCATCGCGTAGGTGCGCCAGTTGTTCAGGTGTTCGAAGGGACCTTCCCAAATGGCGTCAATCGGCGTGGCGAGGCGCGTCTGCCACCGCTTGTGAGTCTCTTCGGAAACGTGGGACGCATAGAGGTTGACGGCTTCGCTCAGCGCTGAAACAAAGAACTCGCCGTGCTGATCCGGGATGGCCTTGCTGCCACCGGCGAGCGCCGCGGTGGAACGCTCCATGGCACGAATGCCTGCGTCCTTGAGCTCCGTTCCACGGCCGGCTTGGAGGAGAACGCCGACGGAGAATGCGAAGTAGGGCGTGGAATATTGATGCTCGCGCTTCAGATAGGGATCAATGATGGAACCGTCGGCGGCCTGATGCTTGGCCGCGACGCGGCAGACGCCGTCAATCACATCGAGGTAGGCGGAGGCGGGAGTGCCCAGCGGTTTCCAGGGGCGTGACGGGAGATGCCAGGGCAAGGCGGGCAGGCCGGACGGAAGATCCGCGGCGGAGAGGGGGAGGGAGAATGCGAGGACCGCGAGAAGGCCAGATGCGTGCAAGCTGGATGGGCGGCGAGTCATTCGGGGATTAGAATATCAGCCGCGCGTGGCTGGGCCGCGCGTGGCTGGATTGTCAGGAGGCGCGGCGGGTTCGGTCGGCAAGGGTGGAACTGACGCCCCGGGCGGAACGCTGCGCAGGTGAACGTCGCGTTGGGGAAACGGAATTTCGATTCCGTTTTCGCGGAACGCTTTGAAGATTGAAAAATAAAGATCGCTTTTGAGGACCTGGGGCGTGTTGGTTTGCGTGACGGTCCAGACGCGCAGTTCGAAATCGAGCGAACTGTCGCCGAAGCCAACAAAGCGGACCGTCGGCGGCGGGTCTTCGATGACGTCGGGATGGGCACGGCCGATGTCCAGCAAGAGCTTGCGTACCTCCTCGGGATCGCTGTCATAGGACACGCCGAGGGCAATGCTGAAGCGGATTTTGCGGTCGTTGGCGGTCCAATTGGTGACGCGGCCGCTGACAAATTCCGAGTTG
>JBDTVQ010000314.1:0-8364 GCA_040007195.1 Acidobacteriota bacterium | reverse complement strand
GCTTTCTTCGCGGTGCTGGCCTTCTTGGCCGCCTTTGCCTGCTTCGGCGCGACGTGGGCGGAACGTGCGCCAGTCTTGGTCTTCTTCGTCGCCTTGGCCGGACTCTTTGTGGTCGGCGTGGCGTCAATTGCTTCTGTAGTCGTCGTAGTCATGCTGTCTCCTTGCGCGGTGGATCCGCGGTCACGACATGGATCACTCCGGTGCCCAGAAATTGCAAGGTGATTCTGCGCAGAGGCCACAGATCGTCATAGGTATTGCCAGATGAAAGGACACGGGGCCAAATTTGATCGAAAGCAGGAAGAGGCGGTTGCTGCGCTTCTGACGCATCGAAGCATCGAAGAGGCTGCCCGCGCGACCGGCGTGTCTGCTGCGACGCTGATTCGCTGGATGCAGGTTCCAGAGTTCGATGCTGAATATCGGAAGGCGAGGCGCGCGGCATTTGGTCAGGCCGTGGCTCGGTTGCAGCAGATGTCCGGAGCGGCTGTGCTCACACTGGGAAAGGTCTTGGTCGAAGCCGGCACTCCACCATCCACTAGAGTCAGGGCGGCCGAATGCATTCTCAATCACGCGGCCAAGGCGATCGAGATCGAAGAGATTGTGGCGCGGCTTCAGGAATTGGAGAAGGCGGTTAAGGAGAGGAGAGCGTAGCCGATGCAGAATCTCTCGCTGCGCTTGGAAAAGCTGGAACGCGCCATTCGCCCCGACGAAAGGCCGATGAAAATCGTGGTTCAGTACATCTGCCCCAAAACGATGAATGTCGTGAGTACCACCGAGTTTGAGATCGGCGCGCGCGAACGCTCGCTGGCTCGGAATGGGAAGCGCCGGTGAGAGCAATAGCCGGCAGAGTGCGGCGTCTAGAGGCCGCGCTAATTGACGATGTGCAATCAAGGGACGGGGCGTTGGTCGCAGAGGCGCTACAGCGCCTTTCCGAAGAGGAGCTTGAGGCGCTGAGTTCGGCATCGGATGCGTATCAGGCGGGACGCGCGTACACGCACCAAGAGCTGGCGGCGACGAAGGCATACGAGCGTGCCGTTACCGCGTTGCGACGGGTTTGACTGCCGATAATGTCACTTATCAGACGCCGCACAAATAAGCCCCCGCGACCGGCTCGCTGCCGCCAATTCCCCCGAATGCGAACGGGACTTGTACTGCTGTAATCTGCTCTGGCTACCCCACGGATGGGGAACCCTTGGAGCGAGGACGAATGCCGCGCGGTAAGGGCTTATGAAGCGGCGGCGCATGCGGTTCGAACGTCGACGCACACACTTTGAGCGTGACGACGCACCAACGAAGGTGATCTTTCGCTATTAGTTCGGGACCCGTTCAGATCATTGCCGCAAAGGTCAATTCTCCGGCGTGGCGGCTTCTCAAGCGCGTCGATTGCTTCCGGCTGGCCGACAACACGTCAACTGAGTCATTTCCGTGCCCGCATCCTATGCCGTCGGAACCGAACATCCGAAGGTGCGATGCACTTCCGCGACCTGCACGCCCACTCATCCAAGCGCAATCAATCGCTCCGCCGCAACCTTTGTGCCGTCCCGGCGCACTGTGCCCGCCACAGCGCAAGCGCGCGCTTCCACCTCAGGCCGTAGACTCTGCGCGAGAGCGCTGGCCAGAGAATCCCTCGTTGGTGCTCCGGCTGCGTGTGCAGTACCAATGCCCAGTGTGTGGACTCGCTGCGCCCAGTAGTGCTGATCGTAGTGATTCGGAATCACGACTTGCGGCGCGCCGGCGAGCGCGGCTGCCGTCGTCGTTCCCGCGCCGCCGTGGTGCACAACCGCAGCAACACGCGGGAACAGCGCGTGCAGGTTAGGCGAGGCGAAATAGCCCGCTTCGGACGGCTATGCGAGCAAAGTGAGGTTGTGCAATCTGCATTTTGACCTTTCGACCCCGTCCAACCTGGGAAATCGGCCACAATCTGTACCGTTTCGCGTTAGTGTGAACACGCCCTAGTAATTATGGGACGGTTAATCGCGCTTCTGATCGTCAGCGGGTGGATCGGGGCGTTCTGCGTAGATACTGTTCTGAGCCGATCTCTGACTCTCGCCAGGCCCTTTCGAGGCCAAATTTCGCGCGGTGAAAAACATTTCTTTCATCTGAATCTCAGGCAGGGCCAAATGGCCCGACTCGCGGTCGATCAACTCAACATCGACCTGGTCGTCGTTGTTCAAGGCCCGACTGGTTTCGAGACCATAAATCTCGACGACGGAGAATTCGGTCGGGACCGCCAGTTCTTCATCGCGCGCAAACCGGTGACGACGCAGTGATTTATCACTGTCTCTCCGGACGACACCATGAGGCTCATATGTCTTGAGGCTGGATCAGCTCCCTAAAGCAACGCTTGTTGACGAGCAGGTGCCATTGCTTTGATTGCCACATCGCGGATGGTTGCCATACCTGTGTCAGCGCTCCTTGGCGCCGTTCAAAACGTCCTCGAATGGACTCGAATCGATTCGCAAAAGTCCGGTGACGCACACGGCGGACGTCATGTTCATGCGACAACTAAAGTTGGCTGGTGAGTCATGAAACGCCTGCCCATCGAGAACGCCCAGGTCGATCTCTCTCGATTGCTCATCGTACGTGGCAATGTATGAAGTGGATGCAACGACCTCGGATTTGCTCATTTCACTCTTTAAATAGAAGTTCCCTACAAGATCTGTGTGCGTCTTTCCGATGCGAGGGAAAGATCGGTGGACGGCGGAAAGCCTGGATTCGCTCATTGATCCTCGAGCAGCACCCTTACCGTCTGCCTCAGAAAGCACGGCACTTGAAAGTACTAGGATCCGAAGACGCTGAATTCGTCCTCCAGTCATGGCGCTGATTTCCATCGTGGTATTTGTGGAGAGCCGCCGGGCTGCGTGGTTCTTACCTATGGACGAACAGGCAATCAAGAGCCTTCATGACGACGAACTGGTCGCCCAGTATCTATTGACTGGGGCGACGGTCTGTTTCGAGGAACTATGGCGGCGGTACGCGCGGCAAGTATACCGGTGCAGTCAAGGGATCGTTGGAGATCCAGCGGGGGCCGAGGACGTCACATCGGAGACGTTTCTAAAGGCGTGGCGGGCGCTCGATACATACGAGCCCGGTCAGTTCCGGGCTTGGCTACTGAGGATTACTCGAACAACCTCCATCAACTATCTGCAACGCGCAAGCCAACGCCACGAGCGTGCAACCGGGGCTGACTACGAGCGCATGACCAACGAAAAGCCCGGAGAAAGCGCTTCGCCGGAGGACTTGGCGTTAGCCAAGCAGATTCAAGGGTTCATTGAGCATCTGCCCCCGAAGCAAAGAATCGCCATCAAACTTTTCTACATTGATGGCTGTAGCTATGAGCAGATCGCCACGGAGACCGGAACCTCCATTTCTGCCGTCAAGAGTGCGCTCCAGAACGGCGTCCGGATGCTTCGCATCCTTTGCGATGTTCCAACAGAAGGTGGCGCGAAGTGACAGACGACGAAAGGCAGTTCGAAGAGTCCCTGCGTCGGGGACTAGTTCACCTCGGCGCGCTTCGAGGGCCGTGTCCCTCAGCTGAAGAATTGGCCGCATGTGCAGCGGCAGCTCTACCGCATCATCGACTCGTCGAGGTCAAACGCCATGTCATGGCGTGTGGTCGATGCGACGCTCTCCTCGTGAAACTCGGAGCCGCCGAAGCCGACTTTGAGACCATCACCGATTCCGATTGGAGCGAGCGCGAGAGCAGAATTCGAGAACGTGTTTTTTCATCGAGACCGCCCGGGTGGAAGCGGCTCTTGGTTCATCCGGCGCCAGGCTACGCCGCTGCCTTCGCACTGCTTCTATATGCGTTGGCACGCCCGATGGGAGGGCCATCTGATCGTCCGCTGGCGGCAACGCAGTGGGCGGAAGTCGCCGTCATGGATCTGAATCTTCGGCGGAACTCGAACGTTCCGATGCCAGACGCATCCGCTCGTTCCGTCGTGCTGAACTTTTTTGTGCCGATTAAGGAAGGGCGCATTTACAGTCTGGGCTTCGATAAGGACCCTTCCCGCCCAATTCGAAGTTACGACGGAATAGGCAATTTTCGAGTACTCTGGAATCGCGATGCTCAAACTGGCGGCCGTCATCGCATCGTCGTACGAGAGTCTGGGACAGGCGCTACGTACGAGTTTGAGTTTTCGGTTCCATGACAGAAAGTTCGCAACCGCTAGGCTAGTCGTCCTAACCGTTGCCATTGCAAGTAGAGCACTCTGCGCGATCACGCCAGAGATAGGTGCATACGTCGAAGCGTGGAAGTTGTATGGGCGCGGGGAGCCAGAAGCGGCGGGTCAGCAGCTAAGACAACTGATCGAAGCACATCCGAATTTTCTTCAGCCGCATCTCTTGTTCGCGAATCTCGGGGATCAGCCGGGGCGCTTCTATGAGGCAGAGCAGTACCTGCTGGAACAGTCTAGGACCAAACCGAGAGCTGCTATCTTTGCGGCGCTTGGCAGCCTATATAACCTTCAGCAGGATTACAAGGCCGCCGAAGTAAATTTGAAAACCTGCATTAGCAGAGAAGACGTGGTTCCATGGTGCTACGGTGCGCTAGCAGTTATCTTGAGCTATAAGCGCGGTGGACGTGCGCCTCTAGAAGACTACACCGGGGGAAGTCGGACAAATCCCCACTACCGTTGCCTTGGAATTTATCACTATTATCGGATTAAGCAGGCCATTCCACGCATGCTTCAAGCGGCGAGCGACTGCCTTGATTCGCTTAAGGCCTCCGGCGACAGGGAAGGTGAACTCAGTCTACTGCAATATTTAAGGGGACAGCACAGCGTTACTGGTGGGTATTACAAACTCAGCCTGCAGCATCTCCGGCGAGACCGTGAGCTTGCTATTGAGCTCGGTGACTACCCTGAACGCCTTAATGCTCAGTGCGGGGAGCCGTATGTTCTGGCAAAACTGGGATACGAATCGAAGGCCCGCGAAGTAGTTGGTGAATGTGAGCAAATCGCCAGGTCACTTCAGCATCGGCCGTTTCTCAAGGTGATTCTGAAGGAAACGGCGAACCTCGAGATGAACCTTGGAGATTACGAAAGAGCCGCCCAGCTTCTGTTTGAGGTTCGGGAAATTGAGATTCAGGAGAAGAGAATGTACGACGCGGCCGTCACCGCGAGATATGCGGGCAAAGCACTGCTTGCGGCAGGGCGGCCCTCAGAGGCCAAAGCCAGCTTGGAGATGGCGTTAGCCGAACTTCGACCTCTCAGTTCAAGGTCGGGCCGCTCTGACCTCGCTTGGACTCTGCAATATCTTTCGCGGGCTCACCTGGAATTCGGAGACGACTTCCATGCTTTACGATTTGCCACCGAAGCGGTCCTAATTCATCGCCAGATGGGTGCGGGATGGGCAGCAGGAATGGCGGAACTCGACTTGGCAGACATTTATCAGGTACTCGGCGACTATCCATCTGCAATACGCCATGTCGAACTGGCCCTGCAGAGCGCTCGAAAGCGTTTCGATCGTGTGGAGGAGCAAAGGGCGCTCGCTCGGCTGGGTCACATTTACGTCAAGACGGAACGATATCGAGAAGCACTGATTCCTCTTGAGAAAGCTGTGCTGTTGAATAAACACACGAATATGGTGAGCAACTATGCCAGCTCGCTGATCGCTTTGGGATACGCATGCAGCGAGTTGGGGATGTTTGAAAAGGCGACGAAATATTTCCAAAGTGCACTGGGTCTGGCCGAACGGTATCGCTTAGGGCAGGTGGAGGTAGATGCTCATTACCGTCTTGGAGTGAACCTAATCCGTCGCAGGGACTTGGCAGGCGCACGAACTCATCTTCGGAGGGCGCTTGAATTCGCGGAACAAAGGGATGCTTCGGGTCACGTGTCGCGGTCGTTGTGGCAGCTAGCGCGGGTCGAGCGGCTTGGCGGCAACCTGGAGGCGGCGTTGCCACTGGTGGAGCGGGCAATTGCCGTTGTTGAATTGCACCGGAATCAAGTGCCCTCACCAGAGTTGAAGACCTCGTTTCTGGAACAGAACTCTTCCATCTATGAGGAAGCTGTTCTGATCCTCGCGAAGATGAACGACCGCGAGCCTGAGCGCTATGCCGGAAGGGCTCTCGTGTATGCCGAACGGAGCCGCGCACGATCATTGCTTGATCAACTTGAGGAGCCTCGCTGGAAGTTCCTGAGCCGCCTGAGCGCCGAACAGAGACGATCACTCGGTATTGCAGAGGCATCCTGGTCAAATGCCGTCTCCACCTACACGAAAAGCGGAACTGAGGACGGTCGCAAGGCAGCGGAAAACGCCGAGCAGGCCCTCCGAGCTTTGTGGACGAGCCTGCGTCTGACAGATGGGCTTGCACACGGTTCAACCGCAGGCGTCTTCGATCTATCGATCCTCGATGGCACTACGGCTATAGAACCGGCTACTGCCGTTCTTGAGTATGCGCTCGGTACGGAGCAGTCTCATTTATGGGTCATTTCGTCCGGACGAGTGCGGATGTTTCGATTGCCGCCGCGAAGATCCATTGACGCCATGGTGCGGAATTACCGTGAGCGAATTCGGCACCATCCGTCCGGTGCCGCCGCTGAGGATTACCAAGAGCAGTCGGCCAGGCTGTATCGAGTTTTGCTTCATCCGGCAGAGTCGGCGATTGCAGGAAAGAAGAGCCTGATTATCTCGCCAGAAGGTGCGTTGCACCACCTGCCGTTTGAGTCGCTAATAGACAATTCAGTAGGCGCGGAATTCCTTATTGAGAGATATACAGTTAGCTATACCCCGTCGCTCCAGGTTATGAGCCGCCTGGAACGGCGAGGAATTAGCGCGGCTGTCCGGGACCTTTTGGCTTACGGCGATCCCGACTATGGCAATATCGCTTCGGCGACGGCGTCAGTGCCCCTCGTTCGGAGCGTGTATGAGAAAGCCGGATTCCGGTTGCCCAGGCTTCCCAGCACGAGAGAGGAAGTAAGCGCGATCGCCGAATTGTATGGCCGCACAAATACCGACGTTCGAATAGGGCCGTATGCCACCGAATCTTCTTTGAAATCACTTGTGCTCTCGAGCTTCCGGCGTTTGCACTTTGCTGCTCACAGCGCACTTGACGAGCGCTCGCCCAACCGGACCGGGGTTGTGCTTTCCCTCACCGACGCGGCGAGCAAAGAGGACGGTGTTTTGCGGGTCGAGGAAATCGCGGGTCTGCACCTCGATGCAGAAATCGTCACTCTTTCCGCATGCCAGACGGGTTTGGGCCCCGTAATTCGTGGGGAAGGCGTTATTGGGCTTTCGCAAGCGTTCATGCAGGCGGGCGCCCGGCGTGTTGTGGTCTCCCTTTGGGAAGTGAACGATCTTACGGTACCGGGCTTCATGGTTACCTTTTATCGGCAGTCGCTCGCAGGAAAGACTTTTTCCGATGCACTGAGGGATGCGAAGCTGTCAATGATCCGCTCGAATACTCTCGCTTATCGGCATCCTTATTTTTGGGCTCCGTTTGTTCTCAACGGCATACGCTAGTGTACTGCTTCATAAATAGTAACCTGTATATGCAAATCCGCGTCTCTATAATTGAGGTGCTGGTTTTCGATGCGCGTTGCCCCTAGAATCGAACTGACAGCGGAAGAGACGGCAGCCCTGGAGCGCTTGTCGCGGGGGCGGAAAACTCCGGTGCGTTTGGCCGAGCGAGCCCGGATCGTACTGATGGCGGCAAGGGGCAGGCAGGATCTGCAAATTGCCAATGAGTTGGCGATCACTCCACAGAAAGCCGCCCGCTGGCGGCAGCGCTTTCTCGATCTGCGTCTGGCCGGCCTGGAGAAGGATGCTCCCCGTCCCGGCCGGACACCGTCCATTGCGAAGAAGACGGTAGCCGAAGTTGTGCGCTTGACCACGCAGGAGAAGCCCGGTCATGCCACGCACTGGAGCACGCGCACGATGGCCGCCGCCGCCGGCATCAGCGATTCCAGCGTGCTTCGCATCTGGCGTGCGCACGGGCTCAAGCCCCACCGCCTGGAAAGCTTCAAGATCAGCAACGATCCGCAGTTCAGTGAAAAACTCGAAGCGATCGTGGGCCTTTACCTGAATCCTCCCGAGCATGCCATCGTGCTGTGCGTGGATGAGAAGAGCCAGGTACAGGCTTTGGATCGGACGCAGCCGGGGTTGCCGCTGAAGCGAGGCCGGGCGGAAACCATGACCCACGACTACAAACGGAATGGGACGACCACACTGTTTGCCGCCATGAATACGGCGAGCGGCAAAGTGATCAGCCTTTGCCAGCAAAGGCATCGGCATCAGGAGTGGCTCAAGTTCCTGCGGCTCATCGACGACGCCACCCCGGCGGGAAAGCAACTCTTTCTCATCGCGGATAACTAGAGCCTGTCCGATGAAAGCGTGAAGGCGCTGAACTGAGGCAGACGTGGTTCC
>JBDTVQ010000313.1:0-8376 GCA_040007195.1 Acidobacteriota bacterium | reverse complement strand
GGACGACGACAAGGGGCATTTTCATCCCGAGTGCGCGGAGTTCTGGTTCATTTTGTTGGGCAAGATGGAGTACAAGTTGGAGGGGGCGGGGATGGTGTATGCCGATCAGGGCGACATCGTGTATGCGCCGAGGATGCACTGGCACCGGCCGCGGTTTGCGGGGGACCAGCCGGCGTGCCGGTTGGCGATGAATGGGTATCAGGACATTGCGCATATGTTTGAGGCGCATTAGGGGGGCGTTGCCGAAATGCGCCGCTCACAGCTCGCCGCTGCACCGGGCAGGGCCGCGATGAAGACCGTGAGTCAAACCGAACTAGAAACCGCAGGCGTGCTCCACTTCCTCGAGTCGCGATATTGCGGCCTTTCGGCGGCGCGAATCGAGAACGGCGAATCTGTGAACCGGGTCCTGTTGGAGGGGGAACATAGACCACGAAAAGCACGGGTTCGCCAGACGATACCGTGGGCTTCGTTGACAACGGCCTCGATGTTACCTGGGGCGGCGCGGCCGAGCCTTTAGATTTAGACAAGACCGTTCCCTAGGGGTTGGACGAGCACGACATTCGCCAGTTTCGAACCGCAAACGAGATTCTCGCCACGGTCGTGGCAGCGTCACGCCAATTGAGGAGGGCGAGAGGAAGTTGGAGCACCTGTATTTTTTAGAGCGGTGAATGTCTTATTTGCCGGGCCGGTATCACGCTGCGGTGGGGGGCCTTATCTGTCCGCAGGCGCACCCCCGCAAGCGGAACACATGTGAGCGGCGCAGGCCGGTCATCATGATGCAGCCAGCTAAAACTGAATAACTCGTCCATGTCTGGCAATGCGGTCAGTGGGAGCATCTGATACTGCTCTCCTACAGGTGCTTCGACCTCTCGACGAGACTCAAATGAGGAAGTGATATTGGACGGGCCTATTTTTTCCTGGTGTCTTTAGACTGCGCCCGCTCATCAACAACAACTGGTTTGATCTCAGAAGACTCGGACTCGGCGTCGGGCGCATTCTCCACGCCGTCTATAATTTCGGCTTCGAAATACTGTCCTTCTTCGACGAGTTCCAACACGCTCTCCGAGCCAGCTTCGGCGACATCCGATAATCCCTGTGTGTCTCCGGACTGGCCTGCGGACCCCGGCCCGGTCCCTTTCGGAGGGTGTGACGCGGTGGCATATGTTTTCGTTGGAGACGAAACGGGATCTGGGAGCGTGGAACTTGGTTTCGTGTGTTTTGTCATAGCTATGTTTTTGCACGTCGACTTCCAAACGGGCTGACTGACGTGGTGTTCCGGTCTGCGCCGGTGGCGGAAGGATGCCGGTTGACTCATTGCGCCGTTGGCTGCCCCGCCCCCCGAGTCTACCCGTCGGAATCATGCTCAGCCTCGCCATGGCTGTATCTTCTTGATTCGATTAAATCGAGCACTGCCGATGGCTGCCTTAGTGGTGACCGTTGCTCGAAGAGCTGGTTGAGTTAGGCAGGGACTGGATCTGTTTTCGGTCCCTCCGGAAGCCGGTCTGGCACCCGAACGCGCGGTTCTTAGTTGAGCAGGATGGGCACGGGCGTGGTGCGGTGAGGCAGAACCGGCACGATGGGGCGATAATGCGGGTATGGACGCGATCGCGAAGCATTATGGCGTTGCGGATCTGATGGGGCGGATTCGGGAGGCGCTGGCGAAGGCTGGGAAGGATGCGGCACGGCCGAATCTGGAAGACCTGGCTCCGGTGGACGAGTTTCACATACGGGGTCGGGAGGCGACGCTGGAGTTGGCGGCGCTGGCGGGAGTGAAGCCGGGGCTGCGGGTGTTGGATGTGGGATCGGGGCTGGGCGGGTCGTCGCGATTTTTGGCGGGTGAGTGCGGCTGCGAGGTGGCGGGCATCGACTTGACGCCGGAGTATTGCGAGGTGGCGCGGGAGTTGACGGCGATGACGGAGTTACAGGAGCGGGCGTGGTTTGTGTGCGGATCGGCGCTGGATCTGCCCTTTCGCGATGCGGCGTTCGAACTGGCGTGGACGCAACACGTGCAGATGAATATTGGCGACAAAGCCGTGTTGTATGCCGAGGTCCTGCGGGTACTCAAGCCGGGCGGGCGTTTCGCCTTTCACGACATACTGGCCGGTCCGGGCGGGCCGGTGCATGTGCCGGTGCCATGGGCCGAGGAAGCGGGTATGAGTTTCCTGATCGATGCCGACGGGTTGCGCGATCTGCTGGAGCGGACCGGGTTTCGCGTGGTGGAGTGGCGGGACACGACGGAGGTGGCGCGGAACTGGTTTGAGGCGGCATTGGAGAAGCAGAAACAGATGGAGGGGCCGCCGCCGGTAGGTCTGCATTTGCTGTTGCGCGAAACGGGGAAGGCGAAGATGGGGAATGTGGCGCGGAATCTGGCGGAGGGGCGGATTGAGGTGTATCAGGGCGTGGTGGAGCGGGGGGATTAGGCGCTGCGCGTTGCCACGGCGTGCGGCTTGAGGCGTTTGATGTCGGCGCGATAGGTGCCGGTGAACAGGCCCCGGTCGTAGTTTTCGTAGCAGATCCTTTGGTTTCGGTAGTCCGTTGCGCGGCCGTCCACGTTTTCATGAGAAAGATGAATGGCGCGGCCGAAGGTCTTTCGCTTCAGCCCGAGTCGCAGTTGCAGCCGGATTTGAAAGTCGTAGTCCTCGAAGCCCCAGCCGGTGAGGTTTGAGTTGAAACCTCCGGCGGCGATGAACTGCTTCCGCCCGACGACGATCAGTCCGGGGCCGGTGCGTGTTCCCTCGCGGGTGACTGAGTGGACAACGGTGGCTGTGGTGCCGGTGGGTGTGGTGATCCGGGTGGTGATTCTGCGTTCCAGAACGGCTGCGTTGCGGTTCCAGCGATGCGGCACTTTTTCAGGTGCCGACTCGATCACCTTGGCGACGCTGACAAAAAAGTTGGCGTCGTTGCTCACGGCGGAGATGGCTTTCTGCACGAAGGCGCCGGTGAGGATGACGTCGGCGTCGAGGACGAAGATCAGATTGGCGCGGGCGAAAGCGACGCCGAGGTTCAGGCATTCGGGCTTGTTGAAGGCGGTGGTGGGAGCGTGGACGATGCGGAGCCGGGGCCAGCCATGATCTTTCGAGATGCCCTCTAAATCAAGCCGGCGTCCTCCGCCATTGACCACAAGGACTTCGATTCCAGGCTGTTGCAGTTGAGAGGCGTTCTCAGAGAGCGAGCGGCCTAACTCCAGCCTGTTGCACCAGGGTATGACGACAGAAAGCCTCATCGGGGGAAAGGAAAGGAACAGGGTAACACGGACACCGTTTGAGACAGTTGAAATGCAGGGGGCCGCTTGGGATGGCCTATGCTGGCGGGGCCGGGTCCAGAGGCGCGCGCGGTGGTGGCTGCGACGTGGCTGAACGGCTTGCGCCGCGCGACGGGCATCGATTGATGCGGACGGAAGTAAGGGAGCGGTCCTGCTCAGATTGCGCCTACATCCAACCGATTTCTTTGAGGGCCCAGGGGGCGTTCCAGATTTTGCGCATGGCGGCGACCTTGCCATCGGCGTTCATGGTGAGGGCATAGACGTAGTCGGTGACCGTGCTTTTGCCGGTTGGAGGTACGGGGCCGCCGTCGCCGGTGTGGGTGGCGTAGAAGGTGGCGACGAACACGGCGGTGCGGGTGGATTCGTCGTAGGAGGCCGAGTGCACCTTGTAGGTACAGCCCTCGAGAGGACCACTGCCGACAGCGGCCATCCAGCCGCAGTAGGCTTCGACGGTTTTGATGTCGACCAGGGGTTCGCACTGAGCCTGGAAGGTGGCGCCAGGGGCGACGTACTGCTGGCAGCCATCCCACCCTTTGAGCGATTCGACGGCATGGAAGAAGGCGGCGGCGGTTTCGAAGGCGGACATATTTGGACCCTCCGGTGTGAGATGCGGCAGGGGTCAGTATACCGCTGTGGAAGGGCGAGTGATGTCGCGCCAATGGTGGATGTGGGAACCAATGGGGGGCGGATCTGCGAGGGCGGTGGCGACGAGGGCCTGGGCTAACGTGGCGGCCTGGATGGGGCGGTAGATGGAGAGGGGCCCGAGGAGCAGAGGCGCGATGGCGCGGGTGAGGGGGGAGGCGATGCGTTCGGCGAGGCGGCGGTCGGGGCGGTCGCCCAAGAGGAGGCTGGGGCGGAAGATATCGAGGGCGGCGAAGGGGAGTTGGGCGAGGGTGGATTCGAGGTCGCCTTTGACGCGGAGGTAGAAGTTGGAGGATTTGGGGGAGGCGCCCACGGAGGAGACGAGGACGGCGTGGGTGGCTCCGGCGGCGAGGGCGGCACGGGCGTAGGCGAGGGGGAGGTCGTGATCGATGCGCCGGAAGTTTTCCTGGGAGCCGGCCTTCTTAATGGTGGAGCCGAGGCAGCAGAGAAAGACGGCATTGGGCAGGGGCGGGAGGGCCGGGGAGCCGGGGTTGAGCGGGAGCGGTTCCAGTTTGGGATGGTCGAGGCCGATGGCGCGGCGGGTAGGGGCGAGGAGGCGGGAGCAGCGGGGGTCAGCCAGTAGAAATTGGGCGGCGTGGCGGCCTGTGAGTCCTGTTGCGCCAAGTAATATGATGGGCCGGGCCATGTGCTATCCTGTTATGGATCGATAAAGAGAGAATTCAAGGAAAACGAGGAGTTCGTAACAGAGTATGGCACTTGCGGTAGAGATCAAGCAGGAAATCGTTCAGAATTATCGGGTCCACAAGACCGACTGCGGCTCGCCGGAAGTGCAAGTAGCGCTGTTGAGCAAGCGAATTCTTGAGCTTACCGAGCACTTTAAGGCTAACAAAAAGGATCACCATTCGCGGCGCGGTTTGCTGCTGCTGGTGGCCCGGCGCCGCCGGTTGCTCGATTATCTGAAACGCACGGCTCCAGAGCGCTACAAGTCCCTCATTGACCGTCTCGGTCTCCGCCGCTAGTCCGTCGAAGAACGGCTATGCACCGCCCGAGGGGGCGGTGCGGTGGTATTGCAGGGCGATAGTTCCATCCTAATAGCATTCCTGAAGTCTCCCTTGATCGGACGTGACGATTAAGGAGATGGAGATGATCCATACAGTAGAAATTGACCTGCA
Source organism: Acidobacteriota bacterium (assembly GCA_040007195.1). Classification (GTDB taxonomy): domain Bacteria; phylum Acidobacteriota; class Terriglobia; order Bryobacterales; family Bryobacteraceae; genus JAFLBB01. The sequence continues at coordinate 3,339 of JBDTVQ010000313.1, read as the reverse complement.
AGGCAAGAAGCTAACCCTGGAAACAGGCAAGCTGGCCAAGCAGGCAGGCGGCGCGGTTGTCGTGCGCCTGGGCGATACGGTGGTACTGGTTACCGCCTGTTCGAATTTGGAGCCGAAGCCGAATCAGGCTTTCTTCCCGTTGACGGTAGACTACCGCGAGGCGACGTACGCCGCGGGCAAGTTTCCGGGCGGGTTTATCAAGCGCGAAGGCCGGCCCAGTGAAAAAGAAGTTTTGACGTGCCGGTTTATCGACCGGCCGATCCGCCCGTTGTTCCCCGAAGGCTACATGTGCGACACGCAGGTGATCGGCATGGTGTTGTCGGCCGATCCGCAGATTGATCCGGGTCCGCTGGCGATTGTGGGCGCGGCGGCGGCGCTGGCGATCAGCGAGATTCCGTTCTACCACGTGCTGGCGGGAACGCGAGTGGCTTCGACCGGCGGCAAGCTGATTCCCTTCCCCACCTACGACGAAGCGCGCGATGCCGACATCACGATTCTGGTGGCGGGTACGCACGACGGCCTGGTGATGGTGGAAGCGGGCGCGAATGGCGTGAGCGAAGACGCCGTGGTGGACGCGATCGAATTTGGGCACGAGACGTGCCGGAAGATTATCGCCGCGATCAACGATCTGCAGAAGGCTGCTGGCAAGACCAAGCGCGTGTATACGCCGGCTCCAGCGAACGAGGAGATGTACAAGAAGATCGAAGGCGCGGTGCGCGCCGATCTGACCGACGCCCTCAACACGGAGAAGTACAGCAAGCTGGAGAGCTACGCGAAGGTCGATGAGACCAAGGCGAAGGCCAAGGCATTGTTCGAGACTCCGGAAGAGCAGACCGCCGCCAAGGCGCTGTTCGACCGTTTGAAAGAGAGCATTTTCCGCGACGAGATGCTGGAGAAGCGGCGGCGTCCGGATGGCCGCAAGTTCGACCAGTTGCGCAAGATCACGACCGAGGTGGGCGTGCTGCCGCGGACGCATGGTTCGGGGCTATTCACGCGCGGCGAAACGCAGGCCCTGGTGACGGCGACGCTGGGCACCAAGGACGACGAACAGCGCATTGAGCTACTCGATCAGGGCGCGGTGCAGGCCAAGCGGTTCATGCTGCATTACAACTTCCCGCCGTTTTCGGTGGGCGAGTGCGGGTTCATGCGCGGACCGGGGCGGCGCGAGATCGGTCACGGCGCGCTGGCCGAGCGGGCGCTGGCGGCGGTGATTCCGGACGAGAAGGAGTTTCCGTACACGCTGAAGGTGGTGTCGGAGATTCTGGAGTCGAACGGATCGAGCTCGATGGCGAGCGTGTGCGGCGGTTCGCTGAGTCTGATGGACGCGGGCGTGCCGTTGAAGGCTTCGGTGGCGGGCATTGCGATGGGTTTGGTGAAGGAAGGCGACAAGTACGCCGTTCTGACCGACATCGCGGGCGCCGAAGACCACTACGGTGATATGGACTTCAAGGTGGCCGGTACGCGCACGGGCGTGACGGCGCTGCAGATGGACATCAAGGTGCCGAACGTGTCGGCGGCGCTGATGCGCGAGGCTCTGGCGCAGGCGAAGAAGGCGCGGTTGGAGATTCTGGACAACATGGACGCGACGATTGCGACGCATCGCGCCGAGATGTCGCCGTATGCTCCGCGCATCTACACGATCACGATTCCGACCGACAAGATTCGCGAGCTGATCGGACCGGGCGGCAAGATGATTCGCTCGATCACCGAAGAGACGCAGACGAAGATCGATATTTCGGACGATGGAACGGTGAACATTTTCGCCACCGACGGCGACAAGGCGCAAGCGGCGCTGAAGCGCGTGCAGGAGATTTGCGCCGTGGCCGAGGTGGGCAAGATCTACCTGGGCAAAGTGGTGCGGATTGTCGACTTCGGCGCGTTTGTCGAGATCTTCCCGGGCACCGACGGCTTGCTGCACATCAGCGAGATCGCCGAGAGCCGCGTGAAGCAGGTGACCGACGAGTTGCAGGAAGGCGACATGATTCAGGTGAAGTGCCTGGCGATTGAAGGCAACAAGATCAAACTGAGCCGCAAGGCTGTGCTGAAGGAGTTGCGCGAGGCGGTTAAGAAGGGTGGGGATAAGGGCGAGTAGGTTCGCACTTAAGAGAAGTTAGTTGGGCAGACGCCGCTTGAGCCTGAGAGGGTGCAGGCGGCGTTTTTGTTTGGAGAGAGTAGCCGATAATAGCGAATGCCCGACGAATTCGCACAGCGCAACGATCCAGGGTAATCTGGTCATAGAGAACGGATGGCGAGCAGATGAGGAAACATTGAGCCGATTGTGGGTAGTGGGTCAGTTTGAAAAATGATCGCGCTTGACGCATCCACGTCACCGTTTTCTTCGTCTAAGATTAGTGCGCGACTGCTCAAGCAACCTCGCCTACGATATGCTCGTAGGGCTATGACCACCACGATTGCCGCTGTTTCTGTTGGCAGGGACGGCAATGCGGTGTTTGTGCTATGCGCTGACGGCAAGCTAAGTCAGGGGGCGCTTGGCTCGCACAATAGGGCCACGAAGTTGTTTCACCTTGGGTACAACTGGATGGCTTTGATGGCTGGCTACTGGAATACAGCTCGCGGCCTTTGTGAGGCGCTAATGGTATCCATGGCGGCGAGCGGTAGGCCGCCAAGCGATAAGGGCGAACTTAAGGACGTTATCGAAACGGCGGGCAATAGATTCGCCGCATCCTCGCTATGGAAGGAGGATGAGCCGTGTCGCCTGATTATCACGGGCTTTATTGAGGGTTCTCCGGTGATGCTTAAAGTGGATCTGGAAGAAAAGCACTACATAACTATCGACCCAGAGTATGATTTCTGTGCGGCTGGATCTGGGGAGGAGGCAGCGAAGCTGCTTCTAAATCATCGTGGGGCTGATCCGCTGAAAACGTCTTTAGAGGAAGCGTGCTATGCGATATATGAGGCTAAGAAATTCAGCGAAATGGCGGAAGGCGTCGGACCCGTTACGCACATCTATATCCATGCGAACCGTGGAGACGGAAAACTCTGCTACAACGAACTATCCGAAAAGGCGCTTGAGCATCTAGAGGAGGTTAGAAAGCGCTCTTCGCTTCAGCCCGTGACCGACTTGATGCCGAAGTTCCCAAGTTCATTTTTTATCTAGAAGCTCTACCATCTCCTCAATCGACCACAACCGATCTGTCACGCCAGCCGCCATTGCGGGCGTTACCTTCAACGTCTGGTGGATGCGAACGAAGTTGTAGTGCATGTAGTGGATCGCGATTGAAGCGATATGGTTCTCAATCTTTTTGCTGAACGCATTGGTCAGACGGGTGAAGCGCCGCATCGACATCCGCATGGTGAGGTTCTGGCGCTCAACAAAGC
>JBDTVQ010000312.1:0-8425 GCA_040007195.1 Acidobacteriota bacterium | reverse complement strand
CGGTGAAGTCCAGCGGGCCATGCTCCATCTCGTAGTTGATGTAGTCGGCCCAGGTGCCGGCGAGCTTCTTGCCCTCGTCATAGCCACCTTGACCGCCTGTGTAATAGATCGGTTGACCGGAGGCAAGGAGTTCGATTGCCCGGTTGATGCGTTTGGGCGCAGGCGCCGACTGCGCCGCGAGCGACGAGGCAGCCAGAGGAACCCCGGCAAGAGCTTGAACGAACGTGGATCGCTTCATGGGCACCTTTTATATACGGCGCGAGGGGTGCGCGTCAACGGGGGCGAATCACGTAGCGAAACACGTACATCTCGCTCAGGAAGAAGTTCGCCACGGCAAGTGATGCGACCGATATGGCGTTTGCCAGCAAGTAATGCATTCCCAGCGTGCCCACAAACAGGCGCATCAGCAGTAGGTTGCCCACAAGCGAGAGCAGCCCATTTGAAACGTGAAATCGCCACAATCGGACGGCGCGTTCGCCACCGGAGGAAGGACGATCGGACCAGGTCCAGAACTCATGCCAGATGAAGTTATGCAGAATCGCGGTTTCCACTGCCAGCGCCGTGGCCCACAGATAGTGAGGGTCGAGAAGAGGCTTGCAGATGTACAGTGCGGCGAATTGAACCAGGATTCCCATCGCGCCGACGGCATAGAACTTCACCGCGCGGCGGGCGACCTCTTTCACGGAAGCCGTTCCTCGTTGTAGAGCTGTACGGTGTGTTTGATCGTCGAGATCACCAACATGACGGCCATACCCACAAGGCCCACCGCCCCGCCGACGTCGAACAATAGGTACTGGTGGCCGGCGATTTTCGCGCCCCCCCCGCGCACGAGCAATGCGATATTGCCGATCGCGAGCAGGATGCGCAACTCGGTCGGCGAAAATTTCCAAAAGCTCAGGTGAAAGACGCCAATCGTGTAAGTCGTCAGGTACACCTCAATGGACAACATGAAGTAGGCGATCACCAGCGCCATCGCCAGTGGAAAGCTCATATACCCGCTCAAGCCGAGGCCGCCGAGCAGAAAGAACGTACCAAACATGTCGACTACATGATCCACGTAGAACCCATAGCGGGGCCGCTGACGTTGCCGGTAGCGGGCGAGCGTGCCGTCGAGCGAATCGCCGAACCAGTTCAGGATGAGAAAGCCGATGACGAGAACAAGCCCGAACTTATCGGTGTGCGCATACCAGTAGCTCAGCCCCGCACCGATCAGGCTGATGAAGCCAAGCAGCGTGAGGTGATCGGAATTGACAGCCGGCGGCATGCGGGCGGCCAACCACAGCAGCGTGCGCTTTTCCAGCGGCGCCAGGATGCTGAGTTGCGCCCGGCTGGCGTCTTTGAAACCCGGTTTGGATGGGGAAGTAGCCATGCGAAGTCTTGGATGCGGCGGGCTTGATTTAGGATACGAAACGGCCGAGTCCAATTGCCCAGTTTCCGTATCATATAAGAGTGAGAGGTATTACACGACGGCAGTTTGCCGGTGCGACGGGCTTGGCCCTAGCGGTGCCTGGTGCCGTGGTGGCGGCTGATCTGAAACCCGAGACGCTGCACGGATTTGACGAATATATCCGCCGCCGCGAGCACCGCTTAAACGAAGAGAGGTTGAAGGCGGGATCTTCGCGATTTCTTTGGCTCGACGATTCGCCGCAGCGGCGCGACCGCGCGAAGGCGGGTGAAGTCGCGATCGAGGCCGCAGTGCAGAACAACCCTCGCAGCGTGCCCGGTGGTTTGATCCACGATTGGGCGGCGGGGGTGTTCATCCCATCGGTGAATCTCGCGCGCGTGCTCGGAATTGTTCAGGACTACGACCGCCACAAGCAACTGTATCGTCCCGAAGTAATTGATTCGAAGCTCATCCGTCGCGATGGAGACCACTTCTCGGTCTACTACCGGTTGATGAAGAAAAAGGTGATTACAGCCGTTCTCGACACGGAGCACGATGTGCGTTATTTTTCAATGGGTTCCGGCCGAATTCACAGCCGGTCCTATTCGACAAAGATCACCGAGGTCGAAAGTCCCGGAGAAGCCGGGGAGAAGGAACTTGCCGCGGGTGACGGCCACGGTTTTCTTTGGCGGCTGAATTCGTACTGGCGGTTCGCCGAACGCGACGGAGGCGTCTACGTCGAATGCGAGGCCGTATCTTTAACACGCGGAATCCCGTTCGGCCTCGGCTGGATGATCGAGCCGATTATCCGCGATCTTCCCCAAGAGTCGCTGGAAAAATCCCTTGGGGCGACGCGAAATGCCGCCAAGGTCTAGGCCTGCAACCGGAGAGTACTCCATTGCGTCAAACCGAAGTGGGAGTTAAGCTGCAATGGTGAAGATTCACGTAGCGGTGCTTGTACCGGTCCTGGCCCTTTCGGCCTTCGGCCAATTGCACTTGGGCGGGGGCGGCGGTGGAACGGGCGGCGGCCGTGGCCATGGCGGCGGCGCTGGAGCGCCTTCAAGGGGCGTACGTCCCGCGCCACCTATCCAACAACCGTTTCCCGGCGGCGGCTTCGGCAGTGTGGTCAATCCTTCCGGAGTTCCGCAGAATATCGGAATTGTGAATCCGATTTATAATCCTGGGCTGAGTTTTGGCCAGCGCCTGGGCGCCACGGTCACTGGCTTTGACTGGGCCGTTGGCGCGTATGGCCGTCAGCGCTGGCGCGGCGGCATTGTTCCCGTGCCCGTATTCATCGGCAGCGGCTATGGTGGCTTTGATCCTTACTATCAGGCACCGGTTCCTAACGTGACTGTCATCAATGCCCCTCAACCTTCGCCCACGGTGATTATCAATCAAGGCTATGCGCCCGATCGAATGAACCCGCAAGTGACAGAAGTCGGCCCGGAGACTCCGGAGACAATGACGACTTTTCAAGCTCCCGTGGAGCAGCAGGCCGAGGGCCGCCCGCTACGCGAATCCATGCGCGCACCCTCGAACGCGGACGGCAGGCCGACCGTGTACCTTGTCGCAATGAAGTCGGGCGAAGTCTACACGGCGTTGGCATATTGGCTGGAGGATGGAACGCTGCACTACATCACCACGAAGCATGCGCATAACCGCGCATCCTTCGAACTAGTGGACACCGACATGAGCCGGCAGTTGAATCAGGAGCGCGGGCTCGAGTTTACTCTGGGTCGATAAACTGGCCGCGCGCCAGGCGCTGCACAAAATCCAAATCGCCGTCGAGAAAATCGTAAGCGGTGAGCTTTGACGGCGCTTCCCAAGCGATGGATTCAAATTCGCGATTCACCGGTTCTCCATGATATTTCGTAATCCGGTAGAAGATCAGTTGAATCGGCGGACGGCCCGGATATTGATGTTCGTAGCGCATCAACTCGCGGTCAATTTCGGCTTCGATGTCCAACTCCTCGCGTAATTCCCGTTCCATCGCGTCGCGCGGATCCTCTCCGGCTTCGACCTTTCCGCCGGGAAACTCCCACTTGAATTCGTTCCAGTCGCCCCGCTTGCGTTGGCCGATCAGAATCATCCCACCGCGTTCGATCACCGCTGCGACAACCAAAACTCCATGACGGCTGAGTTGGGGAAGAGGATCTTGTACGCTCATGCCAATTCCAGGTTGCGAAATCGCTCCACTTCGTCGAGCGGCGCCGACTCAATGTTCTCGAAGTTCTGCTTCCACCACGCCCATGGGATTTCGAAGAGCTGCGCCTGCGCGGAAAACTTCGAACTTTCGTGGATGAAGCAGGAATGCGTGCACCAGCAGCCGTCGCGTTCGATCCCCGCGGTCTCGTTCTGGACGGCGGTGGATCCAAGGGCGGCTGTGAGGTCGAGATTGTGTTCGTGGAGATCGCCGACAATGCCGCGTAATTCGCAGGCCCGGAAGCGACCGTTGTGGTCGATTACGAGCGTAGTTTGGCCCGCCGTGCATCGCATCGGCCACCGCGAAGGGCCGTCGTAGCAGCGCTCCTGCAGTTCGAAATGCATGCGCAGGTTGCCCAGGTAATAAGCAGTAGCAACCTGTCGCGGACCCGTTGGCAGATGAGCGAACAGTCGTTTCGCATAGTGGCGGTGCAGCGGAAACAGGCGGCGGTGAAGCTGCACTACATCGTCGTGCGTCATCGCCTTCATGCCGGGATCTGGAGTCGATCCACGCACAACCTCAAAATAATGCCCGCTCGAATTCGTGTTCTCCGCGATCCACAATCCCAGGTCGACCAATTCCTTGTAGTTGTCGCGCGTAATCACGCTCACGACGTTGCGGCGCAAGCGGCGCACACCGCGATAACGCGTTTCCGTTTCACGAATCGTTGCCAGCGTGCGCGTGAAGTTGTTCGGGACGCCGCGAATCGCATCGTGCGTGTTTGCCAGGCCGTCGAGAGAAAAGTTGAGGTCGATGGCAACATCGTCGTTGGTCTTGTCTAGTGCTTCATCGAGGATGCGGAAGAGCTTGTCCGGCAGCAGGCCGTTGGTGGGTAGATTGATATTGCGGACACCATTGTTGCGCGCGAACATCGCGATGATTTCGCCCAACTCCTCTCGCAAAGTGGGTTCGCCGCCGCTCAGCCAGAGCTTGCGGAATGGCGGGGCTGTTTCCGAAATTCGCCGGATCTCGTCGAAGGTGAGATCGTCACGGCTGTTCAACTTGTCAAAATAGAAACAGGTGCGGCACAGCGAATTACAGCGCGAGGTAACGAACAGGAACAGCGCATTGAAGTCGGGCTTGCGGATGCGGTCCTGAAGAATGCGAAGATAAGACGCGCCTGCCATCGTTGGAATGAAACCTCCATAATAATGCACAGACGCCCGATGCACAGCGAACGGTTGCTGGACCACTTTCAGAATCCCCGGAACGTGGGCGAACTCGCCGGCGCCACCGTGTGCGTCGATGTGGAGAACCCGGCGTGCGGAGATCAACTGCGGCTCACCGCGCGAGTGAAGGATGGAATCGTGATCGAGGTCCGTTACAAAGTCCGCGGATGCACGGCTTCCATTGCGGCGGGCAGTGCGCTTACGGAGTGGCTCACGGGCCGGTCCGTGAAGGAAGCCGCGGCGTTGGGAAGCACCGATATTGAAAAGGAGCTCGACGGGCTGAACGCCGAATCCAAGCACGCCGCCGTCCTCTGCGTGGACGCGGCGCGCGAGCTAGCGAGGCGCGCATGAGCGAAGCCACGGCTGCCGTCACGCTCACTCGCGAACAACTACTCGCGGCCTATCGCACCATGCTGCTGTCGCGCCGCCTGGACGACCGCGAAATTCTTCTCAAGCGCCAGAACAAGATTTACTTTCAAATCTCGGGCGCCGGGCATGAGGCCATTGGTGCGGGCGCCGGACTGGCGCTTCGTGCCGGATCGGACTGGATCTTCCCCTACTATCGCGACCGCGCGCTCTGTCTCATGCTCGGCGTGACGGCGGAGGCGATGCTGCTGCAGGCTGTCGGCGCGGGCAGCGATCCGGCCAGCGGCGGACGCCAAATGCCCTCGCACTGGAGCGCGCCGGCATTGCGCATTGTCAGCACGAGTTCGCCCACTGGAACGCAGTATCTGCAGGCTGTGGGCTGCGCGCACGCTTCGCTTCTGCTTGCGCCCGAGGGCAGGGAAGTAACGTTGGTCTGTTCCGGAGAAGGCGCGACCAGCGAAGGCGAATTTTGGGAGGCGCTCAATGCGGCCTGCATCGAAAAGCTGCCCGTCTTGTTTCTCATCGAGGACAACGGCTACGCAATTTCCGTGCCTGTGGAACGCCAGACTGCCGGAGCTAACGTTTCGCGTCTGTTGGAAGGGTTCCCCGGTTTGCTGCGGCTGGAGTGCGATGGCACTGACTTGGCTGCCAGCTACGAGACAATTTCGCAAGCCGTCGCCTGGTGCCGCGAAGGTCATGGCCCCGCCCTCGTCCATGCCACCTGCACACGACCTTATTCGCATTCCCTGAGCGACGACGAAACGATGTACAAGACTGCCGCCGAACGTGAGGCGGAAGCCGGCCGCGACCCCGTGATCCGCTATCCCGAGTGGCTGGTGCGCGAGGGCTATCTCGAACGGCGAGCCATGCAGCGCATCGCGCATGAAGTGGAGGAGGAAGTCGAAGCCGCCGCTGAAGTCGCTTTAAGCGCGCCGGGACCCAGCGCCGGGACTGCTTTGCAGTTCCTGTACTCGGACAAAGTCGACGCAACGGGGGCGCCGTTCACTGCGGAACCCAGAACCGCGGGTGAAACGCGCACGATGGTCGATACGATCAATCGCGTCCTCCACGAAGAAATGGCGCGTGATGAGCGAATCGTGGTGTTCGGAGAGGACATCGCCGACTGCAGTCGCGAAGAAAATCTGCCCCTCGTGAAGGGTAAGGGTGGCGTCTTTAAGGCGACCCAAGGATTGCAGCGTGCTTACGGTTCGCGGCGGGTTTTCAACTCGCCCATAGCGGAAGCGGCGATTGTGGGGCGTGCGATCGGTATGGCCGTGCGCGGTATGAAGCCGGTCGTCGAAATTCAATTCTTCGACTACATTTGGCCCGCCATGATGCAAATTCGCGATGAGCTGGCCACCATGCGCTGGCGCAGCGCGAATGGTTGGTCGTGTCCGCTTGTGGTGCGCGTGCCGATCGGCGGTTACCTCACAGGCGGCGCTATTTATCACAGCCAGTGCGGAGAGGTTTTGTTCACGCACATCCCCGGGTTACGCGTCGCCATGCCATCGAATGCGCTGGATGCGTGCGGACTTCTGCGCACGGCGATTCGCTGCGACGATCCCGTGCTTTTCCTGGAACACAAAAAACTCTATCGCGAGGCCTATAACCGGTCTCCACATCCAGGGCCGGAATACTGCATCCCCTTTGGCCGCGCACGAATGGCGAAGTCGGGATCGAGGCTCACTATCGTCACCTACGGCGCGCTTGTGAATCGCGCCCTTGTGGCCTCGGCTGACATCGAGAAGCGCGATCCGCATGCCAGTATCGAAGTGATCGACCTGCGCTCGCTGGCGCCAATCGATTGGGAAACGATCTACACGAGCGTTCGCAAGACGTCGCGCCTCCTGGTTGTTCATGAAGACACTCTGACGCATGGCTTCGGCGCTGAAATCGCCGCTCGCGCCGCCGGCGACCTGTTCTCCGATCTCGATGCACCCGTCGGCCGGCTGGCGGCCTTGGATACATGGGTTGGATATAATCCCGGCCTGGAGGCGGAGATTCTGCCGCAAGTCTCCGACCTCATCCGCGAGGCCGAAAGATTGCTGCGGTACTAAACAATATGGCGCAGAAAATTTTCGATGTCGTGATTGTCGGTTCGGGCGCTTCGGGCGGAACGCTGGCGGGGCACCTCGCGGGTATGGGCGTGGATGTCGCCGTTGTCGAGGGCGGGCCGCCGATCGACACTCGCACGGACTTCAACACGCACGCCATGCCGTTCCAGTTCCCGAACCGCCACATCCCCACGATGAAGACCGGCAAGCAAGGATTCGAAAGCGAACGCGCGCGCGGAGTCGGCGGCAAGAGCTTGACCTGGAATGCGGTGGCCTGGCGCTATTCCGCGCGCGACTTTCAGGGCAAATCGCACGACGGTGCAGGCGAGAACTGGCCGCTGCAGTACTCGGACATGGCTCCCTGGTACGAGAAGATCGAAAAAGAAGTGGGTGTGTGCGGGAATCTCGATGGCCTCGAAGATCTGCCCGATGGAGCCTTCCTCCCTCCCGTGCCGATGAAGTGCACCGACATTGCCGTGAAGAATGGCGCGGCGAAGCTCGGCGTGAAGGTCATCCATGTGCGCAAAGCGACGCTCTCTCGCGCAAAAGGCGGCCGTCCTGCATGCCACTTCTGCGGCAACTGTATGGCGGGCTGTGACGTGGTCGCGAAATATAACTCCGCCGATGTCCATCTGCGCCCCGCGCTGAAGACCGGGAAACTGCAGATCTTCCACAACTCCATCGTGCGCGAGGTTACAGTGAGCACGGACAACCGCGCCACGGGTGTGAAGTTTCTGAACCGCGAATCGAAAGCGGAAGGAGAGGTGCGCGGACGCGTGGTCGTTGTCAGCTGTGCCTGTGTGCAAAGCGTGGCGCTGCTGCTGATGTCCAAATCGCGTCTTTATCCGAACGGCCTCGCAAATTCCAGTGGACACTTGGGCAAGCACTTCATCCCGCACTTCACTGGTGGCGTGCAGTGTTTTCTGAAGGACTTCATCGGAAAGAATAGCGTCAACGATGAAGGCTTCCTCGATCACGCTTACGTACCCTCGTTCATGCACAACCGCAAGCGGGACTACGCACGTAGCTTCGGCGTGCAGTTCAACTATCAGAACCACCGGGCTGTCGGTTGGGCGCGCAGCCTGCCGGGTATGGGTAAGTCGTTCAAGGAGTCCGTGCAAGCGCGCTATCCGGCGTTCCTGACGTTTTCGCCTTACGGTGAAATGCTTCCGAATGCGAAGAGCTTTGTCGATCTCGATGAGACGAAGAAAGACGCCTATGGTCTTCCTCTCGCCCGCCGCCATCAATT
>JBDTVQ010000311.1:0-8453 GCA_040007195.1 Acidobacteriota bacterium | reverse complement strand
AATTACTACCTGGCGCATTCCGCCCGTGCAGATTTGTGCCGCCGCCTCGGCAGGACGGACGAGGCCCGGTCCTCTTATGAGCAAGCCCTGGCGCTGACCCAGCAAGAACCAGCGCGGCAATTCCTGCGAGAGCGGATTCGGCAGTTGAAATAAAAAGTTGAAGGAAAAATGGAGCGGCCGTCGATTTCCAGTGGTCGCCGCGACTATCTGGTAGCAGAACGACAATCTGCAAAAAACCAGTCACCGAAAACAAGGAGAAAAAGCCATGCCACAGTATTTGATTGCTGTCTACCGCCCCGACGACTACGACCCGTCCGTCGAAACCGAAGAGACGATCGAGGCGATCCACGCCCTCAATCGCGAAATGATTGCCGCCGGCGCGAGAAAGTTTGCCTGCGGCCTTACGCCGCCCGGCGCGGCCAAGGCGTTGCGGTCCCAACCGGACGGCAAAGTGATCGTGACCGACGGGCCGTTCACCGAGGCCAAGGAGCACATAGGAGGTTTCTGGATACTGGAAGCCGCCGATATGGACGAGGCGCTGGCGTGGGCGCGCAAGGGCGCCGCCGCGTGTAGGGCGTCGGGCGAGGTGCGCGAGATTCTCTTCCGTCCCGCTGCGGCACCAGAACCCGGCGGAAGCAAGTAAACCGCCTGGCCGCTGCGGACCTGGAAGACACGCCGCAATCACGAGATGAGCGAGCCGTCGCAAGCCTATGCTGCTCGCTCCCTCACAGAAAGGAAGGAAGAGGAGAAGCACCATGAAATACATCTGTTTGGGCTACTACGACAAAGGCAAATTCGAGGGCATGACCACGGCTGAACAAAACGCTATGTTCGACACATGCCTTGCTTACGATGACCATCTTCGCGCCAACGGGCACTGGGCTGGCGGAGAAGCGCTCCAGCCTGCGGAAACCGCGTTGACGCTGTATTGGAGGAACGGCAAAGGCGTAACTACCGACGGTCCCTATGCGGAAACGAAGGAACAACTCGGCGGCATTCTCATCCTTGAGGCGCGGGATATGAATCATGCGGTACAGCTCATGGGGCAGCATCCGGCGTTGACGTATGGCAACATTTTCGAGATTCGGCCAGCCGGGGACATGAGCGAAGTCATTAAGGCAAGCGAGGAGCGGCGGCGACAAAACAGTGGGCGTTGAAGATGGCTCCGATGCGCGAGCAGTGCACAGTGGGGCAAAGCGTGAACTGTCACCTCATGTGACCAGGCCAATACGCTCATCGAGAGGATTGCGGGAGAATTGCCGGCAATTCGGAAGTCAACGGCTGACAAGCTGTGGGAGGTTTGAGCACGGCGCGGCGCTACTCGCCGTTGCGGATATCGGCCAGCGTATCGGGGCGGCAGGAGATTTCGGTGAAGCGGACGCGGCAGCCGGGACCTTGAGGGGATTGGACAAGGAAGCCGGCGCGGACGGGGCCGTCGAGTAACTGGAAGCCGCGGACCATGTGCCAGTAGCTGGCGTCGCGAGAGTAATGGAAGGCGAAGCCGGGGCCGCGGCGGGCGATTCGGAGGTAGATGGTATTGGCGTCGATGGTGGCGGCGTTGGCGTCGTCGGAGATGCCGCGGTTGACGACGGAGACGATGGTGGGCTGGCCGATGGGGGAGCGCTCGAAGCAGAGCTTGGCCCAGTGGTCGTAGTCCTGAAAGAGCAGGAGCACGCCGGCGTCGAAGGTGGAGGAAAAGTCGACGGTGACGCAGGCTTGGAAGATGAAGTCGCCGTGGACGGGGAACAGGAAGGTGGGAGCGGAGTCGTAGCGCTTGGGTTCGAAGGGGTCGCTGAAGAGGTCGGTGCGGGCGGGGGCGATGCCGGTGAGGGTGCCCTCGTCGTCGTCGAGGTTCCAATGGGAGGGCGGATCGGCGTCGGGAGGGTGAGGGAAGAGAGCCATCGGAATATTATCGGCACTTTGGGACTGGAACGGGAGGGGTGGCGCCAGAGAGGCGACAGAGAGGCGCGGCGCTGCTTGCGCGGGGGGCAGGGCTGCCATATTATTGGGCGTCGTAGGAAGACTGGGGAGGTTTTGTGAATCGCAGAAACTTTGTTGCACTTGCGGCCGCGGCCGGGCCGGTGGCGGGCAGGGCGGCGGGCGCGCCCGCGAGGTTGGACCGGATTCCCGTGCGGAAGGCCGGGAAGGTGGAGATCGTATTCAAGTCGCCGGCGGCGCGGCCGAATGGGTTGCAGGCGACCAAGGACGGGCTTTGGGTGATCGACCAGGGGCCGCGGAATCAGGCGCACTTAGTAAGTTACAAGGACGGCAAGGTAATTAAGGGATTCGAGACGGAGACCGAGGCGTCGAGCGGGATCACGTTTGACGGCGAGGCACTGTGGATCGGGTCGACTTACAGCCGCGAGATTGTGAAGTGCGATGCGAATACGGGGAAGGCGATTGAGCGGCACTTTACGCCGGGCGCCGGGGTGATCTACAAGATGACGGGCGATGCGCCGGCGCGGTCCAGCCCGGTGCCGGAGGAGATGCGGCAGAAGTTGCCGCCCGCGCCGCCGAAGCCGGATGCACCGAAACGCGTGGGCGGGTTTCAGATGGGGCAAGTAAGTTCGGTTGCGCCGGGTACGGGGGCGCATGGGCAGGAGTGGCGGGACGGTAAGTTGTGGTTCACAGTGCCGCCATCGCGCGAGGTGTACCGGGTGGATCCGAAGACGTGGGTGGTGGAGACGAAGTTTCCGACGGCGGGGAACCGGCCGCATGGAATTGGCTGGGAGGGGAAGTATTTGTGGGTGACGGATTCGAACTTGAATGCGTTCTTCAAGCACGATGTCGAGACGGGGGCGATGGTGGAGAAGATTCAGTTGGCGGACAATGATCCACTGCCGCATGGGATGACGATTTGGGAGGGGTGGATGTGGTACTGCGACGATGTGGGGCTGGTGTGCCGGTTTAAGTTGTAGGGGGGACGTCGTTAAACGAGCCGGTCGTACTCGGCGTGTTTTCCGATCCAATACCAGACGACTCGACTGCCCTTCTTGACGCCAAGAGCGCGATGGTCGAGGCCGATGCGGACAGAGTACATGTCATCTGTACCTTCGAGTTTTTTGAAGAAAAGGCTTGGGTGTGACGGATCGTCGCGAAAGAAACGATAGGCTTGCTTGGCTTCCGATTTGGCGTCGTTTGGAAGGCTAGCAAAGAGGCGCCAGAACCGGCGAGTCGTGCGGGATTCGATCACAGAAGCTCATCGAGAGGCCGCGTTTCGCCACGGGCGTCTTCGGCGAGCGCTTCGTCGGCCATGCGGCGGAGGATGTCCTTTTTCGCGGCGAAACGGCGCTTCCAAGCTTCTTCGTCTGCGATCGAGTCGAGGATTTGCGAGGCGATGGCGTCCTGCTCGTCGGCGGGCAAGCTGCCGACTTTTTGAAGGGCTTGTTCGAGCAGGGTGGTCATGGCTTTAGGCTATCAGAGAGCATCGATTTTGGCATGCCGGTTGCTGGTGCGGGCGCATCTTTCTGGAGGGGCCGGGCACGCAGCGTGAGTGTGGCGGCCGATATAATTGGGGCCGGTGCGCCTGCAAACACTCGGCCTTCTGTTGGTGCTTTTACTGCCGCCGCAGTTCGCCCTTTGCTCAAACGTGTCGGGAACCGTGACGGATGCCTCGGGCACACCAATAGAGGGTGCGCGCATCGATCACTTCGGCAGGCACGTGGTCGTGGCGGCAGATGATCCGGCAATCGGACCCCGATCGGGCGAGGTGCGCACAAACGCGGCTGGATCCTTTCGAGTCAAGACGACTTCTCGGGCCATCGTAATTCGAAAGCCTGGCTACCAAAGCGAACGAGTACGAGTGACTGGGGATGCGCGAATCCGGATCACACTACTACTCGGCAAGTTGCCCCCATGCAAGCTGGCCCAATTGCCAACGGTAAAAACAAAAGAGGCCAACGGTATGGATTTCATGGCCAGATGGTTTTATGTCGAGATCAATGGTGAGGCAAAGGGAATTATAAGCGGTGGCGGCCCGACATATTCGTGGGGGGCACCGAGTGATCACCATGTTTGGACATCGACAGATTACTTCGAGGTTATGGACGCTAGTGGAATTGTCGATGCGCGGGGGCGCGGTGCAGACGGGAATTACTGGCGGCGCCGATCAAGATTTGGCACGAGCGCACAATATTACGGGGTCGATCAAGCAACGGCTGAGATACTGGATTGTGTCATGGACCGCGTTGTGGCCAAATAGTCGCCCTAGCATTTCACCCCAACCTGCAAACACAACCGCCTTCACTCGCGGCCAGTATTTTGAGGCTGGGTCGATCAGGTCAAAGTGCGTCGCACCGGCGAGACCCGAGAGGCGCGCAGACGAATGCGTCGCTTGGGCGCGGGCGAGGTAGCGTTCCGAGAGTTCGAGGGGGCAGATGTCGTCGGCGTCACCGTGGAGTAAGTATTGGCGGGTGGGGATGGGAAGGCGTTCGATGGGCGAGTATTGGGCGTAGCGGGCGGGGTGTTGAGCAGGCGAGCCATCGAGTAAGTCGTGGACGACGTTATTACCGAGTTGGAGTTCGTGGGCGCGGGCAAGGTCCGCGACTCCAGCGAGGGAGATGGCGGCGCGGAGCGGCAGCGGCTGTTCGGCGGCGATCCAGAGGGCGAGTTGGCCTCCGGCGGAGAAGCCGCAGGTGATGACTCGTTCCAGGTTGATGGGGTAAGTGGCGGCGAGTGGGGGGACGTGTGCGCAGGCGGCGTGGACATCGTCGAAGGTGCCAGGGTAACCTCCACCGTCGTCGCCGAGGCGGCGGTATTCGATGGACCAGGATGCGACGCCTTCCTTGGCCAGGGCGGCTCCCATGTGGCCCATGTGGTCGAGTCCAACCTGATTGCGCCAGAAGCCGCCATGAATGAGGATGACCAGCGGCACGCGGTTGGGGGCGTTGGCGGGGAGGCGTAGGTCGCCGAAGTGTTGCGGCCCGCTGCCGTAGGCGATGCGCGCGGTTGCAGGCGGGGGTTCGAGGAAGAGGATTTCGCGGCCCAACATACAATGGTAGGGTGGTTTCGCTCCCCGTAGAAGAACAGATAACGTACCTGAAAAAGGGCTTGGCCGAGCTGATTCGCGAAGAGGATTTGCGCGAGCGTTTGAAGCAGGCGGCGGCCAAAAGTGTGCCGTTGCGCGTGAAGGCGGGGTTCGATCCAACCGCACCGGACTTGCATCTGGGTCACACGGTGCTGCTGCGGAAGATGAAGCATTTCCAGGACCTGGGGCACCACGTCATCTTTCTTATTGGCGATATGACGGGGTTGATCGGCGATCCAACGGGGCGCAATGCCACGCGGCCTCCGTTGACGCGCGCGGAGATCGACGCCAATGCCGAGACGTACAAGACGCAGGTGTTCAAGATTCTCGATCCGGAGAAGACCGAGGTCGCCTTCAACTCGAAGTGGCTGGAACCGATGAACTACGAGCAGATGGTGCATCTGTGTTCGAAGTACACGGTGGCGCGGCTGCTGGAGCGCGACGATTTCTCGAAGCGCTTCAAAGAGGGCACGCCGATCAGCGTGCATGAGCTGTTGTATCCGTTGGCGCAGGGCTACGACTCCGTGGCGCTGAAGTGCGACGTGGAGATGGGCGGCACGGACCAGAAGTTCAACCTGCTGGTGGGGCGCGAGTTGCAGCGCGATTGGGGGCAGCCGCCGCAGATTGTGGCGACGGTGCCGCTGCTGGAAGGCCTGGACGGCGTGGAGAAGATGTCGAAGTCGAAGGCGAACTACGTGGGCATCACGGAGCCGGCGGCGGAGATGGTGAAGAAATTGATGTCGATTGGCGACGACCTGATGCCGCGGTACTGGGAGTTGCTGACCGACCGCAGCATGGCCGACATTGCCGCGATGAAGCAGCGGCATCCGCGCGAGGCGAAGCTGGAACTGGCCGAGACGATCGTGAAGGATTTCCACGGCGCGGCGGCGGCGAAAGAGGCGTGCGAGGAGTGGCTGCGCGTGGTGAGCCAGGGGCAGGTTCCGGCGGACATTCAAGAGGTGGCGATGGACGGCGCGGTGCGCGTCGATAAGGCCCTGGTGCGCGCGGGGCTGGCGGATTCAGGCGCGGACGCGCAGCGGAAGGTGAAGTCGGGCGCGGTGGAGGTGGATGGGGCGAAGGTGGGCGACTTCATAACGTTGAGCGCGCCGGGCGAGTACGTGGTGCGGGTGGGCAAAGGCTGGCGCAAGGTGATTCTCCGCAATGGCGCCTGAGGGGTTGGGCGCCGCTGACGTTCCCGATCTGCTGGAGCTGTGCACAGCCGCAGGGTGGAATCAGACGGAAGCAGACTGGCTACGCGTCATGGCGCTGGAACCGGAGCTTTGTCTGGGCGTGCGCGTGGGCGGCAAGGTGGTCGCCACAGCGACGGCGACGACGTACGAAGGCGGCCTGGCGTGGATCGGGATGGTGCTGACGCATCCGGAACATCGTGGGCAGGGGCACGCGCGGCTGCTGATGACGCACCTGGTGGGCGAGCTCGACCGGCGCGGCGTCAGCGTCCAAAAGCTGGATGCGACGGACATGGGGCAAGCGCTCTATGAGCAGCTGGGGTTTGTGGCCGAGCAGCCCATCGAACGCTGGAAGCGCGAGGCGACGAAGAAGCCGATGAAGGCGCTGGGCGTGGTGGAGCCGTACCGGTGCGAATCGGCGCTGGACACCGAAGCCTTCGGGTGGAATCGCGAGCGCGTCCTGGCGGCGTTGGGCACGGAGGGCGCGCTGACTGAGGGCGGTTATGCGCTGGGGCGGCCGGGGCGATTGGCGGCGTATTTCGGCCCCTGCGTGGCGCGATCGCCCTGGGCGGCGAAGCGGCTGGTGGCGTGGTTTCTGGCGCGGCATGGCTGCGAAGACGTATTCTGGGATCTGCTCCCTCACAATGGGGAAGCGCAAGCGTTGGCGCGATCGCTTGGCTTCCGGCCCGTACGCACACTGGTGCGAATGGCGCGCAAGGTTCCCGGTTCGGTGGAACCGGTGCGGCGCGACGAGTACATATACGCCATCGCGGGCTTTGAGTTTGGATAAATGCAACGCAAAAGATTTGTTTGGAAATTACGCGAAAGCGAACTGGTGTTCGCCGAGCAGACCCTTGTAGCGGGACTGGTGCCGGTGATGCCGTTCGCGGCGCAGGACGGCGTGCTGTATGACAACGTCGAGCGCGCCTATGCGCGGGCGTTGTTGCTGGAGGAGCAGGGCGCGGCGTTCATTGTGCTGTGGGCCGAGGTGCTGAAGGCGGGCAAGCCGCTGGTGTCGGCCGAGGAACAGCACCGGCGCGTGGCGCCGATTTTGAAGAAGCTGCGCGGCGAGATCGGGATTCCTGTGGCCGTGGCGACCACGCGGTCCGAAACGGCGCAGCGGGCGTTGGAACTGGGCGCGGAGATCATCATCGATCCAAGCGCGGCGGGGTTTGAACCGGCCATCGCGAAGGTGGTGGCCGAGGCCAACGCCGTGCTGATGCTGGGACACCTGCGCGGCACGCCGGAGCGTTGGGCGAAGCAGGCTCCGGTGCCTGACCCGATTGCCACGGTGCTGGGCGATTTGGATGCGGGTATTCACCGCGCGCGCATGGCGAACCTGCAGAACACGCAACTGGCCGTGGAGCCGGGGCTGGGCATGGGCAAGCGGCGCGATGAAAATGCGGCGGTGGCGGCGCGGGTGTTCCTGTTGAACCGCTTTGAGCTGCCGGTGTGCGTAAACGTTTCGGCGCCCGGCATCCTCACCGAGGATACGCCCGGGGCGTCGCTTGCGATGGCGACGCAGGCGGTGGTTTCGGCGGCGCACATGCTGATCGCATTCGACGTGGAAGCGACGCTGCAGGCCGTGGCCGTGGCCGATGCGATCGGCAAGGTGAAGGCGTACGAGGCGACGGTGCTCCCGAAGGACAAGCCGCGCGAGACGCCGGGATTTGGGAAGCGGCCCGGGGGCCGCGAGAGCAGGCCGCCTCGGGATGAAGAACCGCGCGAGGATCGGCCACGCGATGACCGGCCGCGCGAAGAGAGACCGTACGGCGAGGGGCGTGGTCCGCGAGAGGACCGGCCGCAACGAGACGACAGGCCGCCACGGCGTGACTATGAGCCGGGGGGCGATCGTCCGCCGCAGCGCGACGACCGGCCGCCTAGGGGCGATTATGCTCCGCGCGGGGACCGGCCGCCCAGTGGGGATCGACCGCCACGTGGGGATTACCGGCCGAGTGGAGACAGGCCTCCGCCCAGTGGGGATCGACCGCCACGGGGGGATTACCGGCCAAGTGGCGATCGTCCGCCACCGCGCGGGGACAGGCCTCCGCCGCGTGGGGATTATGCGCCGAGAGGCGATCGTCCGCCGTCGCGCGGGAACTATGGTCCGCGTGGAGACGGTCCGCCGTCGCGCGGTGACTACAAGCCGCGGGGCGACCGGCCGCCTGCGGGTGGGGATCGGCCACCGTCGCGTGGAGGCTATGGTCCGCGCGGGGACGGTCCGCCGTCGCGTGGCGATT
>JBDTVQ010000310.1:0-8536 GCA_040007195.1 Acidobacteriota bacterium | reverse complement strand
GGCCGCGAAATTTGGAAAGGCGAACTGCCTTCTTCAGCCCGTGCCACACCCATGACCTACCAATCTCCCAAGGGCCGCCAGTTTGTCGTCGTCTCGGCCGGCGGCCATGGGCTTCCTGGCACCCGTCAGGGCGATGAGATTGTGGCGTTCGCGCTCGACACAAAGTAAGTCTGCACGGGCGCGCGGTCCGCATCGTTAGAGAGAACATGAAGATCATGCTCGCCCTTGGCGTCTTGCTCACGGCCGCTGCCTGGTTCGCCGGTGCGCAGCAGCAACAACAACAGCATAATGACAACTTCTCGTATCCCCGGCGCCTCCAGGTGCCCAAAAGCTATGGGAAGTTCGTTGCCGTCTATGCGGACCAATTGCTCTTCGAGGACGACGGTGGAACGATTCGCAGCGTGTATCCCAACGGCGGGAAGGTGATTTTCGAGATCAGACGCTAGCGTGCTTTCGCCTGATCAGCCGCAACAGCATGAACCCTCCGGCGATCAGCGTCAGCGTCGACGGCTCGGGCACCTCACCGCTTTCATCGCGGCTTCTGACGCCTTCGAACACAACCTCACTGACAAAAATCCACTCATTCGCATAGTTGAACCGGATGTCGAAAGAGGGATTCGTCAGGTTGATGCCGTTGAATGTGTATGAGGTGGGTGCGGAACCGGCCGGGTCCGGGGTGAGGAAGTTCATGTAGGGACCGCCTTCGTAGCCGATGTCGATCGAGGCGGGTGGCGAAACACCACCATTGCCATTGGAATCGTCGACATAAATCGTGATCGACTGAAGGAACACGGCGGATCCGAAGCGAAACGTGACGAGCGGCGCCGGGTTCACCACGTGCCGCCACCCGACATACGGGCCGGTTCCAGCGGCATTCTCCACGTTGATCCAGTTGTCACCGGCGATGACGCCATCGGTAAGATCGCCGAGCCCGCCAGTGAGGGCGGCGTTATCGGTGTTCGTCGAACCCGTGCCGGTGTAGTTGAGATCCCAATAGTTATAGGAGCCACTGCTGGCGACGCCGTGGCCGTTTGGCGTGTCGTAGCTGACAGGCATTAGCATCGCGGCGGGCGCGAGCGTAGCCATTACCAGCAGGCTGAGCGCGCCAGTTAAGAGTTTATGTAAATACATCCGAGCCTCCGAGTAGATTTGAGGCCAGAATACGCGAAGATACGGCGGATGCGGCGCCGCGGGTGCGAATGTGAGTAACAGTATCAATACCCGCGAATGGGGGTGATCAGGGCGCGAGGAAGTAAGTTTTTCGCAATAGATCCAACGCGGATTGCGTCGCCATGAAGCGGATACGATCGCGGTCGCCAAACAGCTTGAGCGTTCGCGCTTCGGTTTTTTGAGAGGAGGAGAGGCCGATCACCACATGGCCGGCGTCGAATCCCTCGTCGGGTCCGGGGCCGGCCACACCGACGATGGCTATGGCGTAGTTGGCCCCGCTGCGGAAGCGGGTTGCTTCGGCAAGGTAAGTCGCCGTAGCTTCGCTGTAGATCATGGGTCCGGCGATGTCCTCGAGGCGAATACCGAGCAGCGCGTGCTTCAGGTCGCGTGAGTAGACGACGAAGCCGCCGTCGAAATATTCAGAACTGCCGGCCACGGAGGTGAGTCGCTGAGAGAGCAGTCCACCTGTGCAACTTTCGGCGACGGCTAGCGTTGCGCGGCGGGCCTTTAGCATGGCGCCAATGGCTGCTTCGAGTGGCGAACCGTCGCGCGAATAAATCCGATCGCCGAGCAAGGCTTCGATGCGGGGGCCGATTTCGGCCAGCAGCCGCTCGGCTTCTTCAGGCGTGTCGCTTCGGGCCCGGAAATGTAACTCGACATCACCCGGCTTGGCAAGAATCGTCGTTACCGGATTTGTGTATTGGGTGTAGACAGGTGCGACCAGCGAGTCGACGTCGGATTCGCCCATGCCCGCAACGCGAAACGTGAGAATGCGAATATGCTGGGGCGGCATCAGCGCTTGCAGCCGCGGTTGAATCTGAGCGGTGTAGAGAGGCTTCATCTCTTTGGGCGGCCCCGGGAGGAGGGCGAGGAAGCGGTCGGGTGCGCACTGCAGCCACTGGCCTGGGGCGCTGCCGTTTGGATTCGGGAGCGCCTCGGCGCCTTCAATGAGATAAGCCTGGCGCTTGTTGTTATCTGCCATTTTGCGGCCGAGGCGGGCGAAACGGGCAACGAGGTCATCCAGCAGCGGCTCGGAGAACTCCAGTTTGCGGGAGGCGGCCGCGGCGGTGCAATCGCGTGTAATGTCGTCCTCAGTGGGGCCAAGGCCACCGGTGAGGATGACCAGTTCACTGCGGCGGGTGGCATCGCCGATGAATTCGGTGAGACGGGCGCGGTCGTCTCCGACGATGGTTTTAGCGACAACCTCGATACCTAGGTCGTTCAACTCGGCTGTGAGCCACAACGAGTTGGTATCGACGCGCTGGGGAGTGAGCATTTCGCTGCCCACGGCGATGATTTCGGCGTTCACGATTCTTTTGAGTATGGCGTAGAAAAAGTGTGAATCCAACCTGGGGAGCTTGCATCCGATCAGTTGTACCGAACGTTTGGTACAATTAGAAAGGAAGTGTGGTCTATGGCAAGCGCAGTAGTGTCGGCGATTTCGGATACGGCGGTGCGGTATCGAACCGCCAACGTCGACGGAGTAGATGTGTTTTACCGCGAGGCTGGAGCGGCGGACGCTCCGGCTGTGGTCTTGTTGCACGGATATCCGAGTTCGTCGGCTATGTTCCGCAATCTGATTCCGCAGCTCGCGGCAGAATACCATGTGATTGCGCCTGACTATCCCGGTTTCGGCCAAAGTGCAATGCCGGATCGCGCGGCGTTCGACTACACGTTTGCGCATCTCGCCGAAGTAGTCGAACAGTTGCTCGAAAAACTGGGTGTTGCGCGGTATGCGCTGTACGTTATGGATTATGGCGCACCGGTCGGTTACCGACTGGCGCTGCGGCATCCGGCACGCGTAACGGCGCTGGTGATTCAGAACGGCAACGCTTACGAAGAGGGACTGCGCGAGTTTTGGGCTCCACTGCGAAGGCTATGGGCGGACCCTTCGGAGGAGAACCGCGATGCCTTGCGCCCATTCCTGACGCTTGCAGGAACGACGTGGCAGTACGCGCACAACAATGGTGATCTGGCCGCACTCACGCCGGATGCGTGGGTGCTCGACCAGGCGTACCTGGACAGACCCGGCAACGCGGAAATTCAACTGGACCTTTTCTACGACTACCGGACGAATATTGCCTTGTATCCTCAGATTCAGCAGTATTTCCGGCAGTATCAGCCGCCGGCGCTGATAGTCTGGGGCAAGAACGACTCTATTTTTCCGGCCGAAGGCGCAATGCCGTACTTGCGCGACTTACCGGACGCCGAAATGCACTTACTCGATGCGGGGCATTTCGCGCTGGAGTCCAAGGGCGATGAGATTGCGGCGAAGATGCTCGAGTTTCTCGGCCGCACGCTAGTGAGCTGACGAAGGAGGCACGGTGGCGCGCAAATTTGCAGTGGGCAGTGTTCCCGCGGTGTTGGGTCCACACGAGCGCGAGTTCGTGGCGACCCGCGACCATTTCTTTATGGCGACAGTGGGTGAAGACGGATGGCCGTACGTGCAGCATCGCGGCGGGCCGGTTGGGTTTATTCACGTACTCGACGATCACACTATCGCCTTCGCCGATTACAGCGGCAACCGGCAGTATGTCAGCGTGGGAAACCTAAAGACCGATGGGCGGGCCGCGCTGATTCTGATGGATTATCCGAACCAGCGGCGGTTGAAGATCCTGGGCCGTGTGGAACTGCACGAAGCGGCGGCGAATCCGGACTTGATGGCGCAGCTTACGACGGCCGGCTATAAGGCGAAGATCGAGCGGGCCATGGTGATTCACATTGAGGCGTTCGATTGGAACTGCCCGCAGCACATTACACCACGCTTCACGGCTGAGGAAATCGAGCACGCACTGGAGCCGATGCGAAAGCGAATGAAGGAACTGGAGGAGAAGCTGGCTAAGTATGAAACAGCCGGGTAAACCACGCAAGCTCGAAGATCCGGAACTGCTGCGCCGGTTGTCGCTGGTGTTTCGCGACTACGGTTACGAAGGCACGAGCCTCAGCCGGATCAGCGAAGCGACGGGGCTTGAGCGGGCGAGCCTGTACCATCGCTTTCCTGGCGGCAAGGAAGAGATGGCGCAGGCGGTGGTGCGCTATGTGGGTGAACTGTTTCATCACGAAGTTCTGGCGGCGCTGCTCGATGTAAAGCGTGGTGCGAGTGCCCAGGCGCTGCGGGGCGCGGTGGAGACAGCGGCGAGGCAGCTTGGCATTTTTTATGAAGACGGTGGTCGCCCGTGCGTGCTGGATTCGCTTTCGCTGCAGGCGGGGGGCGACGGCTTACAGGCGTTGGTGGGCGAATCGTACCGGGCCTGGCAACGGGTATTCGCTTCTGTTTCGATGCGCGCAGGCCTGAGCGGGAGCGAGTCTCAGGCCCGGGCGAGGCAGGCGATCATGGCGATTCATGGATCGCTGGTGCTGGCGCGAGCCACGGGGAATCGAGGGCCGTTTCGCGAGGTGCTGGCGAAGTTACCGGAAACGTTGCTCGCGGCCAAGGCGGACTAAGGAAGGGGACGCCCATCGACGCCGGTGTGCACGCGGAAAATGGCGCTTGTGGTGGCGACAATCATCTGTCCACCGGGAGCGAAG
This sequence comes from Acidobacteriota bacterium, assembly GCA_040007195.1. Taxonomy (GTDB): domain Bacteria; phylum Acidobacteriota; class Terriglobia; order Bryobacterales; family Bryobacteraceae; genus JAFLBB01. Next base: position 3,838 of record JBDTVQ010000310.1, on the reverse strand, counting down.
CACTGGCCGACGATGGACGGACCGGACAGAAAGAGATCGGCCGCGCCGGACTGCGTGATGCGGATAACGCCTCGGCGGCCGCCGAGCGACGCGGCCACGTAGACGTTGCTGTTGGCGTCGATGGCAAGACCTTGCGGCCTCCCCAAGCCGCGGTAGAACGTGGTCACCTGGCCGTCCGGGGCGACGCGATACACGCCATCGAAACTCGACGTGGTGGGGCCCGTGACGTAGAGGTTCTGGTCGTCGTCAAAGGCAAGATGGTATGCGGCGATCGACGGCTCGATCGTTGCGAAGACGTAGATCTGGCGCGTGCGCGCGATCTTAAAAATAGTGCCCGACCGGTCGCCGACGTAGAGATTTCCTTCCTTGTCGAACGCCAGGCCCGTCGCCACGCCCATCCCTTCCACATAGACGGCCATCTCGCCCTTGGGGGTGGCTTGAAAGATGACGCCTTCGTGGCGCGACGACACGTACAGCATGCCTTCGGTGTCGAATGCGAGTCCGGTCGGATTCATCAGGTCCGACAGGAACGGTTTGATGCGGTTCTCCGTGTCGATGCGATAAACCGAGACGGGAGTCTTCTGTCCGCGCGAACCCGAAAGAGTGGTGTAGACGTTGCCCAGCGAATCGACAGCGGGGTTGGATACGGGATGCACGGAATCGGCGATCTGAATACCGATGTGGCAAGTATACGGAAGGCTACTGCGATCGTCGTTGGTGATGGTGAGCTCACCGCTCGAGGTGCCATCGGGGACACGCGCGATCACGAAAGCGTCTGAGCCGATGATGATCGGTGCCTGCGATTCGCCGAACATCACATGGGGACGTTCGGGCCCGGCGAGTGCCGAGCCGTGGATGTGAAAATCGCCGCCGGGAATCGCGTTGACCGGATGAACGTTCTGAATTTCAGGAGTGGAGCCGTTGTCCATAATAATAGAGCTACTATCGATTGAACCATTTCGGCAGGGCGGAGGCAAAGGCGGATGCGGCGGATGAAGTGGGTTTTGGTGAGCTTGATGGCGGTGGGTGCCTTGTGGCAGGTAGTAGAGGCGTGCAGCATTCCACCTAATCAGAAGATCTGGACTAAAGATTCGCGATCGACGGTGCCTCTGTTTCGCGTGGTGATTGATGAAAGGGCGGGCTACATCAATCGTGAGGGGACGATCGTGATCCCGCCAGAGTATTTGCCCGACACTTATGACGACAATACTCACGGCGACTTCGTTGATGGGATGGCGGAGGTGATGGGCTCCGAGGCGGGGGACCTGCGGAGTTGGTCGCTGTATTCCGACGGCCGTCGCACGCTGCGCAAAGAGCCTTTGATTCGTGCGCACGAAGGCCTACGCGTCTATTTTCAGCCTCCGCAGTTCGATCCCAAGACACCCCGGTTCCTAGGGCCGCGTGGATATCGCAACGAGCGTGATGAGATTGAGATACCCGCAAAATATGCCTACGCGGGGCCATTCTCGGAAGGCCTAGCCGCGATTGCGCTAGACGGGGCGTGTTGGGTGGAATCAGTGAGTGGGTGGCGCCAACCTGCGCCCTCGGCCGAGCAGCAGCCCACTAGCTGCGGACCGATGCCCGGGAAGTCCGTGACGCAACCTTGCCGCCACGGCTATATCGATAAGTCGGGCGTGATCGTCGTTCCCGCAGAGTTCGAATTGGCTCGGAACTTTCGCGAAGGTCTGGCGGCGGTGCGGAGGAATCAGAAATGGGGGTTCATCGACCGCGCCGGGAAGGTGGCGGTGAAATACCTCTACGACGAGGTGAAAGAGTTCAGTGAGGGCGTGGCTGCGGTACGGAGCGAGAAGTTGTGGGAATACGTGGATCGTCAGGGGAACGTGGTGATTGCAACCCGGTACGACGACGCGCTCTCCTTTGGAAGCGGCCTTGCGCCGGTGAAGACGCATCTGGGTTGGCACTACCTCGACAAGCAAGGCCGTGGCGTAATAGCCGGTCCATTTCTGCAAGCCACGCCTTTCATTCAGGGCCTCGCGCATGTCCAGTTGGCGAAATCTAAGTGGGCGTGGATCGATACGCAGGGTAAGCGCGTGTTCGAATACGACTGGGACGACCAGAAGCGCTATTAGACGACGCCAAAGTGGCCGAGTGCGAAGAGGACAAGCGCCGCGTAAACGCCCGCACCCAGGTCGTCGATGACGATGCCCGCGCCGCCGGGGATGGCCTCAAGGCGGCGGACTGGGAACGGCTTCACGATGTCGAACAGGCGGAAGAGCAGGAAGGCGGCGAGCCACACCTGCCAGGTATCCAGGCGCTGCGCACCGGCGAGTGTGAGCCACTGGCCGAGGACCTCATCGACAACCACGCGGCCGGGGTCCTTTTTACCAAGCGATGCGGCGTAGCGGCCGGCGGCCCAGATACCGATGGGGGTTGTGACGAGCGCGAACAGGCCCCAGCCGAGCGGGCCCCAATGGTGGTGGTGTTCGACGAAAATTGCGATGGCAAGCGCGCCGAGGGCACCCACAGTGCCGGGCGCGATGGGAGCAAGTCCGCAACCGAACCACGTGGCAAGCAGAAAAGCGATTCGAGACAAGGGACCAGTTTAGCGGACGGCCTGATCGATGGCGGCCTGCGCGACCGGGGCCATTAGCTCATAGCCCTTGGCGTTGGGATGGAGGCCGTCGCCGGAGTAGCCTTCCTTGAGGAAGCCTTTGTCGTCGACGGTGGCGGTGTAGTAGTCGGCGATCGTGGCGCCGGTACGGGCGGCGTAGTCCTTGATCCAGGCGTTCAGGGTGAGGATGTCGGCGGGCGGGCGCCGCGCGGATTGCGGGCGCGGCGTGTAGTCGCTGATCGGCATCACCGTGCAGAGGATGACCTTGATGTTGTGCGTGCGCGCGAGTTCGGACATGGCCTCGATATTGTTGGTAATCATTTCGAGCGTCTGCTGGCCGTTATTGCGGGCGATGTCGTTGGTGCCGGCGAGAAGAATAAACGCAGCGGGCTTCAGCGCAATGACGTCGGGGAACATGCGGACGAGCATCTGGGCCGTGGTCTGGCCGCCAATGCCGCGGTTCACGAACGGCTTGCCGGGGAACGAGACAGGCAGCTTCCAACCGTCGGTGATTGAGTCGCCAAAGAAAACCACGCGGCCGGATTCGGACGGCATGGATTTGATACGCGCGTTGTCTGAATAATAGCGGCCGAGTTGATTCCAATCCTGAAGCTGGTCGGCCAGCGATTGAGCCGTCCCCGCGAGACAACAGTTCGCTTTGGGCGGGTTGAACTCGGTGGTCAGTTGCGCGAGGGGCAAGGCGGCCAGAAAAACTGCGGCTCGAAGAAGCATGGACGCATTTTACAGGATCGAGCGCACGACGCCACCGTCGACGCGGAGGGCCGCTCCCGTTGTGGCTGAGGCCAGGGGGCTGGCAATGTAGGTGACCATCGCGGCCACTTCGTCGGCCGTTGCGAAGCGTTGAATGAGCGAACTGGGACGCACGGTCTGGAAGAACTCCTTCTCCACTTCGGCGGCGGACTTGCCACTTGAGGTACCGAGTGCTTCCACGAAGTCATTCACACCGCGAGAGCGAGTAGGGCCAGGGAGGATGGAATTCACGGTGATGTTGGTGCCTGCCAGGTGTTCCGCAAGGCCGCGGGCGACGGCGATTTGAGCGGTCTTCGACACGCCGTAGTGGATCATCTCGCTGGGAATCTGCACGCCCGATTCGCTGGAGATGAAGAGGATGCGGCCCCAATTGGCAGCGCGCATGGAGGGCAGGTAGAGGCGCGCGAGACGGATGCCGGATAGGACGTTGACATCGAAGAAGCGCTGCCAGTCTTCGTCGGGAATTTCTTCGAATGGTTTGGGCTCGAAGATTCC
>JBDTVQ010000309.1:0-8542 GCA_040007195.1 Acidobacteriota bacterium | reverse complement strand
TTTGGCACCGGCGCGGCCTGGGCCACCGCCTCCATGGGCCGCGTGGGCAACAGCATGTAGCCGCCAACGGCCGACGCGGCGTGGCGGAAGAAGGTGCGGCGCGTGAGGTAGGGGCGGCGCAGCATGTGGATGCCGGGCATCCGGTTCCAGTCGATTCCGAAGCGGTCGCGCATGTTCGTCTCCGTTGCCCTAGTAGCTGAACAGGAATTCCACTTTGTTCACCAGCGCCCAACCCAGATCCTCAATGGTCGTGTTGCGCGCGGTGGCCGAGGTCGCATTCTTTACAACGAACGCCACGCCCCGGGTGCTCTCATATTCGCTCGGCTTGCGGCCGAGAAATGCCAGGTACATCTCCTCGACCAGCAACTGGTTGTCGGCGATGCGCGCGATGCGCTGCAACACGGGTGAGGCGGTGACACGCACGCGATTCATCACCTGCGCGTCATTCATGAGAGCCAGCTGTTGCAGGATGCTGCCGGATTGGCGCCGCCCCTGCGTGTCGCGGTTGCCGCGCAGGAAGTAATTCATGAAGTTGTTGGCGCCGCCGTTTGACCGGGGCTCGACCGGTTCAGGCAACTCCATTGCCCACTTGGCGGTATCGGTCCAGCCTTCCACGGTGTAGTTGCTGAGAATGCCCGTGGCCATCTGCAACGCGTCGTGCACCTCTTCCCCCATTAACCGGCGCGGATAGTGGCGGGCAAAGAGCGGCACCTTGGTGACATCCCACGCCGCGTCGTAGCGCGAGCTGAGCTGGTACGCCGAAGACTGCGCAATCACGCGCAAAAATTCACGGAGATTGAAGTTGCCGTCGCGCATCTGCTGGGCAAGGTCTTCGAGCAACTGCGGATGCGTGGCTTGCAACGCCCAAGGCGCCGGCGGCGGATTGTTGGGGTCGAGACGCGCCGGATCGAGTCCATCCACGGGTTCGACCAAGGCGAGGTTGAACATCTCCTTCCACAACCGGTTGACGAAATTCCGGGCAAGCATCGGGTCCTTCATCACGTTTTCGGCGAAGGCGGCCCGCCAGTCGGAATTGGACGGCGCAGCGCCGGTGAATTGATACTCCGGAGTCACGTTGCGCAGTGTGCCGATCGTGACGCGGTTGGGCCGGTTGCCGTAATTGGTGTTCAGGTCGTAAGTGCCGGTGACCACGTCGGAGATGGTATTGCTCTGGTAGTCGAAACTGGCGGTGTTGTTGTCCGCCGCCCGGCGCACACGCGAGAAGAACGCCGACATGCGGAAGGCATCGAGGCGGGTCGCGCTTTTGCCCCAGACGCTGAGCTGGTCGAGATGGCGGCGGCCGTCGTGGCAGACGAGGCAATCGTACTGGCCCATGCCGAGGAACATCCCCGCGGCTCGGGAGAACATCAGATCGTAGGTGTCCTGTGCGGGTCCAGTGGAGGCCCCTCCGAGCACGTAGTTCACCGGCCCGTTCGTTTCGTAGTAATTGTTGCCGCGGCCGGTGATCGCTTCATAGACGATATCCTTCAGCGGCTTGGCGTCGTTGATAGAAGCGCGCAGCCAGGTGTACATGGCATTGCGTCCCCGGAATTGCCGGGAGATGTTGGCGGAGTTGCGCGTGTTTTGCAGGAGGTCGCCGAGCCACATGGTCCATTTGTGGGTGAATTCCGGCGAGTAAAGCAGGCGATCGATGAGGGCGTCGCGCTTATTGGGATCCTGATTTTGTACGAACTCGCGCACGCCGTCGGGCGTGGGGATCCGGCCGGTAAGGTCGAGCATGACGCGCCGCAGGAACTCTTCGTCGGTCGTGAGGGCCGCCGATTCCAGGCCCACTTCCTGGAGCTTGCCGAAGATGGCGTCGTCGATCAGGTTGCGGCGCGGAATTGAACCCGGGGCCACGGCATTGGGCGCCTGGCCGGCGGCGCGCTTCAGGCCGAGCTTGGCCGTGCGCTCGAGAACGTCTTCGCGGGCGCGGCTGGATTGCAACAGGAAACTGTCCGGGTCGCTGCGAAACGCGCAGTCGGAACCGGAGTTCGACGCGGCTTGCGCAACGCATAGAAACAGTGCCAGAAACGGGGGGAACGCGGCATGAAGCCGCTCCCAAAAGGAAGGTTGAATCACCGTTACGCCTCCCACCAACGGGCCATGCTGCCTCTCCGGGCCCCTTGGAATGCAACCACAGGATAGCAATGAGACCCCGCCGCCGGACAGAGAAATGAAATAGACTATCCCCGATAATCTCTATTTTTTGGGGAGGACTTCTTCATGTCCACAGTTTCCAGCCGGCGCGGGTTCCTGACTGCGGCAGCCGCCGCCGCCGCCTCGCCCGCCATGGCGGCCAGGAAGCCGCTCGCCCCTTTGGCGCCCGGCATCAAAATCTCGCTGCAAACCTCATCCACGCTGCCCGACGACGAACTGGTCTGGGCCAAGCAGATGGGCATTGAATGGCTGAACGTAGGAAGCGGCGCTCCGGCACCATTGGGCGAAAGCTACAAGGCCATCGTGAAGAAGGCGAATGCGGCTGGGCTGAAGGTTTGGAACATTAGCAACGGCAGCGTGCACAACATGCCGGAGGTAACGCTGAACCTGCCGGGCCGCGACGCGAAGATCGAAGAGTACAAGCAGTTCCTGCGTAACCTGGGCGCGGCGGGTTTATCCTACACGACCTACGCGCACATGGGGAATGGCATCTGGTCCAGCGAGCGCGAGACGACGCGCGGCGGTGCGCCGGCACGCGCGTTCCACCAGCCCACGGCCAAAGGATATTGGGACAAACAGGTTTTCCAGCAGCCGCTTTCGCACGGCCGCAAGTACTCAAAGGAAGAGATGTGGGAGAACTACACCTATTTCATCAAGCAGGTGGCGCCGGTAGCCGAGGAAGTGGGCGTTCGCATCGGCATCCACCCGGACGATCCGCCGGTGCCGGAGTTGGGCGGCGTGCCGCGCAACATCTTTGGCAATTTCGACGGCTACGTGAAAGCGATGGAGCTTGCCAACTCGCCAAACGTGGGCGTGTGCCTGTGCTGCGGTACGTGGATGGAAGGCGGCAAGTTCATGGGCCGCGATGTGTTCCAGGCCGCGCGTGAATTTCAGAAGATGGGCAAGCTCTGGAAGATCCACTTCCGGAATGTAAGCGGACCGATTCCGGACTTCGTCGAGGCTTACGTCGACGACGGATACACGGACATGAAGAAGCTGATGCGGACGTTGGTCGAGATCGACTTCCGCGGCAACCTGATCGCCGACCACGTACCAGAGATGAAGGGTGGACGGTTCGCCGGATGGAGCTATTCACTCGGTTACATCAAAGCGCTGTACGACATGGCGCGTAGTGAAAAAGGGCGGGCTTAGGACGGTCCGCCGGCGATACGCAGGGCCGCCGCTTTTGCCATGGCGATGCAGTCGGGAATGCCGATGCCGTTGTAGGCGTTGCCTGCGAGCGAGAGCCAAGGTGTCTTCGCGCCGGCGCCCTGGATCGCCTGGATGCGGGCAGCGTGGCCGACAGTGTATTGCGCCATCGAACGCGGCCAGCGGCTGATGCGAACGAACTCTGGCGCGTCGACGATTCCGACTAAGGTGCGCAACTCCTGGCGGGCGAGTGCGGCTACGGATTCATCGTCGAGGTCGAGTACTCCGGGGTCGGCCGCTCCACCAAAGAAGCAGCGCAGCAAGCCCATGCCAGCCGGGACGCGGTGGTCGAACTTGGCACCGACGAACGTGCAAGCCACCATACGTTTGCGCTCGCGCGAGGGGATGAGAAAACCGAAGCCTGGCGGGACGGACGCGAGCTTCGACTTTGCATAACCGAGCGCGACGGTCATCGACGAGGAGTAGGCAATGGCGCCGAGCTCGGCGATCGGTACGAGTTTGGCTGCCGCATGTGCGGGGCAAGCCAGCACGACGTGTCGCGCGGCCATCCATTCGCCATTCACGCGCACACGCCCTTCTTCCGCGGCCTCGGCGGTTCCGTGGACAATGCGCGTGCGGTCAAGCGAGGCTTCCAGAGCGGCGGTGAGCGAGCCGAGTCCGCGCTTGAGCGTGCGGAACAAAGATGGCTTGGTGGTGGGTGCCGATCCCTTCGGCACACCCTGGGCCTGCGACATCCCAACCAAGGTCCCTCGCGTGAGGCTGCCGTACTTGGCTTCCATTTCGACAAAGCGCGGCAGGACGCTGGCGGCACTGAGTTGCTCAGGATCGCCGCCGTATACGCCGGAGAGCAGCGGTTCCACGAGATAGTCGACGGCCTCCTGGCCGTAGTGCTCGCGAATGAACTCGGCAACGGAGCGGTCGCCCGCTTGGGCGGCTGGTTTGCGGAACCACTCCAGGCCCATGCGCAACTTCGTGCCCCATCCAAGCAGGCTGCTGGCAGCCATCGGCATGACGCGCGTGGGGACCATCATCATGAGTCCGTCGGGAAGCGGGACCATGCGACCGCCGCGGCGGATGTAGGTGATGCGCTGGTGATCGTTCGAGCCGATGGCTTCATCGGCCATGCCCAATTCCCGGATCAGCTCCATGGCGGCGGGCTTGGCGGCGAGGAAGCTATCGGGACCGCCCTCAATGACGCAGCCCTGCACGGTTTCGGTGGTGATCACACCGCCGAGACGCGGTGAGGCATCGATCAGCGTGACCTCCACGCAGGCGCGGTTCAAATAATACGCGGCGCTGAGACCGGTGATACCGCCGCCTACGATGACGACGGGTGCGTCTTGTATTTGTGAGGGATCCAGAGATCCCAGTGTAACGAACGCAATTGTGAATCACGTTGAATCAAGACTCTTCACAGTAATTCCCGCGATTGGCATTGGCGCTGCAGGGTGCTCCCCACATCGTAATGCCATGCTCACAAAAGAATTTGCCTTACTCTTGGCGATGGCGGCATGTTTCGCCGGCCACGCAAACGCAGTCACCATCACATCCCCATTTACCGCCGGACTGGAAGAATGGACAGCCATCGACACGATCGGCGGCACCCCTACGCACATCGCTGCCGGGGGAAATCCTGGGGGCTATCTCTATATCGACAATGCCGAAGTGGCATGGGCTTATGTAATCGCGCCGGCGGCGTTTCTCGGGAACCTGAGCGCCTTTGACGGTGGAACCCTGTCATTTGACGGGAACCAGTTGACCGGCGATGGCGCTTATGTCCATGCCAACGACTATGGGCACGTGATCATCTCCGGTCCGGGAGGCAGCGCGACGCGGGATTTAGCCGCTGCCCCGGTGCCGCTGGGCCAGTGGATCAGCTACAGTGCGCCCCTCGATGCGGCGAGCTGGGGAGTGAGCGCCCTGACATGGTCGGCGATCCTTGCCGACGTCACCGACATACGCGTGAGCCTTGAGGGGACTTTTGGGGCGGAAACAAACGGTTTCGACAATTTCACGCTGGCAAGCGCGCCCGCGGCCGGTATTCCGGAGCCGTCCTCTGCATATTTGATCGTCTCCGGCTTGTTAGGTGCGGCATTTCTACGGCGACGACGCGGTCGATAGGTTCTTTCCGATTTGCAAACCCATTTGCCCGACGATGGAACGGAAGCGAGGCTGTTCGTGAAGTGGCTGCAGCGCCGGATCGACTGCAATCCAGGCGAGATTTACGTTGTGGATCTCGTAGCAGGCTTCAATCTCGTCCAGCGCTTTTTCAATCTCACCCTGTTGCGTAAACCAGATATCCCGGCGCCAGCATTGCATTTTGCGTTTAGCCTCGCCTGCGGTGAGGTCGGTCAATTCGCGCAGTTCCGCCTGGACGCCGCCCCGCTTGTAGGCGGCGTCCAGGCGGCCGATGTGTTCCGCGAAGCGCACCGGGACGAGGGTCCGCACGCCTTCGTGCAGGCGCCCGGACATGGAGTATGCCCGGCTTTGCCAGTCGTAGGCAGCCGTATAGCCGGAGTCGAGCGCGATCGCCCGCTGGGACGCCAGTATCGATTGGTTGTATTCTCCGCTGAAGTAAAGGACGCTGGAGCGGATGGCGTGCCATCCGGCGCGGTAGGGGCTGATGCGAATTGCCTTGTCGATCTCCGAGAGCGCTTCGCTCTGCCTGCCTGTGGCGGCCAGTAGCATGGCGAGGTTGGCGTGTGAGTCCGCGTCTCCGCCCGACATGCGTTGGGCCTCCCGCAATTGCCGTTCGGCTTCAGACCATCGCCATCCGTGATAGAAGAGGAAAAAGCCATAAGAAATGCGGCACGACAGGCACGATGGATCCAGTTGAACGCTTCGTTCGGCGATGCTGACGATTTCCTGAGGCGTCCGGCCGCCGAGGAACGGAAGGTTCTTATTCATTGTCTGGGCCAGGGAAGCATAGGCGGCGGCATAGTTGGGATTGATCGCGATCGCTTCCTGATGGAGACGAATGGAGGCGGCGACGGATTCGCGGTCGCGCTTTCGCGTCATCTCCTGAGCCGCGTGCAGCCGCGCCTCGGCGGTGGCGAACCGCTGCCGTTCACTGTACGATCGCCAGGCCCATCCGGCTCCCACTGCAACCGCAACGACAATCACGAGCGCGCGCCAGAGAGAGCGTTTCAGCGCTGGGGCGGCAGGTGTGGGCAAGTGGTCCGGCGAAATATCGTTCGCCAAATACTCGACGGGGGCCGCAAGCCTGTATCCGACGCGAGGAAGAGTTTCAATCAACTCCCGCTCGCCCTCGGCCGCCGGCAGCGCTCGACGGAGCTGCGAGATACATTTGGCGAGACTCGATTCTTCCACCGCGAGCCCGGGCCAAAGGTGCTGGAAGAATGCTTCGCGCCCAACCGTTTCGCCGCCGGCCTCTACCAGCAGGAGGAGAGCTTCGAAGCATCGCCAGGGAAGGACGACTTCGGTTCCGTCGCGGCTGACATGCTTGCGAGCGGCGTCGACCGTATAGGCTCCGACCCGGTACTGCATGTGTTGAACCGACTCCACGCATGAACCTCTCGCCCGTAATTTTAGCCCAACACGGCACGCACTGAACCGCTACTGTAATTTCGCTACTCCAGCCGCCAGCGCGGGGCAATCTGGTCGGTTTCGCCCGAGGTGATGAGGAAGTCGAGGAGGCGGTCCTTCATTTCACGCACCCGGGGCTGGTGGGCTGCTTGGGCATAGAGGTTGCGCTCTTCGCCGGGATCGGATTGGAGATCGTAGAGTTCGCCGCCGTGACCTGGATAATGGTTAAACTTCCAACGCTGGGTGCGAATCATCTTCGCGTCGGGATGGCGGATACCGCCGACGCCTTTGCCCGGCACATACGGCAGTTCGAGATTGCCGCTGGTAATCACTTCCGGGATGATGTTTTCTGCGAAAGCGAATTCGCGCGGGGTGTACTGGCCGCCGGTGACGAGCGGGGCAAACGATCGGCCCTGGACGCGGGGTGCGAGAGGCAGGCCGCAGATGTCGAAAAGTGTCGAGAGGATATCGACCATTTCGATCAATTCATCGTAGCGGCCGGGTTTGATCCGGCCTGGAAGTGAGATCAGGAAGGGGACGCGGACGGAGGCTTCGAAGAAGACGTTCTTGTCGACTAGACCGTGTTCGAGCAACTGGTCGCCGTGGTCGGTGGAGAAGATGACGACAGTATTCTGTTCCTGCCCGGACTGTCGAAGAGTGTCGAGTATGTCGCCCACTTCTTTGTCGATCATGGCGACGGAGGCGTAGTAGGAGCGGTAGATCCACTCCAGGCGCTGGCGGTCCATGGCGTACTGGGGCCGGCCCCGGAGGATCTGCTTCTGTGCGGGCAGGGGGAGCTTCTGGATATCGGCGAGGGTCACCTGTTTGGGCAGGGGAATGTCGATATTGTCGAACATTGAGTCGTACGGCTCGAGGACGGTGTATGGGGCGTGGGGCTTGAAGAAGGAACTGAAGAGGAAGAAGGGCTTGCCGCCGCGGGCGAAGTCGGCCAGCACGGACCGGGTCTCGCGGCCGGTCCAGGCTGTGGGCGTGTATTCGTAGTCGATGGCGCCGCGGAAGGGGTTCTTGCCGGGCTTCGGTTCGGTGGCATGATAACCGAGCTTTGCCTTCGGGTCGTGGGCATTGCGCCAGGCCACGTAGTCGGAGAACTCGTCGGTCCGGGAGATGCCGTCATCCAGTCGAATTGTGTCGAATCCTGTCGAACGGGCGTGGTCGGCGGTAGGCGGATAATAGTGCAGCTTACCGACCGAGCCGGTGCCGTACCCGGCGTCCTTAAGAATTTGCTGGATAAGGACTTCGCTGCTATCGAGGGGGGTATAGTTGACCCGGTTCTTGTGGCTATGGGGATAGCGTCCAGTGAAATAACTTACACGTGATGGCACGCAGACCGGCGATTGGACGAAGGCATGAGAGAAATTGGCTGAGCGGGCCGCGAGGCGGTCCAGGTTTGGCGTACGAATGAGGTGGTTGCCGTTGGCGCCGAGGCAATCGTAGCGGAACTGGTCGGCCATGATCCAGAGGATGTTGGGCCGGGGGGCTGGCTGGGCAGCGGCCGATTTGGTGGAAGTCGATTGCGCGCCGGTAGATGGAGCGGTCGCCACTCCCGCCGCAGCTGCCAGGAGATCGCGCCGCCGCATGGAGGTTGCGCCTTAGGGGCGGAACTCGCGGACCATCTGCACGACGGCCTTCACGTTTTCGACGGGCG
>JBDTVQ010000308.1:0-8562 GCA_040007195.1 Acidobacteriota bacterium | reverse complement strand
AGATTGTTTTGATACTGGAGGCCATGGGAATGTACCGGTTGATCAAGTACAGCCCAAGGCCGACGATGATCAACATTACGACAAGGTTAAGTAGAGGCATTTTCTCGTTCCTTCGTTTTCTGAACTTGCACGCGTGTGTCCAAGACCGCTTCACCGAATTCCCCACGTAACTGGCTGCCGCCGTCGAGTAAGCGGTATTTCGTTCGACACACAGCCGTCAATTGACCAAATACGGTCAGTTGCCAGCGACATGTCCAGAGAATGGTGTTAGGATCACGTAGGGTTGCAGATTCGGGCAATCTACCGCATGTGGGGACACAGCGGCATGAGCCGGATTCCAAAGTCAGCCGCCCTTGGACTCCACGAATCGACTGCAGGAAGGTTGTATCGAGATGTCCGCATCTGGCTCACCAGCAAGTGTTGCCTCGTGGCTTCAACAGAATGGTCCGAAGGAGCTCGCACTCCTATCCCGGGCGATCGGGTGTCAACCATTCCTGGATGGAGCCGTCGACCCGCCTCTTCCCAGGCCCAACGATCAGGCGCAGCATCTGTTGGATGTCGATGGAACGATCACCACCTGGGATGCCGGAGCGGTGCGCCTGTACGGATACACGGCTGCCGAAGCCATCGGCCAGAATGTCTCCTTGCTCGATTCTTGCGAACACGACGGGATTGCGGACACGCTGAAACGAGCCGCCAACGAAGGCCACAGGACCCTGGAGGGCTGGCAACCCAGAAAAGATGGGCTGCGATTCTGGGCCAATTGCATCACCATGGCGCTCAAAAATGAAGACGGCGATCATCAGGGCTTCGCTCGGGTTGTGCGCGATTTCAGCCAGCGCCACGAGCGCGATGAGAAGCTCAGGCGCGGTCGTGCGCGCATCCGGCCAGTTCCTGTTCAACAGACGGTCGTTGGCGTCGTCGCGGGCGAATTTGATCAAATACCGGAAGTGAGTGACACGTTCCTGAAACTGGTTGGATACAGCCGCGAGGGACTGGAAGCCAGCAAATTACGCTGGCCCGATCTCACCCCGCCGGAGTACGCTGCACTCGACGCGGTGGCCCACGAAGAGGGCTTGCGGTTCGGCGCCTGCACTCCTTATGAAAAGGAGTTGTTGCGCCAAGACGGCACTCGCGTCCCGGTCCTCGTCGCCACTGCCATACTCGAGCTCGTTCCGTTCCGCTGGATCACCTTTGTCCAGGACCTAAGCGAACGCGACCGGTTTGAACGCGTCGACGACGGCGATATCGAAGTCAAGCAGGACTTCGAAGAGATCGTGGGCACAAGCTCGGCGCTGCGCCGCGTCCAGCAACAGGTGGAAGTCGTGGCGCCCACCGATGCCACCGTCCTGGTCCTCGGCGAGACAGGCACGGGGAAGGAACTGGTTGCGCGCGCCATACATAGGATGAGCCCTCGCAAGCACATGCCCTTCATCACGCTGAACTGCGCCGCCATCCCCACGGGCCTCCTCGAAAGCGAACTGTTCGGCTACGAGCGGGGCGCCTTCACCGGTGCTTTATCGCAGAAGATCGGCCGCTTTGAGATGGCTAACCACGGCACGTTATTTCTGGATGAGGTGGGCGACATTCCTTTGGATCTGCAACCGAAATTGCTGCGCGCGCTCCAGGAAAAGTCGTTCGAACGGCTGGGTGGCACGAAGACCATTCCCATCGACGTACGCCTGGTAGCGGCGACGAATCGAAATCTCACACAAATGATGGGCGACAAGCTCTTCCGCAGCGATCTCTACTACCGGCTGAAGGTCTTCCCCATCACTACGCCTCCCTTGCGCGACCGCCCCGAGGACATCCCCGTTCTCGCACGCTACTTCACCAGCAAGCACGCTGCAAAGATGGGCCGCCAAATCGACAAAATCCCCGCGGAAACCATGCGCACCCTCGTGGCCTGGCACTGGCCGGGCAACGTGCGTGAGTTGGAGAACTTCATCGAACGCTCTGTCATCCTTTCCAGAGGACCCAGCCTTCGCGCGCCCATTGGGGAGATGCGCAGCGGTGAATCGCAGCCAGCAGCCACGGAGACGCTCGAACAGGTGGAGCGGGAACATATCATCCGAGTGCTTCGCGAAACCGGCGGCGTGGTGACGACGGCCGCCAGCTGCCTCGGACTGCACCGCACGACGCTGAACGCAATGATGAGCAAACTCGGCATCTCTCGCAAGGACCTTTGATTTTCCAATTGGCCCCGATCGTGCACGGATTCACGGTGCAGCCGATAGGAGGCTTTATGAATTGGGATCAAGTCGAAGGCAAATGGAAAGAGTTCGCTGGTTCGGCGCGCGCCCACTGGGGCAAGCTCACCGATGATGACTGGAAGGTCATTTCGGGTAAAAAGGAAGAGCTGGCCGGACGCATTCAACAGCGCTACGGTATCGCGAAAGAAGAAGCGGAAGCACAGGCCGATAAGTGGGCCCTTGCTTTGAACGAGGCCATTCACCCGGCAAAGTCCAATTGACTGGCGTAGTATCAAGACGATTTTTCATTCGTCCAGCATAGGTCTCGTAGAAACAAAGCGGATCGCATTGGGGCCACGCTCTAGGGCGTGGCTCCAATGAATTCCGTGTGCCCGCCAGACATTCGCCACAGTGCAGCCGTGTAGCGCCCCTTCGCCGCAATCCTCCGGTGGCCTCCGAGTTGGGGGCCGCCAACGCCGCTAGCGGCACGCAGGCGCACTTCTTGCAGTGATCCTCCCAATCCCAAACTTGTTGCCGGGCCGCTTCCGCTAAGATGCCCTCGCCGGCTCTGTACCGCCTAATCGAAAATCGACGCTCTGCGGTCATATGACTGTCCCTGGTCGCAACCAAAGCTAGATCTGCCCCTTTTTTGCATCGGCGAGCGGATAACGAATCGAGCGTTCCCAGCATGATGCAGCGTTAAGAGGTTCACCTTAGGTCAACGGGTACGCAATTGCACTCATGCACTAGCCAGTTCCTCACAGGAAGCGGCGGAGGTTTCCACAACTCACGTGGCTATTCGAGGGGCTGGCATATACAAATCCCAACTGGAGACAAGAAGAGTATGAGACTTGCAAATCTCTTTCGAACGGCCTCGATTACCGGGGCTGCATACCTGATGATGGCCGCGAGCGCCGGCGCGACCGTCATCACCTACAACACCGACGACCTGACAACCGGATTCGGCGGAGCCAGCCTGGCTCTGAATAGCACGTCCGGACAGGCAGCGACACTGACCTTCATTGCGACCCTCGACACCGACGTAGGTGTCCCGACGTTCATCAACTACGGTAACTTCACCCTCGTTTGTGCGACTTGCTCGACCCAGGCTGGCGGCACCGGCGCGACGTTTGGAGCATTTACGTTTGATCTGGTCATTTCCGACCTGACTGATGGCGCAACCGGTAAATTCGTTGGATCCTCAGCCGGCGGTACGATTTACAGCGATGTCAGCCCCATGTTCGTCTCCTGGCTTCCCATCCAGCTCGGACCTGGGACAACGAACGCCCTGACCGGCAATTTCGGTTCGACAACATTTTTGAACACAGGGATCACGGCAATCGTCGCACCTAATTCCGGAGCAATCCCTGGCCAAACGACGGTGCAGGGCTTTGTCGATTCCGGTTCCACCGCCGTTCCCGAACCGGCAACACTTAGCCTGGTCGGCGGTGCGCTCGTAGCGCTTGGCCTGTTCCGCCGCAAGCGTCGCTCCAACCAGTAACACCGAATCCTATTGAGGAATTCGAACTTCACTGCAACGGGCAAGGCATGCTTTTAGGGCTGCGCTCGTTGCAGTGGCGCGTTTATTGCCGGGAGCAGGAAGTGGCCTCCCGCCGCGCGGCAGAAGCAGAAACTGGCAGCGCTGCCCTATTTGGCCACCTGCGTGCAACATCCTGTGCGGCACCTACCACCGCGGCCAACGGGTTACCAACAAAAGCTGGGATCCAGTTTTCTGAGGTAGCGCTGCTTTCCTCCTCCAGCCAGAAAGCGGCACGCCAGTAGCGGAGGAAACGCGGCGAGGGCCAGCACACTCTGGCCCTCGCCGAGTTGTTCCGCCGCCACTCCGCTCGCCGCGCGGCAAATGTTTGGAATTCAAGGACAAAATGCACCAGGCCACATCATCCGCAGTGCTCTTGGACGAGCAGTTGCAGCTGAAGAATGTGCAGGACGGCATCGATCGCCGCCGCCGGTTGCGGCACTTCGCTTTGGTGCTGGCGCTGGTGGTACTTGCTGTCGCCGTCTCATCCTTACTCGCCCGCCTCAGCACCAATACCCTCTGACCGCGCCACGTCAGTTGACCGCTGATGGTCACCCGGCGTTCGGCCGGTTTCCATCTCCCACGTGGTTTCGCCGCCTTCCAGGCGATTCGGTTCAACAAAAGCCCGCGTTGGCGCTCCCCGTGCACTAACCACCTGCGTAGCCCAAAGCCCTTTGTGGCGTACCGGGCAACTGAATGAGGTTGAGTATGCGAATGATTCTGACGGCCACCCTGGCGCTTGCGCCCCTTCTGGCCAAAGATAACGAACCGGCGAAACGGCTGAATGAAGCCGCCTCCGTATTCTCCGAAGTCATGGCGACGCCCGACAAGGGGATCCCGGAAGAACTACTGGAAAATGCTCAGTGCATTGTCATCGTCCCCGAACTGAAGACGGCGGCATTCATCGTCGGCGGTAAGTTCGGCAAAGGCTATCTGTCATGCCGCAACAAAAGCGGCGTGGGTTGGTCGGCCCCCGGCACGGTACGCATCGAAGGCGGCAGCGTTGGTTTCCAGATCGGCGGATCGGAAACCGACCTCATCATGCTTGTCATGAATGCGCGCGGCGTGGACAAACTGCTCTCCAGCAAATTCACCTTGGGCGCGGAAGGTTCCGTCGCCGCCGGTCCGGTGGGACGCACCGCCACCGCGCAGACCGACGCCCAGATGCACGCCGAGATCCTCTCTTGGTCCCGTTCGCAAGGGCTGTTCGCCGGCCTGGCCCTGGAAGGCGCCACCCTGCGCCAGGATCTGGACGACAATGCCACGCTCTATGGAAAGAAATTGGAGAACCGCACGATCGTAACCACGGGCGTTCGCCCTCCGAAAGCGGCTGCGAGACTCCTCGGCCTCCTGAACAAACACTCGGCGCGCGAGCACGCGAGCACGCCAACCAGCGGCAGCAAATAGTCAACTCGAGAAAGAAACCCAAATTGAATCAAACGAAACTCATTAGCGCACTCATCATGGGATGCGGCGTTCTGTCGGCCCAGCAATTGAGCCTTCAGGACGAGAACGCGGCCCGCATGGCCGCCGGAACGATGCCCATTTACCGTGTCAACGTAACCGAGCGGACTGCGAAGGCAATCAATTACCAGCATCGCGGCGGTGCAACCAAGATCGACTTTAAAGGCACCGACCTGATGCCGAATTCCCGCGGCGAGGCCAAAGTCGAAAGCAAGCAGGGCTACATCGAAATCGAAGTGGAATTCGATGACATGGTGCCCGCGAACAAGCAGGGCGCCGAATATCTCACGTACGTGCTCTGGGCCATTACGCCCGAGGGCCGCACTTCCAACCTCGGCGAAATTCTCTTAAACGGAACCAAGAGCAAACTCAACGTCACCACCGAACTGCAGGTGTTCGGCCTGGTAGTGACCGCGGAGCCCTACTTCGCCGTCACCCGGCCAAGCGACCTGATCATGATGGAGAACGTCGTCCGCCCCGACACTAAGGGAAAGATCGAGGAAATCGACGCCAAGTACGAACTCCTGCAGCGTGGCCAATATCAGCGTTTGGCCAACCCGCTGGCGTTGAAGCTCGATAGCAAGATGCCGCTGGAACTGTACGAAGCTCGCAATGCGGTGCAGATCGCCCGTTCGGTCGGCGCCGATCGCTTTGCCGCCGACAGCTTCGCAAAAGCGGAAAAGAGCCTGGCCGCGGCCGAGGCTTACCAGGCACGCAATGCCGGCAAAAAGCCGGTCACGATGACCGCCCGCGAAACGGTGCAAACCGCCGAAGATGCCCGCGCCATCGCCGTCAAACGCCAGGAAGAGGATGCCCTCGCGGCCGAACGGCAGAGCTCGGCTGACCGCGAAGCTCGCGCCGAAAGCGCGCGCAATGCCGCTCAGGCTGAGGCCGATCGCGTCAGCCGTGACGCCGAAACCGCCCGCCTCAGAGCAATCGCCGACTCCGAACGCCTCACTCGTGAGAAGGACGCGCAGGCCGCCGCCGCGCAAGCCGAGGCCGACCGCGTGAAACGCGACAACGATGCCCGCCTCGCCGCCGCCGCCAACGACGCTGACCGCCTCAAGCGCGACAACGACGCCCGCCTCGCCGCGGCCGCAAATGACGCGGACCGCCTCAAGCTCGAAAGCGAAGCGCGTGCCACGGCCGCCCAAAACGAAGCCGACCGTCTGAAGCTCGAAAACGACGCCAAGCTTGCCGCCGCCGGCGCCGAAGCGGATCGCCTCAAGCGCGAGAGCGAAGCACAGAACGCCGCGGCCCGAGCCGCCCTTGACGAAGCAGCCAGGCAAAAAGCGGCGTTGGAAGCGGAGAAAGTGCAATTGAGAAGCGATCTGCTCAAGCAGTTCAACGCCGTCCTGCAAACCCGCGACACGGCGCGTGGTTTGATCGTCAACATGTCCGATGTCCTCTTCGACACCGGCAAATTCTCCCTCCGTCCCGCCGCACGCGAGAAACTCGCCAGAGTAGCCGGCATCGTCGCCGGGCATCCGGGGCTCAAATTGGATGTGGAAGGGCACACCGACAACGTGGGCGGCGACGCCTACAATCAGACCCTTTCGGAAAATCGTGGATCGGCTGTTCGCGATTACCTGACCGGCGCGGGCATGGCGCCCGCTTCCGTCACCACCAAGGGCATGGGCGAAACTCAGCCCGTGGCCTCCAACGACAACGCCGCCGGCAGGCAGCAAAATCGCCGCGTGGAACTCGTGATCTCCGGCGAAGTGATTGGCACGGAGATCGGCACGCCGATCGCAGCCAGATAGTAATTCGTTGAACCTCAGCCGCCGCGACTCCACCCGGACTCGCGGCGGCATTTGCACGGAAAGTGACGGTAGAAGATGTCGTTTGGAATTTTCATCCTCGGATACGCGATTCTCATCGGCGGCCTCGCCTGGGGCGCCTCGCTCATGCATGTGCCCGGCCAGTGGACGGCGGTCGGGGCCGTCATTCTGGTGGGCGTCGGCATTGTGACTGGCGTGAAAGCGACGCGCCAAAAAGATTCAGGGACCTAAGTTATGAGGTTTCTATTTTCGTTTGCGATTCTCGTGTCCGGCATGGCGCAGGCATCCGCATGGGCGGGAGATCTTTCCCGGTACCGGACGTTCGAACTCGGATCCAGCCTTCCGGCGGTCTCCAAACAGAGCGGCATCAGTCTCGCTCAAGTGAAAGTCTTGTCTACCCGCCCGGCCCTCATTCAGGAGCTTGCGTGGCGCCCACAGCCGTCCCAGTCGCCGTCGCGGACAGACTCGGCCCAGGAAGTCATCTTCAGCTTCTACAACGGCGAATTATTCCACATTGTGGTCAATTACGACCGCTATGAAACCGAAGGGCTCACCGGGCAGGACATCATCAGTGCTATTTCGAGTAGCTTTGGCATGGCTGCCCAATCCATCACCGCGGTACAGCCCGAACAGAGCCCCTATAGCGATCAGGAGCAATCCCTGGCCGTGTGGGCGGATTCGCAATATTCATTCGAGCTGCTCCGCGCGCCCTTCGGACCCACTTACAAACTGGTTGGAAGCATGAAGCGGTTGGAGTCCGCCGCGCAAATCGCGATCGTCGAATCCGCGCGCCTGGACACCAAAGAAGCGCCGCAGCGAGAGGCGGACCGGACAGAGCACGAAGACGAAGCAGACCGCGTGAAGTTGGAAAAAGCCAGGCTCGCCAACAAACCCAAGTTCCGGCCATAACCAGGCGGCATTATGAGCATTTCTACGGCAGGCAATTCGCAGAATTCGGCTATCCCGCTGAGCGGCACGGAAGCTCAGGTGGAGTGGGCTCTCCGCATCAGAAGCCTCGTCGAGGCGGACTTCGACCGTGTGGCCGCCGCGTTCCGCTCCGCCGCCGAACGGCAGAGCCGCCCCAGGCGCGCCGAAACCCATGCGATCCTCGCCATCCTCGAAGAGAAACGCGCCGAAGTGATGCGCACGGAACGGGCAGGCTACTTCATCAAGGAGTGGCAGGAGATTAGCGATCAGGTGCGAAAATTGATCTTCGCCGACCCTCGCTACGAAGAGATCAAAAGCGGAAGAGCCGCACGCTTGAACGGCGCACACAAGACAGTGAATAGAAGGACCGGAAACACTATGAATATCAGACCCCTATATGACCGCATCGTGGTGAAGCGAATCGAGGAGCAGGAGACTTCGCGAAACGGCATCATCATTCCCGATTCCGCCCAGGAAAAGCCGCAAGAGGGCGAAGTCATCTCCGTCGGCCGCGGCAAGTTGCTTGAGGACGGCCAGGTGGTTGCCCTCGACGTGAAGGCAGGCGACCGCGTTCTGTTCGGAAAGTACTCCGGCACCGAGACCAAGCTGGTCGGCACCGAGTACATCATCATGCGCGAAGACGACGTTCTCGCCGTGCTCA
>JBDTVQ010000307.1:0-8609 GCA_040007195.1 Acidobacteriota bacterium | reverse complement strand
CGACTTTATTGCGTTCTGCCAGGCGCGAGCCTGTCCCACGGCGCGTGCAGTGTTGATCAATTGGTCACGCATGCTTCAAAAGTAGTTGCGCGTCGACGATTAGGAAACCATAGAATCAGTGTGTTACAGATACACCTGACCGTGCAAAGGTATCGGCTCCCTGTCTGCCGTGGGCTTTTGCCCTTTGTCGGTCACTCCCCGCGCCCGTAGACTCTTGATACTGACTGTCGCGCGTTTTGTCACGGTTTCAACGATCTCTGGGGTTCTGTCACGGTTTTGCCACGGTCGTCAGCAATCGCGATTGCACTATCGAATAAAGTGGCCTAGAATCAACGACGTACAAATGTCGGGGCGTAGCGCAGCCTGGTAGCGCACCTGCCTTGGGCGCAGGTGGATTACCGACGCCCCATTGCGAATAGGCCATCCCGCCAGGTAAAGCATCGTTCGAATCCCTCTTCCGCGAATTCCATCCGTCAGTTAGGTTTTCCTCTCTCACACCGACTCGTCCGCAAGATCTTATTCGCAGCGACCTCGACGTAGTGGTCCGCAACCGGGCCGACCGTTCCAAGGCGCTTCTGGAGTTCGCGCCCCAACGCTGTTTGCGCAGGCGCCCCGGCTTTCTGGGTATTCCAGAGCCGTTTGCGCTCATGCTCCACTGCCCTCTGGATCTTGTTCGCGGCTTCACGGTTGCGCTTGCCACACGAACGCTGTAACGAACCCACGCTCGAAAGCGCTTCATCAAGTTCCGGGTAACAGTTGCCCCAAATGAATTCTGCGGTTTCCTCTCCAAACTCAGACAGCTCGATTTCCCCGCGATCATTCAATCGGAAATCGACCATACATGTCTCCACTGGCACGAGCCATGCAGGTTCGGCTCCCGCCCACTCGTCTAACTGGACAACGGCGTCTTTTCTGTTGTCGGCCTGCACCAATGAGAACTCGCCATTAGGCCATCGGCAAAGGTATAAACCTGTTTCGAAATCCTCGAGGTCGTCTTCCGTCTCGTCCTTCTCCATCGAGTCGTCCGCGGGAGCACTGAGTTCTGGACCCTCAGGGTTCGGGTCGGCCAAACGTCTAGCTTCGGGCCATGCTGCTGCGGGCTTGCATGCCACTCGTTGGATCTCGACCCGCTCATTGGCCAGCAAGGGGTTACGTTCCACTAGCTCCATAAGGGCATCTTCGATCCCGTCGATGAATGCTTCCGCGCGACGAGTGGACTCACAACCAGATTTGTCGACCGTTGTGATTGTCCCCTCGGCCATATGGCACTGCCTAGCCGCTTCAATTACGCTCACCGCAGCGTTCCCATCGATAACGATGTCCAGCTCGAGCCGGAATTTTGAAGGCATGTGTTTATCCTCGTCCCTTCTTACCCCTGAATCGTCCATCTGTCAAACGAGTTTGCGCCATGCTCCACCACTGCTGGCAACTCGTTTTGCGGTTCGTACAATTGGCGCTATAAGAAGTCTGTGGCCGAGGTCCGCCGATTGGGCGAGAGTCGGCTTCGATTGAGAAACGGCTAAGCCGGAGGAATCCTATGTCCGCTTCCCCGTCCAATCCGTTGGCAGTACCAGTTGACGTCAAAGCTGGGGTAGTCTCCAAAGTCCTGAGCCTCGCCGAGGCGGCTGCCTTCTTGCGATGTTCGCGCGCCAATATAGGCAACGTAATCCATTACACAGTTCCCCGCATCCCACACCTCCCGAACGTGCGCGTCGGTAAACGCGCGCTCTTCTGCCCTGAGCCCCTTGAGCAGCTGAATCTGGCATGCCAAAGAGAGCCGCGTCAAGGTCTACCGTATGATGCTGGACGGCACCTTTCCACCGTCGGCATAAATGGCTCCATCCGCCTCCCGTTGCGCACGCTGGCCGCCTGGATTGCGCAACGAACCCGGCCGGCGAATGCCGAGTCAAAGGCTGATTCGAGATCGCAGGATACGAATCCATTTACGTCCGACGCTTCCAAAACGGTTACGCCAGCTACCACCAACGCACTCGCACAGGTTTCCAAGGGTTGAGGAGCGCGCTTATGTTCGACGACAGATGCGTAACGACATTGGCGACGGAAATCGCCGCCCGCATCACTGATCAGATTCGCGACAAGAGCGGGCGCGCCCAACCTCGGCTGCTTACCGTCAAGGAGGCTGCCACTTATCTAGGGTGATCCGAACAGGCCTTACAATATCTCATCCATAAACGAGACATCGTGGTCGTGCGACGCGGACGGAGGGTTCACCTGGACCGGACGGACCTTGACCGCTGGATCGAGAAAAACAAGATCTAATCGTCGTCTATCTTTCGCATCTGCATCAATTCGCGGGCAGACTTGATGTCGTCGATATCGACGATGTTGTAGCGACGCTCCATGGAATCCGTGCGATGTCCGGTGATTCTCATGCGCACGACTTGCGGGACTCCGGCCTTGCGCATGTTGCGGACCGCCGTTCGGCGCAAATCATGGAACTTGAGTTCTGGGACGCTCGCCGCTTCGCAGGCTGTCATCCAAGCCCGCCGAAAACTCTTGATCGGCTGGCCGTCGCGATGGAACACCGCCGAACTCCCGTTCGATTCCGCCAGCGCCCACTCCAGCCAGTTGCGCATGTCGCCATCTAGGATCGGAACTGCGCGGCTGTAACCGCTCTTGGTCTCCGACGCCTTGAGCGTGATGAAGCCCTGGGTCCAGTCCACGTGGTCCCAATCCTATGCAAGCAGTTCGCCGAGCCGCACTCCAGTGTGATACGCCGTGACGAACAGCGGCTTCAGGAAATCCGAAAGAGCCCCAAGCAGTTTCGAGTATTGCTGATCCGTTAGGAAGCCCTGCCTGGCGTTCTCCTCCCGGACCATCGGGAAGAACGGCATGCTGACGACTTTGGCCGGCGTGGACTTGCGGCCAAAATTGAGCGCGATCCTCAGAATCGAAAGGTCGCGGTTGCATGTCGTCTCGGTCACCCCTTCGGCCTTGCGCTTCTCGCGATAGGCCTTTAGCTTTGGAGTCGAAAGAGTAGCCGCTTTCACATCGCCGAAGTACGGTTTGAGGTTGGCGTCGATGCACCAGCGAAATACACGAGTCGTGGTCGCCTTCGCGTTGCCGGCGTCGTAGTGGGCGAGAAGGTCGTCCAGAAGCTGCCCGCAGGTCACCTTCGCGGCGTCTGAAACGATGATTTCGCCACGCGCCTTCTTGCCTAGGATCTGATCCCGGAGCCGCTTGGCGTCCTGGATGTTCGTCGAGCCCGACGACTTCTGAACCTGTTTCCCATCGACCCAGTACGAGATGTACCAGACATTTCCCCGTTTGAAGATTGTGCCGGTGCCATAAGAACTCCGTGCCATGGCGCAGTATCACATGGGTTTTCGCTAAGACCATTAACACCAACCGTTGCAGGACAAAGCAAAAGCGGCCCCGGAAGGCCGCCCGATGATTGCAAACTGTTGATTATATTGGTGCGGATGAGAGGACTTGAACCTCCACGACCTTGCGATCACTAGAACCTGAACCTCTAAGAGACTGCCCAGAATCAGTCTAAATCTATCTACTTTCATCTACTTACGTGATCGGCTCACGCTCCAAGAATCTCGCTCAAACCCGCCTTGCCAATGCTAAATTCGACACCGACGAAGCGACTCAATCATTGCCTCCCAATTCAATCGGAACACCACCGCCAGCACGCACAGAAGCCCTCAGAGCGATCCGCAGCCGTCCGAGGAACTTCTCTCCCCTTCGACAAATTCCCGGTTGCCCCCAATAGCCTCAGGAGTCTCGCCCAGGATTCCGAACCTCGCCGAACAAGGCAATCGCTGCCATGCACCATTGCTCCAAGGCATCGAAATCGCGCCGCACTCCTATCGGATTTCCCATACCCGATGAGAAGCGCAAGGAGGCCGAAAGTTCCGCTATGATATGAGATTTTCAATAGACCGCATCAACTCGATTGGAAATCAAAGTACCGGTTACCCGTGGCCTGGCTAAGTCCAGTAACTTCCCGGCAAACGGTCGCCATCTGGCCAACCCTAATCTGGCCCCTCCATACTCCCACCGCACCACCGCGCCACAAAGAGTAGCAAAACCTTCGCCGCGCTCGCCAGAGAATCCAACTCGACATACTCATCCGCCGCATGAACATTCCCCCCCGCCGGCCCCCACAGCACCGCCGGAATCCCAAACTCATGGAACACGAACAGGTCGCACGGCCCCTCAATCCCCGCAATCACCGCCGGCGCTCCCAACGCCACGGCCGCGCACGCAGCCAACTCCGTCACCACAGGCTCTCCCACATCCACCGCCGAACCCGGCATCCACCGAATCGGAAACTCCACCACCGGCCACCGCCCAAACAACTCCGGCGCAGCAGTGATCATGCTATCGAACCACTCAAAAAACTCCGCCTCCACCTCCGCCTGCCCCTCCCCCGGCATCAGTTGCCAGTAGAGCTCTACCTTGCACTCCTCCGGAATCGTAATCGGCTCCCCCGTCCCCCAAGGCGCCGTGAAAATCCGCGTCACCGAAACCGGCACCGGATCGCTGCACCCCGCATACAGAGGATGCACCCGCACACCCCGGTTGCGCCGCTCGGCAAAGTCGCGCAAGCGCACCAGAAAGTGCGTGAGCTGTTCCACCACGCCGCCTCGCCCGCCGTTGTCATTCAAAATCCCCCCGCGAGCCGAGAAGCTGATGTGAACCGTGCGCCCGCCTCGCTGGCCTGCGCACACCCGCAACGAAGTCGGCTCCGTCACGATCGCCGCATCCGCCCGGTACCCCCGCAACCGGCCCGCCAGCGTACCGTTCACCCCGCCAAACTCTTCATCGATCACCGCCTCCACCGTCAAATCCCCTGCCAGCCGCATCCCCAACCCCACCACCGCCTCCGCCATAAACAGGTTCAGCGCCACCCCCGCCTTCATGTCCACCGAACCGCGCCCATACACCCGCCCGCCTTCCATCGCCCCCCCAAACGCATCGCGCGTCCAAGGCTGCGTTCCCCTCGGTACCGTATCCACATGCCCCGAGAGCACCAGCGAACGCCCGCCCCCCGTCCCGCGCCGCCGAGCCGCTAAGTTTGGCCTTCCCGCGTACTCACGATTGCCCGCAAAGAGCGCATGCTCGCGCAGCCCCGCCACTTCGGATAACTCATACAACTCCGGCTCCCACCCACATCCCCGCAGCAGCGCCGCGCCATACCGCTGGCACTCGCCCTCCCGCCCCGCCGGCGGCATGTTCTCCGAGTTCAAACGAACCAAATCGCCGGCAATCTGAAACAGGCGCTCGCGATTCTCCTCGACGTAGCGGATAATTTGCGATTCCAATTTAATTTGCCTCCGGCACGACGGCCAATTCCCGGGGCTGCGTCCGGAAGCCTCGAGTCATCACCGCCAGATAAACAAGTCCAATCGCCAGCCAACCAAATCCGGTCAGCCGCGACTTCAAGCTCAGGTTCCACCACACCAGCCCGCAAATCAGCGCCCCTGCCAGCGGAAATACCAGATTCGTAAAAAACGCCATCCCGCTGCGCTCCCCCCGCCGCAAATAGTAATGGCGAATCACGCTCAGGTTCACCAGCATGAACCCCACAAACGCGCCGAAATTCAGCAGCTCCACCGCGCTTTGGAACTTCATCACCAGCGCCCCCGCCATCGACACCGCCCCCATCAAATAAATGCTGTAGGTCGGCGTCGAATACCGCGGATCCACCGTCGCGAACACCCGCCGCGAAATCACTCCATCCCGTCCCATCCCCAACAACAGCCGCGACGCCCCCGCCTGCCCCGTCAACGCGCTCGCCAGCCCCGCCACCAGAAGAATAAACGTGATAAACCCCATCAACGCAGCGCCCCCGGCCAACTGCCCAATGTCCAGAATCACCGTCTCCGGATCGGCATAGCTCGTGAAGTCCGGCCAAACCAAACTCGCCAAGTACACCGTCACCACGCAGAACACCGTTTGAATCAGGCACACCAAAACCGTCGCCACCGAAATGTCCCGTTCCGGATCGATCGTGTCTTCCGCCAAAGTCGAAATCGCATCGAAGCCAATGTAGGATAGGCTCGCAATTCCCGCCCCAAACATCAGCGACGGCAGATCGAACGTGGCTGGATTGTAGACCGACAGCGGGCTCCACAGCCCCGTCACCCCGTGCTGCATCACTACATACCGCGCCGCCAGAGCAACAAAAATCACCGCGCACGCCGTCATTAGCACCATCATCACGTTCGCCGCCCGAGCCGTCACCCGGATCCCGCGAATGTTCACCATCGTGATCGCCGCCGTGAACAACACCACCCAAGCCTCGTAAGGCACCGCCGGCAGTATCCGGTTCGCCGTCAACGCCGCGTAAATCACACTCAACAGCGGAATCAGAAAATAATCGAGGATCATCGCCCACCCCGCGAGAAACCCGATGTGGGGATTCAGCGCCCGCTGCGCATATGTATAGGTGGAGCCGGCCGAAGGAAACGCGCTGGCCATCTTGCCATAACTGGCAGCGGTAAAGAGCATGGCCGCCATTGCCGCCAGATAACTCAGCGCCGCGTGTCCATGCGAGGTTTGCTGGACGATTCCGTAAACTGGATAAGGCGCGGTGGGCGTGAGAATCACCAGCCCGTATAAAACGAGGTCACGGCGCGACAGGATGCGCTTCAGTGTGGTTGACACCGCATGATCTCCACGCTATAACAATAAATTCGGAAAGTTAACTTACTTTCGACGAACCAGCATAACACAGGAGGATTTCCGGTTTGCCCAACGACCTGCCACGTGTGTCCCGCTGGATCCCCATCGTTTTCACGCTCCTGTCGCTCTCCACCACCGCCCCCGCCGCCGAGCTCACCGCCTA
Organism: Acidobacteriota bacterium; assembly: GCA_040007195.1. Classification (GTDB taxonomy): domain Bacteria; phylum Acidobacteriota; class Terriglobia; order Bryobacterales; family Bryobacteraceae; genus JAFLBB01. The sequence continues at coordinate 1,786 of JBDTVQ010000307.1, read as the reverse complement.
CCCGCAAACCCTGCGCCCAAGCCCCTTCGGCGGAGTCGTGGAAGCCGACCGGGGCGGGGAAGCCGCCCCAAGACGCAGTCTCCACCTCCAAACCGCACGCGCCGCGCACGTCTCCTTTCATCTCGCTGCTTCGGTGCCCGAAGGCGGTGAATATCGATTACGCATCGTCGCGCCCGCCGAAAGCGGCTCGGTCGCCGTCTCCCTCTTCCGCGAATGGTTCCATCTCCTCAAGGCGAACAAGCAATACTATCCCGACGCCCTCATCCCCGTCCGCGCGCCCTATGCCTCGCACATGCCCGAGCCCGGCAACGCCATCCCCAAACAGACCACGCAAGCCTTCTGGGTCGACCTCTGGGTCCCCCCCAACACCCCGCCCGGCGAGCACAAATTCGAGGCCGTCCTCGAAGCCGGCGCCACCCGCTCCACCCTCCCCATCGCCATCACCATCCTCCCCGCCACCATCCCCGCCGCCGACGCCGTCGCCCTCGACCACAACACCTACGGAACCTCCTGGTTCGCCTCCCAATACCCCGACCTCGCCAAACGCCTCGGCGACCGCTTCTATCAGAGCAACGAGTTCTACGGCCTCCTCCACGCCTACCACCGCATCTTTTACGAACACCGCGGCGTTTATCACCAACTCGGCTACGGCCACGCTGGCAAAGTCGGCCCCGAGTTCGCCCCCCGCCTCACCGGCACCGGCCGCACCAAACACATCGCCGATTGGACCGAATTCGACCGCCATTACGGCCCCCTCCTCGACGGCACCGCCTTCGCCGGCGGCGAGCGCCCCGCCAAGCCCATACCCTTCGTCTACCTACCCGTCAACCCCGAATGGCCGGCTTCGTTCCTCTGGTGGGGCGAACCCGGTTACGAACGCGAATTCGTCAACGTCCTCTCCGAAATGGAGCGCCACTTCCGCGAAAAGGGCTGGACCTCCACCCGCTTCGAACTCTTCTTCAACCACAAGAAGCGCTACAAAGGCTTCCCCTGGGACGGCGATGAAACTCGCTTCGTCCGCGACTACGCTTACTTCCGCGAATACGCCCGCATGATGAAACGGGCCATCCCCAACGACTCGCCCGTGAAGTTCGTGTTCCGCACCGACGCCAGTTGGACCATCGAACGCTCCTTCCGCGAACTCGCCGGAGTCATCAACTTCTGGGTCTGCGGCAACGGCATGCTCAGTTGGTATCCCGAAGCCGCCCGCGAAGCCAAAGCCCGAGGCGACATCGTCTGGATCTACGGCGGAACGCCTCCCGTTACACAACCCGCCGCCGCCATCACCCTCGACGTCCTTACGCCGTGGATGCGCTCCCTCGACGGCTACGTCCACTGGCTCGCCACCTCCCCCGGAGACGACCCCTGGTTCCAATTCGAAGGAGGAGGCGAAACCCTCGTCTACCCCGGCGAGAAATTCGGAGTCGAAGGTCCCATTCCCTCCGTCCGCCTCAAACTCCAGCGCAACGCCGTCGAAGACATCACTCTCCTCGACTCACTCCACGCCCCGCGCGACGCCGTCTCCCGCGCCTTCAACGGCACCACCCCAGCCGATTGGTGGTCCAAACGCCCCGCCCTCGCCGACACAAACCCCGAAGACTGGACCAACGCCACCATCGACGACGCCACCCAACCCGGCCCCGCCTTCCGCCACTCCCCCAACGCCGCCGCCTGGCAACACGTCCACGACTATACCCTCGAACTCGCCGGTGCAAAGCAATGAAATCCACCACCCTCCTGCTCTGCCTCCTCGCCGCCCCATTGGCCCCCCAAACCGCCGCATCAC
>JBDTVQ010000306.1:0-8612 GCA_040007195.1 Acidobacteriota bacterium | reverse complement strand
GGCGCTTCCGGGGGGGCTTTACGTTCAATACGCAATACCAGTATGGGAAGTCGATTGACGATGTTTCGACGTATGGCGGCGGACGCACGACGGTGGTGCAGGACAACCTGAACCTGCGGGCCGAGCGCGGACTTTCCAGCTTCGACGTGCGGCATACATTTAGCACTAGCGTGGTGCTTACGTCGCCGTATGGCCGTGGGACACGCCGCGCGGCGCAAGGGATTCACGGCACGCTGCTGCGCGACTGGAGTCTGACGACGAGCCTGACGGCGAACTCCGGAACGCCGCTCACCGCGCTGGTGCTGGGCAACCGGTCCGATGCCGGAGGGTCGGGCGTTGTGGGCAGCGCACGCGCCGATTCGACGGGTGCGGCGGTCGATTCCGGGAGCGGCTACTTTAACACCGCCGCCTTCGCGATTCCCGCCGCTAACCGATACGGCGACGCCGCGCGGAATACGATTCCGGGACCGAATCTGTTCGTGGTGAACGCCTCGCTGAACCGTACGATACCGATGCTCGGCGAGCGCCGTGCGCTGGAGGTGCGCGTCGAGGCGGACAACCTGTTCAACATCGTGAGCATCTCCAACATCGGCACCACGCTGAACGGCGCCGACTATGGCCTGGCGACGGGAGCGGCGCAAATGAGACGACTTAGTCTGGAATTGAGGTTCCGATTCTGATGCCGCGCCGACGCCTGATTGCCGCACTTCTCTTCACGACGCTGGCGACGCCGCAGGAGCCGGTGACGTTTCGTACGACGTCGAACCTGGTGATCGTCAACGTCGAAGTGAAGGACCGCGCGGGAAAGCCCGTGGAAGGGTTGAAGGCGGAAGACTTCGAGCTGAGTGAAAACAAGCAGGGCCAGAAGATCTCGGTTTTCGAGTATCAGCGCCTGGAATCGGCAGCGCCGCCGCCCACGATCGCAGCCGCTACAGCAGCGGCGACGGTGGCGTCCGCGCCGTTGATTTCCGCGTCGAAGCCGGGCCAACTGCGCTACCGGGACCGGCGGCTGATTGTACTCTTCTTCGATCTCTCCTCACTGGGTGTGGCCGAGCAGATCCGGGCGCGGCAGGGCGCGGTGGATTACATCAACAAGTCGATGAACGAAAGCGATTTGCTGGCCGTGATGTCGTTCTCATCGCAGCTGAAAATTCTGCACGATTTTTCCGGCGATAAGGAGTCGCTCCTTGCGGCGGTGAAGTCGTTGCGGCTGGGCGAGGGAAGTGAACTCGCAGAAGGCGCCACGGCGGACGAGACGCTGGAAGACACGGGCGCGGCATTCACAGCGGACAGTTCGGAGTTCGACATCTTCAACACGGACCGCAAGCTGGGGGCGCTGGAAGACGCGGTGAACATGCTGGCGTCGTTGCCCGAGAAGAAGGCGCTGGTTTACTTTTCATCCGGTGTGAGCCGGACGGGATCGGAGAATGAATCGCAGCTTCGCTCGACGGTGAACGCCGCCATCCGATCGAATGTCGCGTTCTATCCGGTGGATGCGCGCGGGCTGGTGGCGGAAGCGCCCGGGGGCAATGCCAGCGTGGGTTCGGCACAGGGCGATTCGCTGTTTACGGGGCGTGCGCAGCGCGGGCGGAGAGACAAGTTCAACGCGCAGCAGGAGACGCTGGATACGCTGGCCGCCGATACCGGGGGCAAGGCGATGCTCGATTCGAACGATCTGGCCACTGGCATCGTGCAGGCGCAGCAATCGTTTTCGAGCTACTACATTCTTGGCTACTACTCGGCGAATCCGGCCGAAGACGGCCGCTACCGGCGCGTGGAAGTGAAGCTGAAATCGCCGGAGAAGTACAAGCTCGACTACCGTGCCGGTTACTATGCGCCGAAGACATTCGACAAGTACACGAACACGGACAAGGAGCGGCAACTGGAAGAGGCGCTGCGGCTGGGCGATCCGGTAACGGACCTGCCGATGGCGCTCGAGGTGAACTGGTTCCGGCGGGCGAAGGATCGCTACATCGTTCCGCTGGCGGTGAAGATTCCGGGCTCGGTGATTCCGGTTACGCAAAAGAAGGAGCGTGAAGAGGCGCAGCTCGATTTTATCGCCGAGGTACGCGACACGCGCGGGCGCACGGTGGCGAGCGTGCGCGACTTCATCCGCATTAAGCTGACCGGGGAGAATACGGGGCAACTGGCGAAGAAGCTTTTACAGTACGACACGGCTTTCACACTGCCGCCGGGGGAGTACCGTTTGAAGTTCGTGGCGCGCGAGAACGAGAACGGGCGGCTGGGCACGTTTGAAACAAAGTTTGTGATTCCCGATTTGGCGACGGAGCAAGCCTGGCTGCGCACGAGTTCCGTGGTTTGGGGTTCACAGCGTGTTCCGCTGGAGAAGACGGTGGGCGCCGCGACGAAGAACGACAAAGCCGCGAAGAACAATCCGCTGGTGCGCGAGGGGGCGAAGCTCGTTCCGAGCATTACGAAGGTGATTCGCGAAGGCGGCGAGTTGTTCGTCCTGTTCGAAGTGTATGAGGCGGGGACGACGCCCGCGCAGAATATCGATATTGAAGCGAGCGTGAGCCTGTTCAATCGCAAGGGCAAGGCACTTGAGTCCGAGCCGGTGGTGCTGGACATCAAGGCGGATGCGAAGTCGCCCTCTGTGCCGGTGCAACTGCGGGTTCCGCTGGCGAATCTGCCCCCGGGCGATTATCTATGCCAGGTGAGCGTGGTGGACAAAGCGAGCGGCAAATTCGCATTCCACCGCACGCCGATGGTGATTCTGCCGGCTCTGGCGGGGCTCTGAGGCTACATCGACACGGCGCATAGCCAGTCCATCAGCACTTCGGCCACCCAGCGTGCGTGGGCCTGGTTCGTGATCATCGTTTCGTGGCTGGCACCGGGCACGACTTTGACTTCCGATTGATCGGAGAGCATGCCGAGATCCTTTTGCATTTCACGCCAATAGGGCATCCACTCGCGGCGGACCGGCCCGCCACTGACGTCGGAGGACAGGACCAGTAGCGGCACCTTGCGGATGGATCGCGTACGGTCCAACTGACTCATGGTTTCGAACCATTCTTCGGCCTCCTTCTGCATGGCTTCGAGGTGTACGGGCGAGCTTAGAAATGTTTCGACGGCCGGATGTACCGGATCGGGCAATTCATACAGCGATTGAGGCACGGGGACCAGCAGGCCGGCGAGGTGGATGCGGGCGGTTTGGCGTCCGACGGCGAGGCGTTCCGTGGTTTCGCGAATTATTCCGACGGCGCCTGGCAGGCGTTCGCACTGTCCCGATTGCACGGAATCCAAGAGGACCAAGGCCTGGACTTCGTCGCGGAACTGATCGCGATAGAGACGCGCGTAAGCGCCGCCGAGCGAGTGGCCAACCAGGACGAAGGGCCCGTGTTCGCCGGCGGCATCCAAGAGCTTGTGCAAGGTGCGCGCTTGATTGCGGCCATCGCGGGGTGTGTCGAGCGGTTCGGACCAACCTAGGCCGGGGCGGTCGTAGGAGCAGACGCGAGTCGATTTCGCGAGCATCGGCTGGAGCCAGGACCAGGAGAGGCTGGTTCTGCCGAGGCCGGGCTCAAGCACAACGGTGGGCGTACCTTGTCCAATGCACCAGAGGTGGAGACGCGCGCCGTCCACCACCACGAACCGGCCCGGGGGGAGGATGTCCGGTTTATGCGGGATCAGGGTCGCAATTCCGGCCGCGGCGATGGGTACCAGGAGGAGGAAACTGACGGCGCGCATTTATGTCTCACCTAAACACGCGCATCCACTCCGATATTCGGCGCAGGGCGGCGGAGGCCGGTGATATGCTGACCTCGCGATGCGCATTCATCTTGTTACCGCCCTTGTACTTTTCGGCCTCGTTCGCCCTGTTGCCGCCCAGACCGCGGCGGGACCGATTTATGAGGCACACGGCGATATTGGCGACATACCGAAGGCGGGGGCGGTGGAGTACCATGCCGCCACGGGCGAGTATCGCGTGACCGGCGGCGGGGCGAACATTTGGGCCGCGAAGGATGCGTTTCAGTTCGCCTATAAGCGCATCAGTGGAGACTTTACGTTGACGGCCGATGTGCAACTGGCGGGCGCGGGCGTGAATGCACACCGCAAAGCGGTGCTAATGGCACGCCAGGATCTGGATGCGGGCTCTGCATACGCCGACATCGCGCTGCATGGCGACGGACTCACTTCGCTGCAGTACAGGCCAGTGGCAGGCGGGCCGACGCAGGAGCAGCGCTCGGAGCTGAAGGGACCGGTTCGCATCCGGCTGCAGCGCCGGGGCAATCAGTTCACGATTCAAGCGGGTGCACCGGGCGAGGCGCTGACGGCGACGGGCCCGCAAACGGTGGCGATGAGCGATCCGATCTACGTGGGCATCGGGATCAGCTCACATGACGCGGCGGTTTTGGAGACGGCGGTCTTTACGAACGTGCGTCTGGAGCAGCCGCCGAAGTATCGCAGCAAGGTGACGATCTTCGATCTTACGAGCCGGAACTTGCGGACGCTGTATGAGGCCGATGGCGTTGTGGAAGCGCCGAACTGGTCGCGCGACGGTAAGTGGCTGTTGATCAATACGGGCGGGAACCTGTACAAGCTACCGCTGGACGATCCGAAGCCGCAACAGATTCCATTGGGCGATGGTTACCGGTGCAATAATGACCATGACCTTTCGCGCGATGGCAAGTGGCTGGGATTTTCCGCTTCGAGCGAAGCATCGCGGCAGTCGCAGGTGTTCCTGTCGGCGGCGGACGGATCAGAGGTGAAACTGTTGACGCCCGCGGCGCCGAGTTATTTCCACGGCTGGTCGCCGGATGGAAAGTGGCTCGCTTTTGTTGGCCAGCGCAATGGCAAGTACGAGTTGTTCCGCGTTGCGCCGGCGGGAGGCGATGAGCAGCGGCTGACGTCGGCTGGCGCATATGACGATGGGCCCGATTACTCGCCGGACGGCAAGTGGATCTACTTTAACTCGAATCGCAAAAACGGTTGGAACATTTGGCGCATTCCGTCTGAAGGCGGCGGCGCGAACGATGCGAACGCGCAACAGATCACCAGCGACGCGCACGAGGATTGGTTTCCGCATGTGTCGCCGAATGGCAAGAACATCGTGTTCCTTTCGTTCCCGCCCGGCACGGAAGGGCACAACGGGCGTATGCCGGGGATGTCGCTGCGCATGATCAAAGCCCCCGGCACGAAGCCAGAGGCTTCGCCGAAGATCGACACACTCGCCACGTTCTTTGGGGGCCAGGGCAGCATCAACGTGAATTCTTGGGCTCCGGATTCGAAGCAGTTTGCTTATGTGGTGTACGAGTTGGTTCCTTAGAACGCAAAAAGCCCCGGCCGTAACCGGGGCTTTCGCATGACTGTGTTTGAGGACTACTCGACGTCGGTCAACACATCCTCGACGGGCGTGTCGTCCAAGCCGCCAGCGAACAGGTTGCGCGTTTCGTCGTCGTATCCGGGGATGCCGTCGGCCAAGGCGGCCTCGCTCTCCGGCAGCAACTCTTCTTCGACCACATCCTCGCCGGCGATCTTCACGCGGCGATAGTAGTCCATGCCGGTGCCCGCCGGAATGAGGCGGCCCATGATGACGTTTTCCTTGAGTCCACGGAGGTAGTCGACACGGCCGTTGATGGCGGCTTCGGTCAACACACGCGTGGTTTCCTGGAACGATGCGGCGGAGATGAACGAGTCGGTGGACAGCGAAGCCTTGGTGATGCCGAGCAAGGTCGGTTGACCCTGCGCCGGGCGGCCACCGGCTTCGATGACGCGATCGTTCTCTTCGCGGAACTTGAAGCGGTCGACAATCTCTTCGGGGAGGAATTCGCTGTCGGCGATGTCGGTGATTTTGATCCACCGCATCATCTGGCGCGAAATCACTTCGAGGTGCTTGTCGTTGATGTTCACACCCTGCAGCCGGTAGACTTCCTGAATTTCGTTGACCAGGTACTTCTGCAGTTCCTTCTGGCCTTTGACCTTCAGAATGTCGTGCGGATTGAGAGGACCATCCATCAGCGGCTCGCCGGCCATGACGCGCTCGCCTTCCTGCACGCGGATGTGAACGCCGCGGGGCAGTGCGTATTCGCGCTGTTCGCCGTCTTCGCCAATGATGTAGATCTTGCGGGTGCCCTTGCTGATTTCGCCGTACTTCACGGTGCCGTTGATTTCAGCCATAACGGCCGTTTCACGCGGCTTGCGGGCCTCGAACAATTCCACGACGCGCGGCAAGCCGCCCGTGATGTCCTTGGTCTTGGTGGTGGCGCGCGGGATCTTTGCCAGCACGTCGCCGGCGTGAACCTCTTCGCCGTCGATGGCCATCAAGTGGGCATGCGTCGGCATGAGGTAGCGCTTCTCGTCGGCCTTATGTCCGCCGGGCGGGTGCATGAGGATGGACGGCAGCTTCTTTTCGTCGGGCGAATCCATGACGACCCATTGCGACAGGCCGGTGATTTCGTCGACTTCTTCCTTCATGGTCAGACCTTCGATGAGGTCCTTGTACTTCACGGTGCCGCTGATTTCGGTGAGGATCGAGAACGTATAGGGATCCCACTCGAGCAGGACCGCGTTCTCTTCCACGTGCGCACCGTCTTCGAACAGCACTTTGGCGCCATACACCACTTCGTAGCGCTCGCGCTCGCGGCCTTTTTCGTCGAGAACGGCCAGTTTGCCCGAACGGTTCATGGCGACGATTTCGCCCTTGGCGTTGCGGACCGTATTGATTTCGATGTACTTCACGAAGCCCGAGCTGCGCGCTTCCTGCGTGGACTGTTCGGCTACTCGTGTAGCCGCGCCGCCGATGTGGAAGGTACGCATGGTGAGCTGCGTTCCGGGTTCGCCGATGGACTGAGCGGCGATGACGCCGACCGCTTCGCCGCGTTCGACCAACCGGCCCGAGGCGAGGTTGCGTCCGTAGCAGAGTTGGCAGACGCCGCGACGCGATTCGCAGGTGAGTACCGAGCGGATGCGGACCCGTTCGATACCGGCCTTTTCGATCTGTGTGGCCATCGATTCGTTGATCACCGAGTTCATCGGCGCCAGAATCGTGTTCTCGTAGTCGCGAATATTTTCGAGCGGCACGCGGCCGATGATGCGGTCCGACAAGCGCTCGATGGTTTCGCCGGCTTCGGTGATGGGCTCGACTTCGATGCCTTCCACCGTGCCGCAATCCTGTTCGGTAATGATGACGTCCTGCGCCACGTCGACGAGACGGCGTGTGAGGTAACCGGAGTCGGCCGTTTTGAGTGCCGTATCGGCCAAGCCCTTACGAGCGCCGTGCGTGGAGATGAAGTACTGCAGCACGTTCAGGCCTTCGCGGAAGTTCGCCGTGATGGGCGTTTCGATGATCTCGCCGTTCGGCTTGGCCATCAATCCGCGCATACCGGAAAGCTGGCGGATCTGTTGACGGGATCCACGGGCGCCGGAGTCGGCCATGATGTAAATCGGATTGAGGTAACGGCCGGTGCGGTCGTCGTCCTCCATCTTCTTGAACATTTCGTCGGAGACGCGCTCGGTGACCTTCGACCAGATTTCGATGATCTTGTTGTAGCGTTCGCCCTGCGTGATGGCGCCTTCCTGATACTGCGACTGCACTTCCATCACGGCTTTCTGGGCATCGCTGACGAGCGAGAATTTGTTGTCCGGAACCACCATGTCGTCGATGCCGATGGAGATTCCGGCGCGCGTGGCGTAGAGGAAGCCCATCGTCTTGATCTCGTCGAGCATGTGGACGGTGATGTGGAGGCCAAACTTCAGGTAGCAGAACTGCACCAGCTGAGTAAGGCCCTTCTTCTTGAGCAGGCCGTTGATGAACGGCATGTCTTCGGGGAGCACGTCATTGAGAATGACGCGGCCCACGGTGGTATCCATGTACTGCTTCACATACTCCACCGGTTCGGTGTGCAGGATGTTCTGCGTGTCGAAGGCCTTGGTGAGGTCGATGACGCGGCCGGTGTAGCGCAGCTTGATCGGCGTGAGCGTTTCCACTTCGCCCATTTCGAGGGCGATGAGCACGTCGTCGACGGAGGCGAAGGTGCGGCCCTCGCCCTTGCTGCCGTGGCGCGACTTGGTGAGGTAGTAGAGACCCAGCACCATGTCCTGCGACGGCGTGGCGATGGGCGCGCCATGCGCGGGGGACAGAATGTTGTTCGCGGCGAGCATCAAGGTGGAGGCCTCGATCTGCGCTTCGGGCGAAAGCGGAATGTGGACGGCCATCTGGTCACCGTCGAAGTCGGCGTTGAAGGCCGTACAAACGAGCGGGTGAATGCGGAGGGCCTTGCCTTCCACGAGGACGGGCTCAAAGGCCTGAATGCCCAGGCGGTGAAGAGTAGGCGCGCGGTTCAGCAGGATGGGGTGATCGCGAATGACCTCTTCGAGAATGTCCCAAACAACTGCGTCCTGTTGTTCGACGAGTTCCTTGGCCTGCTTGATGGTGGTGCAATGTCCACGCTGTTCAAGGCGATGGTAGATGAACGGCTTGAAGAGCTCGAGCGCCATCTTCTTGGGCAAGCCGGCCTGGTGCAGTTTGAGTTCGGGGCCGACGACGATGACCGAGCGGCCGGAGTAGTCGACGCGCTTGCCGAGGAGGTTCTGGCGGAAGCGGCCCTGCTTGCCCTTGAGCATGTCGGACAGCGACTTCAGCGGCCGGTTGCCCG
>JBDTVQ010000305.1:0-8647 GCA_040007195.1 Acidobacteriota bacterium | reverse complement strand
TGGGCTATGACCCGCACGGCGCGCGCTGGTCAGACGCGACGCGGAATGCGAATTTTCCAGGCGAACTGTTGCCCGAGGTTCTCGGTCCTGGCGAGATCGCCGGGAGTGTTTGCGCGAATGCCTCCGAAGAATGCTGGCTTCCCGAGGGCCTTCCAGTGGTTCTAGGCGCCACCGATGGTATGGCGGATTTGGTTGCGTCGGGCGCGCAGCGAGCCGCCGACACGAACACAACCCTGGGGACCACGATGGTGTGGAAGGTACTGAGCACCGAGCAGCCACGGCTCAGCGGAAGCATCTATTGTCACCGCCATCCTGGAGGCTGGCTGGCCCCGGGCGCGGCTAGCAACTCCGGCCCCGGAAGCGTGCAATGGTCCGGTGGAGAAGCCGACCGGTGGGCTGCGGACCTTCGGGCTAACGAGCGATTTCCCACTTCCCTGATTTGCTATCCGCTCCGCGGCACGGGAGAGCGATTTCCCTTCCATTCCGATTGCGCGTCTGGATTTCAAGACGGCGAACCGGCCAGCTATTGGGATGGCTATGCCGCCCAACTTGAGGCGCTCGCATACATTGAACGCTGGGGCTACGAGCGGCTTGCGGCGTGCGGTGTAGAGACCGGCGGGACCGTCTATTCGGGAGGCGCGGCCGCGCGCAGCAGGACGCTGGCTCGCGTCCGGTCGAGCGTGTTGCAACGGCCGGTTTGCCAGTCCGAACATCCCAGCGCGGCATTTGGAGCGGCGATACTGGCGGCGGCCGGCAGTATTTACAGCGGCGACCTGCGGAGCGCGATTTCGCGCATGACTCATTTGGCGAATGTTGAAGAGCCCTGTCCGGAATTGAGCCGGCAGTATGAGGACCTCTATGGCGAATTTCGCGCGGCCTGCGCACGTCGGGGCTATCTATGAGCGCCTGGAAAGCCTGTGACATCCGTGGGCGTTTCCCGGAAGAAGTCTTCCCGGAGATGTTCCAGGCTGTTGGCGCAGCGGCCGCATCTGAGTTGAACGGCCATGGAAGGGTCCTGGTGGCGGGCGATTTCCGGGAATCTACGCCGGTGCTCAAAGCCGGGCTTGTGGACGGCCTGGTCCGGGGCGGCATTCAGGTGTTTGACGGCGGGCAGATTCCGACGCCGGTTGCCTATCATGCCCATCGAAGTATGGACTTCGACGCGGTGTTTATCGTCACGGCATCGCACAACCCCCCCGGACACAACGGACTAAAGTTCATGTTCGGCCAGAACCCGCCGGACCATGCGCTGCTCACACGCCTGCAGCAGCCAACCTTTCACGGCAATCGCGTCACAGGCGGCAGTGTGGAACTCATCGATGTCGCACCTGCATATACGGAATGGATGGAGCAGCGGTGGAGGCATTTGGGGAGGGAATTTTCTGGCTCCGTCGTCATCGATGCGGGCAACGGAGCATGGTCGGAACTTTCGCCCGAGATCTTGCGCGGCCTGGGACTGGCGATTTATCCTCTCTTCTGCGAGGTCGATCCAAAATTCTCCAACCGGCCACCGGACTGCGCACGCGCCTCCAATCTCGCGGCGCTGTCGGCCAAGGTCAAAGAAACCGGCTCGCAGTTGGGCGTGGCGTGGGACGGCGATGGGGATCGCGTGGCGTTTCTGGATCGCAATGGGCGCTTCATCGCAACCGACCAGATTTCGATTTTGTTGGCGCAATACACATTGGGACGACAGCCACGGGAGCGAGTCGCCTATGACATCAAGCTCAGCGACCATGTCCGCCGGTCGATCGAAGCCGGGGGCGGCACGGCGATCATCGAGCGCAGTGGGCACGCGTTTCTGAAGCGCTTGATGATTGAGCAATCGTGCGTGCTGGGTTGTGAAGCCAGCGGGCACTATTTTCACCGCGAGTTGGCCGGTGGCGACGACGGCTTGTATACAGCGCTTCTGATGTTGGAGCTGGTAGCGCGTTCAGGGCCGCTCGATGCACTGGTGGACGCGTTACCCGAAATTTTCATAACGCCGGATCTTCGCATCCACATCAACGGCGATTCTTTCGATTCGATCACCGCAAGATTGGAGAAGAACCTCCCCGTTCTTCAGACGACAACGCTCGATGGGGTGCGATTTGTTACCGCCCAGGGCAGCGTCCTGATCAGGCGTTCCATTACGGAGGCGGCCATTACGATCCGTATCGATGCGGGCCAACAGGACGGATTGGACCATCTGTTTCACGAGTGCTGCCGCTCGCTGCCGGAGATTGCCGACGAAATGAAGGCGCAAATCGAACAATCGAGGACTACATGAAACTGGAACTTCTACGGAGGGAGATCGCCGACTATGCCCGGCGCATTCTCAAGGAGAACCTGGCCACCGGGGCGGGAGGCAACATCAGCGCCCGGTGGGAGGATACGATGCTGATTTCGCCCTCAGGTCTGTCGCTGGAAGAGGTGGATCCGGCGCAGTATGTCGAAGTCGACGTTCCGTCCGGAGACATCCGGGCGCAAAACGGCCTGCGGCCTTCGTCCGAAGTGTTGATGCACCTAGCCTGCTATCGGAAGCGGCCGGAAGTGCGCGCCGTCGTTCACACGCATCCACAATACACCATCGCGCTGACCAGTTCCGGGCACGACCTTGCGCCCATGTTCGCCGATGCGCTGATCTATATGGGATCCTCCGTTCCCCATCTCGACTACATCACCGTGACCACGCCTGAACTGGCGGTGGCGGTTGGAGAGGCGATCAAGGAAGCCAACTGCCTTGTCCTGCGTAACCACGGCGCGGTAACGGTGGGCGAGAATTTGAAGCAGGCATTTTGGAGGGCGTGCACGGTGGAAGAGGCTGCGCGCATTCAAGTGTTAAGCCTGATGATCGGAAAGCCCCGGTTTCTTGATAAGTCTGAGTCGGACCGGTTGGATTCGCTTGCCAGCGAGCAGTATCGGCGTGAACTGATCGCCCGCATGCGAGACGTTTGACATGAGCGAGATCCACTATTTCCTCGCACTCGACTTGGGTGCCGAAAGTGGCCGCGCCGTGCTGGGAACCTTCGACGGCCACACGCTATCGTCGGAGGAAATCTACCGATTCCCCAACGATCCGGTTTTCTATAACAACGAACTGCACTGGGATTTGCCACGCCTGTGGTGGGAGATCCAACATGCGCTGGAGGCGGCGGGCAGGCGGACCAACGGCCGATTGACCTCCATCGGCGTGGATGCATGGGGATTGGATTGCGCGCTGCTGACCAAATCGGGAGCGCTACTGGAGAATCCTTGTCACTACCGTGATGCTCGCGCGAACGGCATGGTGGAGCGCGTGGCAGCAATCGTCCCGCAGGCAGAGATCTACGAACAAACCGGTATTCAGTTCATGCAGATCAATGGTCTGTACCATCTCTACGCCCAGCAACTCAAGAGCCCCGAGGTTTTGCGAGCCGCGCACAGGCTGCTCACCATTCCAGATGTGTTCCATCACTGGCTGACCGGGCAGGCCGTCTGCGAGTTCACCAATGCAACGACGACGCAATTTTACGATGCGAGGCGGGGCCGGTGGGCTACCGACATCTTGGAGCGGTTGGGAATTCCCACGCATTTTCTTGGACCGGTCGTTGCCCCCGGCACGGTTTTGGGACCACCACTCCCCGGCGTGGCTTCCAACTGCGGAGAGCCGGTGGTGGTGGCGCCCGCGACTCACGATACCGGGTCTGCGGTCGCGGCGATTCCGATGGAGCCGAACGTTGCGTTCATCAGTTCCGGCACGTGGTCACTCCTAGGAACGGAAACTCCGGCTCCGGTGATCACGCCCACGGCGAGGCGCTTGAACTTTACCAATGAAGGCGGAGTTTGTGGGACGACGCGAGTGCTGAAAAACATTGCCGGCCTGTGGTTGGTGCAATGTTGCCGCCGGCAGTGGAAAGCCGATGGTCATGACTACGACTACAGCGCGCTCACGAAAGCGGCCGCGGACAGCGCTCCTCTCAGAAGCCTCATCGACCCGGACCACGCCGACTTCCTGGCTGACGACCATATGCCTGCGAAAATCGCGGGATTCTGTCGAGCCACCGGCCAGCCTGAACCAGATTCACCGGGCGCCTACGTCAGAGCGGCACTGGAAAGCCTCGCTCTGAAGTATCGATACGTGCTGGAGGCTCTCGAAGAGACTACGGGAACTCGCTTCGATGTGATCCGCATTGTTGGTGGAGGAGCCCGGAATGCGCTACTCAATCAGTTCACGGCAGACGCCACGCAACGGCGGGTGGAGGCAGGCCCCATCGAGGCAACGGCGCTCGGCAACATCGCCATGCAGATGGTCGCCACAGGCCATTGCGGCGACCTCAAAACGGTGCGGCGGCTGATCGACGATTCCTCTCCCGCGATTGTGTATGTGCCTGGGGATCGCCATCCGTGGGATGAAGCCTGGAAACGTTTCCGCCAATACTGCTCGGCGCCGGCCGCCGCAAGGACCTGACCTCACATGTGGATTCCGTCGGAGTACATACAAGCCCTGTTGCTGTTGATCTGTTCCATGCTTTGTTGGGGCTCGTGGGGCAACGCGCTCAAGCTCATGGAGACCTGCCGCTTCGAGCTCTTCTACTGGGATTACGTGTTTGGAACGACGCTGGTGAGCATTGTTCTGGCATTTACTTTGGGTTCGTTTGGTAGTTCCGGTCCACCCTTCCTGAGCGACCTCTCCGCCGCCACCACTGCCGGCATCGCTTATGGTTTCGCCGGCGGTGCAGTGTTCAACCTCTCCAACATTCTGCTCACGGGAGCGATTGAAGTCGCAGGCTTAGCGGTGGCGTTTCCCGTGGGTGTGGGACTGTCGATCGTGATCGGCGTAGTGTTGAACTACATCATCACGCCAAAGAACGATCCAATTCTGCTGTTCACTGGAGTGTTGTTGATTATCATCGCCATCCTGATCGATGCGGCGGCATTCCGCAAGCATCTCGGCGACTCCGCCAAAACCGCATCATCGCGTGGGATATTATTGTGCATCATCAGCGGTGTGGGCCTCGGATTTTTTTATCCGCTTGTGGCAAAGAGCCTCGCCGAGCCGCATCCAATGGGACCCTATGCAATTGGAGTGGTCTTCATGTTGGGAATGCTCGTCTCCAACTTAGTCGTCAACCCGTTGATCATGCGCAAGCCCATTACGGACCGGCCACCGTTGCCGCTTTCCGCTTACTTTGAAATGCCGGCCCGCTGGCACATGCTGGGCCTGGTTGGCGGTGGCGCCGTTTGGGGCCTAGGAACCATTCTGAACTTTGCAGCTTCGTCGAGCGGGCTGGTGGGGCCAGCCACGTCCTTTGCCTTGGGAGATGGTGCGGTGCTCATCTCCGCGCTATGGGGAATTCTCGTGTGGAAAGAGTTCAAGGGAGCAACCCCGCAGGTGAAGAATCTTCTGCTCTATATGGTGCTGATCTTCACGCTGGGCTTGACACTGATTGCACTCTCTCCCATCGTGTCGATTGGATAACCAGAGGAACTGTAGCTATGACACATTCGATTCAAAAGTCTGCCGCTCTCCTGGCGTTTGCAGCCATTGGCGCATTGGCCGCGGCGGACAAAGTGGAAACGCCGCTTCGGACACCCGCGAGCGTCGACATGCGGTTCCACGGCTTCCTGGAGACGCGCCTGCGCGCCAACCTTGAAAACTGGGAACTCGACGCCCCCAACTCCAACCCAGCCATGATTGAGATGTTTTGCGACAGAGACCGGAAGGCCGATCGCAAGCTTCTGTCCTGGTCGGGAGAATTCATTGGCAAATATATATGCGCTTCCGTGCTCAGCTATCGGATTCTGCGCGATCCCAGGCAGAAAGCTCAGCTGCAATGGGTGGTGGGCGAATTTCTGAAGACACAAGCCTCCGATGGCTATCTGGGCCCATTCGACAAAGCCAATCGCCTCACGGGAAATAACTGGGACATTTGGGGCCACTATTGGGTGATGCGCGGACTGCTGCTCTACCATGAGGAATTTCAGTCACCCGAAGCGCTTCAGGCGGTGAATCGGGCGGCTGATCTTCTGGTTGGCATGTATCTGGACAAGGACCTGCACATGACCACCGACAACCGGTTCGGCCAGATGAATCATGCCGTGATCCACGCGTTTACCAAGCTCTACCGCGTAACAGGGAACGAACATTACCTAAGCATGGCCAAGTGGATCGTCAAAGAGTGGGACCGGCCCGGCGCCGGGTTGTACATGCGGATGGCCCTCGAAGGGCGACCGATGTACGAGTTTCCTGGCAACCGATGGGAGAGCCTGCACGATTTTCAGGGCATGGCGGATATGTATTTGCTCACGGCCGAGCCGCGTTATAAGACCGCATTCACGCACATCTGGAACAGCATGCTGGTTGGCGACCGGCACAATACAGGTGGCTTCTCCTCCGGCGAAAAGGCAACCGGAAACCCCTACGATCCGAAAACCATCGAAACCTGTTCGACAGTTGCCTGGATAGACATGAGCATTGACATGCTTCGATTGACGGGTAATTCTCATGTCGCCGATGAAATTGAATTATCAACGTTGAATGGCGCTCTCGGCGGCCAGTCAGCTTCCGGGCGATGGTGGACATACAACACGCCGATGAATGGAGTTAAAGAAGCGTCGGCGCATGGAATCAATTTCCAATGCCGGGCGGGTAGTCCCGAGTTGAACTGCTGCTCGGTGAACGGCCCCCGCTCGCTGGGCCTTCTGACCGAATGGGCGCTGATGGTGGATAACGGCGGATTCGCGCTGAACTTCTACGGTCCGTCGGAGTTCTCGACGCAGACCCAAGGCGGGCAAACACTTACATTGGCGCAGACGACGGAATATCCTGCAGATGGAAATATTGCAATCAAGATTCGGCTGCAGAAGCCGGAGAAATTCGCGTTGAAGCTTCGCATTCCGTCCTGGTCCGCGAAGTCGACCATCGCCGTGAATGGTGTGTCACAGAATGAGGTGCAAGCCGGCACTTACTCCAACCTCATGCGCACATGGAAGGATGGAGATACCGTGAACCTGGTTCTCGACATGTCGCCGCACCTGTGGGTTGGCGAACGTGAAGTGGATGGCCAGGCGTCTATCTATCGCGGGCCGCTGCTGCTCGCCTTTGACCCGGCCTACAACAAGATGAATCCCGATGCAGTTCCACAACTGGACGCCAAGACACTGCGTCTCGAACCGGTGAAGACCGACAAGCGGATTCAACCGTGGGTGCTTGTGAAGGGCACGGACGCAGCCGGCAATGAAATTGTTTTATGCGACTTCACAACCGCCGGGGCGTATGGCAACTTCTACCGAAGCTGGCTTCCGATGCAGAACGCCAGCCCCGTTCCCGCCACGCCCGACCGGCCAGCCTGGAACAATCGCCCGTAGTCCCGGCCAAGTTCGGCCGGGCCGAGGCTAGGCTGCTTGATCGATTGCCTTCGCTGCAAGATGGGCGGATTCCAACGCGGCTTCCATGCCCCAGGACATCTGCGCCGCGTAGGCTCCGGCAAAATGGACGCGCCCGACCGGGCGGCCTGCCTCCGGCCAGAATCGCGTAAGATCACCGGGCCGGTAAGTTGACCTCTCGCACATCCCCGCCCATGGGTCCTTCGCCCATTCGTGCAGCGTAATATGCTCAATGTCGGCGGATTTCCCCGAATACGATTGGAGAAATGCACCACGTGTAGCCGCAGCCGATACCCCGGGTTGGGATCCGCCAACGAGAATGCCGCGCGGTGTCTTCAGTTCCTCTGCCATCGCCCAAAGTTCACTTAACTTCGGGTCTGATGAGGACCAGTTCGGGCTGACCTTATCGGTCTCCCAAAATCTCGTGCGGGTCTGAAACACCACGCGAGTCTTGGTTGTGTACGGCATCTGCTGAACCAGATAGTTCTTGGATTCCGGCCAGGCCGGTGTAACCTGCATCTGGCGCAACACGGCAAGAGAGATTGCAATTACCAGATAGTCTGCTTCGAATTTCTTCGGTTCTCCCATCACGGTGCTGGTTACGGTAACACCGGAACCGCTGTGTTCCAACTGGGTGACGGGAGATCCACAGCGTACTCTTTCCTTCAGACGAGCCGCGAACGCGTCCGTCATCGCCTGATTCCCTCCGAGTAAACGGAAAAGCTTCTTGCTTTCAAATGGCGTTCCGCGAAGCTTCTTCACGGCAGCACCCCAAATCATGTGCAATGCGGAACCCGAACCGCCGAAATGACGAACCGCGCCCACGGATGCCCCTTCCTTCTGCAGAAGGTCACCGACAGAGATCGAATCCAACTCTCTCAAATTGCCTTCAAACGGGTTCCGTTCGTCGCGAATAGCTTCTACGTATTTCGAAAAGTAGAGCAACGGCAGTTCGGACCAGGGATGCTCAGCCAGGAAAGCGCATTCGCGGCTATTGAATTCGAGCTTGTTCAGAATGGTGGCGCTTCGAAGGTCGGCTTCGCTATACACTCCTCCGGTTTTGAAGAAACGGAGCAACTGATCGCGTCGCGGATAGGCAACTGGAGTAAGTCCAAACTCCTTTATGTAACTCCAAAATCGAGTGTAACCGGGATAGTAGAAGTGCTCAGCGCCCACATCCGCGTACAGGCCGTCGGCAAACGGGTCCTTCAGGGTACGGACATGGCCGCCAGCGCGGCCGCTCGCCTCGAGCACGATGGGATCGTGCCCAAGCCGTGCGAGTTCATAGGCGCAGGAAAGGCCG
>JBDTVQ010000304.1:0-8654 GCA_040007195.1 Acidobacteriota bacterium | reverse complement strand
GCCCATCATCAACTGTCGCAAAAACGGCAGCGCCACCTCGCGAATCCGCAGGTTTTCAATCGCCTGGTTGGCCAGCGAGACAAACTTCGTCGTCAGCGTATAGCGCCGCGTCTTGGGACTCCGCGCCAAATAACCCTCGCGCGTCAGCGTCACCAGAATCGTGTGCGCCGAGCTCTTCGGCAGCTTCAAACGCCGCGCCACCTCCGGCAGCGCCAGCCCGTTGCGCGACGTCGACAGAATCTCCAGCATCGCCAGTGCGCGCGTCAGCACCGGAACAGACCGTGTCCGCGCCGCGCTGTCCCCCCGCTCTACCTCGATTACTCCATCCAAATCGGACTGCTCCATGCTCGTTGTCCGTCCTTTTGGAAGAGCCGCAGGTAGTACACCCCCGGCTCGGCCGGAATCTCGAATGCCGTCTCCAACCGGTCGCCCGCGCACGCCAATGTGCGCCACAACTGGCAATCCCGCACCAACTCCACGCGATCCAATTCAGCGGTACCGGCCACCTGCACCCGCCCCGTCAGCCCCTCCGATGCCGTGCCCGTCCCGCCCATCGCCACGTCTCCAATCGAGAACCGCAGCACAATCCGCGCGCCCGTCGTCCCATAACAACGCCGCGCCCGCAGCGCCGCAAACACCGCCTCCGCCGTCAGCTCGGTGGCCCACACCGCGCACAACCCGCCCGGAAACGGCGTATGAATTTGCCGGTCCCCCGGATAGCTCCGCCCCGGCATGCCCACATGGTTGTCCGACGACGCGATCAACCCCATCCGGTACCCGCGCCGGAACGCCTCCCACGCCCCCGCGCCCGGCGTCTGTCCCTTGTTCCACAAATCCAGCCCGGGCGACTCCGACTGCCCCCAACACGAATAGATCTCCATCAACGGCTCCAGCTCCGGATCGTGATAGGTCCAATCGGTCCACGTCTTCACATGGTGCGGAATGATAATCACATCGCCGCGCCCGCGATAATGCTCGAAGACCACATCGGGATGGAAGGAATTGAACCGCTTCGCATCGAGCGGCGCCTCCACCTCCGTGCTCGAAAAAATCACATTCCGATGCCCCAGCGGCGACCCCGCCTCATACCCCTTCAACACCAGAAAACTCCCCGGCCGGTTGTACTCGATCACTTTCCCCTGGCAGTACTCCCACTTGTTCGTCAGGCACGCGCCCTGGTCCGTCATCGCCACGAAGTCCAGCAAACTCACCTCGCGCGCATACTGGTAACACTCATCCAACGTCCCGCACGAGATCCCCTTCGACCATCCCTCCTGCCGGAAATCCTTCCGCTGCGAATGCATCACGTGATGCTCGCTCTGCGCATGAAGATCGCCCCAGTACAATTGCAGCCCGTCGCGCGCTGGAGGCGCTGCGGGATTCACCGCGCCCCAAACCCGCCCGTCCGCATCGGACAACACACCCGCGCCGTCCTTCAATTCGATCGTCAACGGCTTCCCCGCCGAAACCGTCACCGCCGCGCCGTCCCACAACAACGCATGGTCGCCGCCCGAATCGGGACGCCCCTGGCACTCATCGGTCAAAGCGATCCTTACCGTTCGCCCCGCGCTCGCCACCGGCGACCCAGCCACGGACGATCCCGCCACCGGCGACCCAGCCGCCACCGGCGCGCCCACCACCGAAGGCCCCACCACGTTCGCCCACGAAGCTGGCCCCGTAATCACGTCCAGGTAATACGGGCTCCCCGTCAAATTCTCAAACCCCGCCCCGCCCGCCGGTTTCACATACGCGCTCGCGTTGATCCGCTCTTCCGGAAACGTTTGAATGCGCGTCGCCACGCCAAATCGCTGATCGCCATACAGCACCGTAACGCGATCGCCCGCCGCCAGGTCCGCGCCCTCAATCGTCGCCGTAATCCACCACCGCCAGTACGCCAACGCCGGATCTTCGTCGGGCACCAGCATCCGCTCCATCACGTCGAGCGCCACCACCGCCTTGTTCGCTGGCGCCACCGCGTTCGCCGACGCCAAAGCCGCCGTCGTGTTCACCGGATGAAACGGAGCCAGCCTCCGGTCCGCACCATTTACCAGCTCATCCCAGTAGCGCTGCTGCGGCGTCACCGGCCGGTCCCATCCCGTGTTCGGGATCCCGAATCGCAATTGCGACCCCGCCGCCAGTCCCCGCTCCCCCGCCGTGTAAATCAGCTCCAGCTCGGCCTGACTCCCAGCCACCAGCGCCACGCGCGACACCACGCGAAAGCTCCCCCACCCGGCGTCCGCCGCCGCCGGTAAGATCGTCGATTGTTCTACGTCCTGCAATGCCATGCTCCCATCTCTTGAATAACGGCTTCGTCCACTTCAATGCCCAGCCCGGGCTTCAACGGCACCTGCAACATGCCATCGCGTTCCCGCAGCGGCTCGCGCAGAATGCGGTTCGCCGTATCGAACAAATCCAACTGATGTTCCTGCACCACAAAGTTCGGCAGCGCCGCCGCCAGTTGCCACGTCGCCGCCGCGCCAATGCCGCTCGCCACTCCCAAATGCAACGCCGCGCCCACATGAAACGCCTGCGCCAGATTCGCAATCTTCCGCGCCGCGCTGATCCCGCACCGCACCACGTCCGGCTGCGCCACGCCAATCGCGCCCGCCTGCAGCCAAGGCAAAAACTGCGCCACTGAGCGCAAATGCTCGCCCGCTGCAATCGGCGTCGCCAGCCTCCCCGCCAGCCGCGCGTGTCCCGCAATATCATCGGCCCCCACCGGAGCCTCCAGCCAATTTCCCCGCATCCCATCGAGCGCCATCCCGATCTCCAGCGCTTCCCGCGCGCCATACGCCTGAATCGCATCGAACCCCAGAAACGCCTGCGGTCCAATCGCGTGCCGCACATCGTGCAGCTCTTCCATCACCACATGCGGCGCCAGCCCTGAAAAAATCTTGACCCCCGCAAACCCCTTGCTCATGCACTCCTGCGCCACCGCCAGCCGCTGCACCCGGTCCGGCCTCCGCAGCCCGCTGATGTACGCCGGAAGCTCCGTCCGGAACGGACCGCCCAGCAAACTGCACACCGGCGCCTGCCACACCTTCCCGCGAATATCCCACAGCGCCGTATCGATCGCCCCCATCGCATCCAGGTAGAAACCGAACTGCTGCCCGCGCGCCGACATCAAGTGATACAGCCGCTCGTAAATCGCCTCCGTCGCCAGCGCATCCTCCCCAATCACCGCCGGACCCAGCAGCTTTTCCACCAGCACCGCTGCCGCTTCCGGCGTAATCGGAGCCTGCGCCTCGCCCCAACCCGCCACGCCGCCCGCCGTCGTCACCTTCACCAGGCACGTCTCGGTCTTCGCGCTATACGCCTGCCGCCACTGCGGCTCGCGGAAGTAGTCCGTTCCCGGCAACCGCCCAGGCGTATCCTCATGCCCCGCCAGCCGGTAATGCTGATCGAGCTTCAGGACATACACGTCCACCTGGTCGATACAATTCTGGTTCACGCTCTTGCAGCCTACTAAGCCCGCGCGGTCCGTTCAACGCAGCCACGCCCGCTCGTCCTAATAGGTGGACGCAACCGGACGGCCTTTGGTGTCGTCCGTACCTTTGGACGGAAAGCGGCACCTTCTCTTTCCCCCAAGTGCAGGTTGCCTCTATCCTAAAATAGGTAGGTACTCAATAGGATGCGTTGGAAACATGCCCTAGTATTCGCGGCGTTGGCAGCTCCGGCCTCCTTCGGCCAGCCGCACAGCTTCGAACAGGACGTCCTGCCCATCCTCAGCGCCCGCTGCGCCGCTTGCCATAACCCCAAAACCTCCACCGCCGGCTTGGACCTCCACGGCATGTCCGTCCTCCTCCGCGGCAGCCAGAACGGCCCCGTCATCGAGAAGGGCTCAGCCGAAAAAAGCCTGCTCTTCCAGCGCGTCAATTCGGGCAGCATGCCGCCCGGTAAGGAAAAACTCACCGCCGCCGAAATCGAAGTCGTCCGCCAGTGGATCGACGCAGGCGCGCCCTCACAACTCGCCGCCGCCGAACCGGCCCCCGCCGCCTCCGCCGCCTACCGCTCCAAAGTCACGGACAAGGACCGCCAGTTCTGGGCCTTCCGCCCGCTCGCCAATCCGCCCGTCCCATCCATTCCTGGTGCCAAGCCCGGCCTGAATCCCGTCGATGCCTTCCTCCTGCGAAAACTCCAGGAAAAGCAACTCGCCTTCTCTAAACCAGCCGAAAAGGCCATCCTCATCCGCCGCGCTTATCTCGACCTCACCGGCCTCCCCCCGTCCCCCGAAGAAGTCGACGCCTTCCTCAAGGACAAATCCCCCGCCGCCTACACCGCTCTGGTCGACCGCCTCCTCGCCACCCCCGAATTCGGCGAACGCTGGGGCCGCTACTGGCTCGACCTCGCAGGCTACGTCGACACCGTCGGCCGCGACGTTCAGGCCGGAACCTATTCCATCGGTAAAAGCCGCTGGCGCTACCGCGACTACGTCGTCGATAGCTTCCGCCAGGACAAACCCTACAACCAGTTCCTCACCGAGCAAATCGCCGGCGACGAACTTTTCGACCGCAATAAGGGGGCCGAGTTCACCCCCGCCCAACGCGCCGACCTCATCGCCACCGGCTTCCTCCGCACCGCCGAGGACCCCACCGATAACCCCGAGCGCGACACCCCCCTCCTCCGCTACGAGGTCGTCCATCAAACCCTCGACATCCTCACCAGCAGCGTCCTCGGCCTCACCGTCGGCTGCGCCCGCTGCCACGACCACAAGTTCGATCCCATCCCGCAGCGCGACTACTACCGCCTCATGGCCACCCTCACCCCGGCCTACAATCCCGTCAAGTGGACGCCCGTTCTCGAACGCACCCTTCCCGACGTCCCCACCGAACGCGCCGATGAGATCCGCAAATTCAATGCCGGCCTCGACGAGAAGTTGAAGGCCCTCCAGGCCAGCCTCGATAAAATCATCGATCCCCTCCGCGCCGCCGCCATTGACCGCCTCATCGTCGCCGTCCCCGAAGCCGAACGCACCTCTGTTCGCAAAGCCGCGTTGATGCCCGAAGCTAAGCGCAACCCGCGTCAGAAAGAGCTCGCCGCAAAGCTCGGTGACCTTTCGCCCACCGCCATGGCCGCGCAATCTGCACCCGAAGTGCGCGAACACGTCGCCGCGCTCGCCAAAGAGATCGCCGATCTCGGAAGCCGCCGCCTCCATTACGAAGATCTCGAATCCCTCTACGACACCGGCGCAGCCCCGGAAACCTACATCCATCGCCGAGGCGACTTCGAATCCAAAGGCGCCGACGTCGGTCCCGGCGCGCTCGAAGTCCTCAGCGAAAACGCCGATGACCTGGAGCCCCAGCCCGCCTATCCCGGCGACACCGGCCGCCGCATCGCCCTCGCCCGCTTCCTCACCGCCGAAGCAACCCCAGCCTCCGCCCTCGTAAGCCGCGTCTACGTGAACCGAATGTGGAACCACCTGTTCGGCCAGGGCATCGTCACCACCACGGAAAACTTCGGCGTCATGGGCGCCAAGCCCACGCACCCGGAGCTCCTCGACTGGCTCGCCGGCGAATTCCAGCGCAACGGCTGGCGCACGAAGCCCCTCCTCCGCACGCTCATGCTCTCGGACGCCTATCGCCAAAGCTCCCTCCCGTCCGATTCGCTCGGCTCCGCCCCCCTCAAGGCCGACCCCGAAAACACTCTCCTCTGGCACATGCGCATGCGCCGCCTCGATTCGGAAGCCATCCGCGATTCCATGCTTTCCGTCAGCGGCAAACTAAACCGCAAAATGGGCGGCCCCGCCATCAAAACCGTCGCCCTCCCCGACGGCATGGTCCTCATCGATGAAAAGGCTCTCAAAGATCCCTCTGACCGCTACCGCCGCAGCCTCTACCTCGTCGCCCGCCGCCGCTACAGCCTCAGCCTCATGAACGTGTTCGATCACCCCGTCATGAACACGAACGCCACCACCCGCGGAGCCTCCGCCGTCGTCCTCCAGTCGCTCATGATGCTCAACGATAGCGACGTCCTCGCCCAGTCCCGCTTCTTCGCCGAACGCGTCCAAAGCCAGGCCTCGGACATCAACGCCCGCATCGCTCTCGCCTATCGCTATGCCGTCGGCCGCCCGCCCGATGACGCCGAACTGGAGTGGTCCTCTGGCCTCTACGCCCGCGAACGCGACCGCTTCCTTCACAAACCCATGGCCGAAAACGAAGCCAATCTGAACGCCCTGGCAGCCGTCTGCCACGTGCTGTTCAACGCCAACGAATTTTTGTACGTCGAGTAGGAGTTGTTATGTATCCTCCCCATCCTCCCTTCAGCCGCCGCGATCTCCTCTCCCGCTCCGGCCTCGGCTTCGGTTCGCTCGCCCTCACCTGGCTCATGAATCGCGAAGGCCTCCTCGCCGCTGAACTCGGCTCCGCCCCCGCCGGCTTCGATCTAACCCCCAAACCGCCCCACTTCGCACCCCACGCCAAAGCCGTCATCCAACTCATGCAAAATGGCGGCCCCAGCCAGATGGACCTCTTCGATCCCAAACCCGAACTCTCCCGCCTCAACGGCAAAAAGCACGTCGAAAAGCTCGAAACCCTCCAGGAAGGCAGCGACGGCAACATCCTCATGGGAACGCCGTTCAAATTCGCCAAATACGGCCAGTCCGGCATGGACTTCTCCGAACTCCTGCCCCACACCGCCACCATCGCCGACGACATCTGCATGGTCCGCTCCATGTACTCCGAGCACAACAACCACAGCGAAGCGCTCATCATGCTCCAGACCGGCAAGATCTTCCCCGGCCGCCCCACTACCGGAGCCTGGGTCAGCTACGCCCTCGGCACCGAAAATCAAAACCTCCCCGCCTTCGTCGTCCTCCGCGATCCCGAAGGCTACAACACCAACGCCGCCCTCGTCTGGGACAACGGCTGGCTGCCCGCCCTCTATCGCGGCACCGAATTCAACAGCGTCGGCTCCGCCGTGCTCGACCTCAAGCCCGCCAACCCCGGCCCCGACGGCTCGCAGGACGACCGCCTCAACCTCCTCGCCCGCCTCAACGAACATCACCGCCTCCGCCACCCCGAAGACACTTCGCTCGACGCCCGCATCAAGAACTACGAACTCGCCGCCCGCATGCAGGTAGCGGCCGGCGGCGTCCTCGACCTGTCCAAGGAAACCGAGGCCACCCGCAAGCTCTACGGCATCGACCAGCCCGAAACCGCCGCCTACGGCACCCGCTGCCTCATGGCCCGCCGCCTCATCGAAGCAGGCGTCCGCTTCGTCCAGGTCTTCCCCGGCGTCCGTCCCAACATCCAGCCCTGGGACAACCACAACGACATCCCCGACGGCCTCCCCAAAATCTGCAAAATTACCGACCAGCCCTCCGCCGCCCTCGTGAAGGACCTCAAAGCCCGAGGCCTCCTCGACGAAACCGTCGTCATGTGGGCCGGTGAATTCGGCCGCCTCCCCATCTCGCAAAAAGGTTCCGGACGCGATCACAACCGTCACGGCTTCTCCCTCTGGATGGCAGGCGGCGGCTTCCGCAACGGCTACACCCACGGCGTCACCGACGAAATCGGCTACCGCGCCGTCGACGACCGCGTCAGCGTCCCCGAACTCCACGCCACGCTCCTCAATCAGCTCGGCCTCGATCACAAGCGCCTCACCTTCCGCCATCACGGCCGCGAAGAGAGCCTCACCGACGTCCCCGTCACCCACGCCGAAATCGTCAAGAAACTGATCGCATGATCCCCCGCGCCCTCGCGCTGTTCGCCTTCGCCGCCGCCCTTCACGCCCAAGCTCCCGTCCCCCGCCAAACCGTCTCCATCACCATGCGCGACGGCATCCGCCTCGCCGCCGACATCTACGGCGTCAACCCCAACACGCCCCAACCCGTCCTCCTCGCCCGCACCCCCTACGACAAGTCCGGCCTGCAAAAGAAAGCCGACCGCCTCGCCCGCTCCGGCTACGTCGTCGTCATCGAAGATTGCCGCGGCCGCTACGCCTCCGAAGGCGCCTACACGCCCTACAACAACGACAAGCAGGACGGCTTCGATACCCTCGAATGGATCGCCGCCCAGCCCTGGTCCAACGGCCAGACAGCCATGTTCGGCGGCTCCCATCTAGGCCTCGTCCAATGGCTCGCTGCCTCCACGCTGCCACCAGGACTCACCGCCATCGCCCCCGCCTTCACCGCCTCCAGCCAGTACGGAGTCGCCTACCGCGACGGAGTCCTCCGCCTCGCCCTCATCTCCACCGGCGGAACCCGAGCCAGCCCGCCCCCCGCGCCCCGCACGCTCCCCTCTGACATCGGGCATCTCATCTACCACCTGCCCCTCATGCACCTCCCGCTCACCGGTCTCGCTTCAGCTTATGGCTGGCCCATGCCCTGGATGACCAGCCTCCTCCAGCACCCCTTGCCCGGCGGCTTCTGGGATCAAACCGACGGCGAAGCGGCCATCCCCACTCTCCCTTATCCCACCCAACTCATCACCGGCTACTACGACTTCTTCTTTGTGATCTTCGGGCTGCCGCTGCTCCTGCTGATGGGCATCGGGCCTCTCATCGCCTGGAGGCGTGCGTCGCTTCGGAGCCTCGGTCTGACCTTCGCATGGCCCGCGGGCGTCGCTGCGGTCACGGGCCTTGTCCTGCTCGCACTCGGCGCGGGGTCGTCCACTCCCGGGTTGATCGCCTACAGCTTCTCCGCGTTCGTGCTCGCG
>JBDTVQ010000303.1:0-8678 GCA_040007195.1 Acidobacteriota bacterium | reverse complement strand
AACCCCGCATCCCCCCATGCAACCCTAAAACCGATGAATACGCTCAAAAAACCAATCTCCGAAGCCAAACTCCAGGCCAACCGCGCCAACGCCCGGAAGTCCACCGGACCCCGCACCCCCGCCGGCAAAGCCCGCTCCGCCCAAAACGCCATCACCCACGGCCTCACCGCCTCCCTCGCCAACGCCGGCGTCACCCCGCGCGACATCACCGCCCTCGGCGAAGACCGCAATCTCCTCCCCTCCACCATCCAGCGCTTCATCAACTCCTGGAACCCCGCCACGCCCTACGAGGCCTCCCTCGTCAAGCGCCTCGCCGAACTAGAAGTCCGCCTCACCCGCTGCGTTCGCATGGAAACCGGCCTCCTCGACGCCGACATCCCCCAGGTCACCCCCGCCGACTCCCACGAGTCCATCAGCTCCGCCCTCGCCAACGCCTTCGCCGCCCGCGAGGCCACCTTCATGAACTACTCCCGCTACGAAACCAACCTCTCGCGCGCCTACGACCGCACCCTCAAACAACTCCTCGCCGTCCGCAAAGAAAGGCTCACGCCCGCCGATTTCCCCGCTTCCCTCGACGAAACAAACCCAACTCGTGATGAAAACAAACAGCCCGCACCCACCCCCAAAGCCAGCCAAACCGATCCCCGCTTCGACTTCGACTCCCCCGTCACCCCCATCGACGTCCAACACCGCCGCCACGGAGCCTTCGTCCCCCCGCCGGAGCGTGAAGAACGCCACGTCGAGCTGCTGTGGACCTACTCCGACGAGGAAGACCTCGCCGCCTGACCATCCCCGCACGCCGACTTCAGGCGATCTTAGCCGCTAAGTCGCCAAGGTCCTTCACCACGTAGTCGAACTGACTCCCGCCCGCACCCTCCGCACGCCCACCCGGACCATGCTCCAACGGCCTCGGCACGAATGCCGTCTTCAACCCGCACCCCTGCGCCGCCCGCAGGTCGCCCGTGTGCGCCGCTACCATCATTACTTCGCCCGGCTTGTACCCCAGCATTTCCGCCGCACCCAGATACACCTCGCGGTCCGGCTTGTAGTGGTGGAACAGCTCCGCCGACATGATGTGGTCCCAGGGCAGCCCCGCCTGCTTGGCCATCTCCAGCAGCAGCGACACGTTCCCATTCGACAGCGTCGCAATGATGTACTTCGCCTTCAACTTGGTCAGTCCCGCCACCGCATCCGGCCAAGGCTTCAGCCGGTGCCACACACGGTTCCAATGCTCCTTCTCGCCTACGCTCAAGCCTGTGATGTGGAACTCAACTAGTAGATCGTCCAGCAACATACGGTGAAGCTGATCGATCTTCAACCAAGGCAGCGACCCCTTCCGCACACGGTCCATAATCGGCCCGTACCCCGCCCGCCACCGGTCCGCGAACCTCCCCCAATCAACCTCGAGACCCTTCGCCCGCCCCCACTCCGCGCCCTCGTGGAGGATCGAACCGCGCCAGTCGACAACGGTCCCAAAGACATCGAACACCAGTGCTTTCACCGCACCCGCGGCAGCCGCGCTACTCATCGTAACGGCGCCGCTCATCCCCGCCGCGCCCACCAACACCGCCCGCCTCGACAGTAAGCCAGCCACACGGCAACCCCCGCTCTACTTAGTGATCCCGCTCCGTCACCAGATCCGTCACCGCCAGCAACGCCCTCTGGTACGCGCTCTCCGGGAAGCTCAACACCATCGACCGCGACTTCTCGGTGAACTCCTGCGCCCGCGCCTTCGCCTTCGCGATCCCCTCATAGCGCTTCACCATCTTCTGCACTTGGGCAAACGGAACCGCCTCATAGTTGCGGTCCGCCAGCACCCGCGCCACCATCGCCCGCTCATCGGCCGTTGCTTCCGCCAGCGCATAGATCAGCGGCAGCGTCACCTTGCCTTCGCGCAGATCGTTGCCCACCGGCTTGCCCAGCACCCGCTCGCTCGCCGTGAAGTCCAGCACATCGTCGACCAGTTGGAACGCCATGCCCAGGTTCCAGGCGTAGTCGTTCAACCGGCTCTCAGCCGACTCGTCCGCGCCCGCCACCACCGCGCCCAACCGCGCGCACGCCGAAAACAGGCTGGCCGTCTTGCGGTCCACCAGTTCCATGTAATCGGACTCGGTGACGCCGATCTTCCCCATCGTCTCCAGTTGCCGCAGTTCGCCCTCGACCATCATCTGCGTCAGCGATATCAGGATGTCGAGGATGGCGAAGTTCCGCTCGCGCAGCGCAATCTGGAACGCCTGCATGTACAGCCAATCGCCCGCCAGCACGCACGTCTGATTGCCCCACAGCACATTGGCCGATGCCTGCCCGCGCCGCGTCCGCGCCTCGTCGATGACGTCGTCGTGCACCAGCGTCGCCGTGTGAATCATCTCCACCACCGCCGCCAGCGCAATCGCGCTCTCCGTCGTCGTCCCCGCCAGCTTGTTGGCGAGCAGCAGCAGGATCGGCCGCAGCCGCTTGCCCCCGTTCACCTGCAAGTGCCGGCTGATTGATGTCACCACCTCGGCGGAGGCAACCGACTCCAGGCCGATGACACGCTCCACCTTCTCTAGATCCGCTTTTACCAGTTCGCGGATTTCGAGCGCCGTCAATGTTGCGCCCAGCCTGCTGAATGCCATGAAACTCTTCAGTGTACCCATCCGGCTCACGCCCCCGCAAACGGAGGTGCCGCTTTGCCCGCCGAGCCCATCGCCGCCGCCGGGAACAGCCGGTCGAAATTCGCCGTCGTCACGCGGCACAACTCCTCATACGTAACGCCTCTTTCAGCGGCCACACGCTTCGCCGTTTCCACCACGTATGAAGGCTCATTCCGCTTGCCCCGGTACGGCACCGGAGCCAGATACGGCGAGTCGGTCTCGACCAACAAACGATCGTCCGGCACGGTCTTCGCCGCCGCCCGCAGCTCGTCCGATTTGGGGAATGTCACCACGCCCGCAATGCTGATTCGGAACCCCATCGCCATCGAGCGCTCCGCTTCCGCCACGCCGCCGCTAAAGCAGTGCATGATCCCCGGCAACACCGTTTCCACGCCCGTGCCCGGCCACACCCAGCACTCCTCCAGGATCGCGAACGTATCGTCCCAGGCCTCGCGCGTATGGATGATCACCGGCACGCCCGCTTGCCTGGCAATCGCCAACTGATCGCGGAACACGGCCTTCTGCACCTCGCGCGGCGAGTTCTCGTAGTGATAGTCCAATCCAATCTCGCCCAGGCCCACAACCTTCGGATGCCGCAACAGCGCCTCAAGTTCCTGCATCGTTGCGCCGGTTGCCTTCTCGGCATCGTGCGGATGCACACCCACCGTCGCCCACACCGGCGCGTATTGGTCGGCAATGCGAATCGCCGTTTCCAGATCCGGCGGCCCATCGCCCGACCCGATCGACAGCATCCGCTCCACGCCCGCCTGGAGCGCGCGGTCGATCACCGCCTCGCGGTCTTCGGCGAACCGCGGCCCGTCCAAATGGCAATGCGAATCGACGAGGCCCATCTACTTCAGTCGCGCCCCCACCGGAACGTCTTCCAGGAACCCTGTCAGCACCGGTGAGCCGCCCTCAAGCGACGCCGCCACAATCATGCCCTGGCTCAAAACCCCGCGCAGCTTGCGCGGCTCCAGGTTCGCCACGATCACGACCTTGCGCCCGATCAGCTTCTCCGGCTCATACGCCAGCGCGATGCCCGCCACAATGCTCCGCGGCGCTTCCTCGCCGATGTCCACGCTCAGGTGCAGCAGCTTGTCTGAACCCTTCACGCGCTCAGCCGTCTTCACTTCGCCCACCCGCAAATCGACCTTCACAAAGTCGTCGATGCCAATCGGCGGCATCGCCTCGGGACGATTACCAGCAGGCGCCGCGGGCGCTTCTTCCTTCTGACCAAGCACCGCCTTCTGACGCGCCGTCTCCTTCTCTTCGAGTGCTCGCATCTGCTCCACGGCCGGGCCCACTTCCACGCGCGGGAACACCGTCGCCGCTTCGCCCACATCTTGGCCGCCCTTCAATTGGCCCCATGCAAGCTGATCGATCCGTTGCGAGCCCAACGCCTCCGCGCAGCCCAACTGCGCCCAGATCTTCTGCGCCGAATCGGGCATCACCGGCGTCAGCAGCACCGTCACCACGCGCAGCACTTCCGCCGCCGTGTAGAGCGTGTCATCCAACTGCCCTGCCGCCGCCGGGTCCTTTACGAGCTTCCACGGAGCCCTCTCCACGATGAACTTGTCCACCGCCGACAACAGTCCCCATACGGCGTCGAGGCCCTTCGAAAACGCCAGCTCATCGAAGCTCGCCCGCGCCTGCTCAATGGCAGCGCCCGCAACCGCCGCAATTGCGGCATCACCAGCCGACGCCGGAATCACGCCGCCGCGATACTGCCGGATCATGCTCAACGTCCGGCTCGCCAGGTTGCCCAGGCCGTTTGCCAGATCCGAGTTGTATCGCCCCACCAGCGCGTCAAAGCTAAAACTACCGTCCTGTCCGAAATGGATCTCGCGCAGCAGGAAGTAGCGCAGCGCATCCACGCCCATCACGTCGCGAATCGGCGTCGCCCGCACAATGTTCCCGCGCGACTTCGACATCTTGTCGTTCTCAAACAACAGCCAGCCGTGCGCGAAGATCCGCTTCGGCAATTCCCATCCCGCTGCCCACAGGAACGACGGCCAATAGATTGCATGGAACCGCACGATCTCTTTGCCGATCAAATGCAGGTCCGCCGGCCACAGGCCTTCGCCCTCGACCGCACTCCAATACGTCATCAGCGCGTCGAACCAGACATAGAATACGTGCCCCGGTTCATCGGGTACGGGAATGCCCCACTGAATCGTCGTGCGGGAGATCGACAGATCCTTCAGCCCCTGCGACACGAACGCGATTACCTCATTGCGCCGCGTTTCGGGCTGAATAAACTCCGGATGCTCCTCGTACAACTTCAACAGCCGCTCGGTGAATGCCGACAGCTTGAAGTAGAGGTTCTCCTCGGTGACGGTCTCGGTCGGCCGCCGGCAATCGGGACACGGATCGCCCGGCTTTGCCTCATTCACATACAGCTCATCGAAGACGCAATACTGCCCCGTGTAGGAGCCCTTATAGATGTAGCCGGCATCCTTGCAGCGCCGGTACAACTGCTGCACGGCGGCATGATGCTT
Source organism: Acidobacteriota bacterium (assembly GCA_040007195.1). GTDB lineage: Bacteria > Acidobacteriota > Terriglobia > Bryobacterales > Bryobacteraceae > JAFLBB01. The sequence continues at coordinate 3,547 of JBDTVQ010000303.1, read as the reverse complement.
CGGGTCCGACGTGCGGCGGAAGCGGTCGATGCTCAGCCCCAGCGTCTCCCACTGCTGCCGGAACTCGGCCGAAATGAGATCGGTGAACTCCTGCGGCGTCTTGTTGGCGGCCTTCGCCGCGCGCTCGATCTTTTGCCCGTGTTCGTCGGTGCCCGTGGTCAGGACCACGTCGTACCCGCACATCGCCTTGTAGCGCTTGATAAGGTCGGCCGCAATCGTCGTATACGTGTGCCCGATATGCGGCGCGGCATTCACGTAGTAAATAGGAGTCGTGAGATAGAACTTAGGCATTCTTCGTGTAAGCCTGACTGACTTCGCTCAAAATCTGCTGCAACGGCAATCCGGTGTTGCGCGCCAGCGTCCGGCAATCCTCATATTCCGGAGCAAATGCTCCACTTTCGGCAACCTTCACCCGCGCCCGCCCATGCGGCGTTTCCACTTCCACGATGCGCCGGGCTTGTACGCGCCGCTCGGCCGAGTAGAACCGCACACCCAAGGAAGACGTCTCCGTCATCATCAGGCCAGCCAGCTTCTCGCGATCTTCCGGCCGCGCCAGCACGCGCAACAGCGTCCCCGGCCGCGACTTCTTCATCAGCAGCGGCTGCATCGTGACATCGAGCGCACCCGCATCGAGCAAGCGCTCCATCGCCCAGCCGAGCACCTCTGGTGTCGAATCGTCGATGTTGGCCTCAATCACCTCCACCATCGTCGACTCCCGCGCGCCGCTCGATTCGCCGATCATCGCCCGCAGCACGTTGGCGTGTTCGGGAAAGTCCTTATCGCCCGCGCCGTAGCCGATACTCTCGATGCGCAGCGGCGGCATCGCGCCGAAGTCGCCCGCCAGCGCCGTCACAATCGCCGCGCCAGTAGGCGTCGCCAACTCCGACGCGGGCCCGCGCGAATAGATCGGCTTGCCTTTCAGCAGCAGCGCCGTCGCGGGAGCAGGCACCGGCATGATCCCGTGCTCGGTGTTCACTGTCCCGCTACCGACATTGATCGGCGAACAAACGATCGCTTCCACGCCCAGCAGATCGAGCGCTACACAGGCGCCCACGATATCGGCGATCGAATCCACCGCGCCCACTTCGTGAAAGTGCACCTTCTCAATCGGCGTCCCATGCACTTCCGACTCGCTCTCGCCCAGTTTTTGAAACACCAGCTTCGCGTTCGCGCGCGCCCGTTCGCTCAGCGCCGCCGCGTCGATCATTTGCACAATGTGCGGCAAATGCCGGTGCTTTTTGGAATCGGTGCCGTTCACATGGAATTTCGACGCCGCAATGCCGCGACGGCTCGTCTTCTCGACGCTGAACTGCGCGCCCGTGGCCAGGCTGTCCAGCGCGGCAATCAGGGCCGCCGCATCGGCGCCTGCATCGACAAGCGCTCCCACCGTCATATCGCCGCTGATTCCGGCGAACGCATCGAAATAGCAAATCTTCATTGGGGTCCCGCCGAGTAAGGCGGTGACTCCATTATTTCACGCCCGCGTTACGATAGCCCTAACAAACCGCTTTGACTCTCGAACCATTCGCCAACACTGGCAGTTTCCTCGCCACGCATCCGCTCGTTTCGCCCGATCGCTGCGCTGCGGCTATCGAGGACGCCCGCGCATTCTTCGCTCTGCCGGAGGCCGCCAAGCGCGCGCTTGCCATCGAAGCGTCGCCGCACTTCCGGGGCTACAGCGTGATGCACAATGAGCGCGACTGGCGCGAGCAGATTCACTTCGGCCGCGAGGAAGCGTTGCCTGCCGCCGAGCCCGCCTACGACACACTGCGCGGTCCCAATCTCTGGCCGGACGATCCGGCTTGGCGCTCGCGCATGCTTGCTCTGGTGGCCGATCTCGAACGAGCCGCGCGCGACATCCTGGTTGCCATCACCGGCGATCCCGCGCTGCTGCCCGAAGCCGAAGAACCCTACCTTCTGCTGAAACTCATCAACTACCAGCAAACACCCCACGCGCGACCACGCTCCGGCGTCGCACCGCACGTCGACTTCAGCTGGATCACGTTACTGCTACAAGACACCGCCGGCGGCCTCGAAGTCCGCACGCCCGATGGTCAATGGATCGCGGTGCCCGCCACGCCCGGCATCATTCCCGTGAACGTCGGCGAGATTCTCGAGTTCGCCACTCGCGGCCGACTCGCCGCCACAGCGCATCGAGTGATCAGCCGGGGCGGTTCGCGCCTCTCCATGCCGTTCTTCCTCAACCCGTCGCTTGACCGCCACGTGGAACCGCAACCCGTGACGCCCGCCTTCCTCCGCGAGTCCGACGCAGACGAACATGTCCACCGGGTCTTCTCGCAGCCGCGCCTCGATCCTTTCGTCTTTGGAGAACAGGAGTGGCGGCGTAAAGGTCTCGGCGTCTACTGCGGCGACTGCATCCAGGCCCCGTACTAACCCTTCGACGCCAACTCATCCACGTCGCCATGCGGCCCGAAGATACGCGCGCCGCGATAGGTGAACGATTCGCGAGCCTCATGTTCCTGCCACACTGCCGCCGCCAGAAACGCCGTGCGTACAATCTCTCCACGCCCGGCCCCTCGCCGGATGTACCACTGCCGCCCGCGATACATCTCGCGCGCTGAGGTGGCGACGTCCGTCTCCGTGCATCGAAGTTGAATCAGGTAGCCGCCGTCAATTTCCTCGATGACGTACGCCTCATCCTTAAACCGCGCCTCATTGAGAACCTCGCGTACCTGGTCGCGCCCCGCGCCCGCCCGCACGAGTTCGATGGCATAGTGCGTCGCCGCAGCAACGTCCGTGAACACCGGCACATCGTGCTCTTTCGCCATGCTGCGAAGAAAGATGCGCCCGCGGTTCAAGTCGTCGCGCTCGGCCTTGTCCGAAGCCTCGGAATCGGTGACCATCAATGCCAGCGGACGCTTCGCGCCGATCAAGTACGACGCCTCGCCGATGCTCGCCACGCCGCGTGTTTCCCCGCTGATCACGAATAGCAGAACGTCGGCCTCGGCCTTGGCCCGCATCTCAGCCGCTTCGCACGCAGTAGTCCACTCGCCCACGCCCAATTGCGGATTGTAATAGGCAACACCGGCGGCCTCGAGCAATGGAATCGCCACGTCACGCCGCCATGTTGTCCGGCCGCACGCGCCTCCCAGGAAGACCATGCAAATCATCTTCACACGGTGGGGGGGGGCCATGGTGGGCCGGCCGCCCATCGGTCAGCCCCGCTGAATCACGGCTGACAGCTCGCGCAGCAGCGCCGCGCCATCGCCCCGGTACGCGCTGCCATGCTGGCAGGCGAGCATCGCGGGATTCAGGCTCGCCAAACCCTCCAGGATCGGAGCGGTGCTCTTGGCGTGCGCGTAGTAGTCCACCATTCCGCGCATCCCTTCACTCGCCGTGAGCACTTCCGACTCCGTCACGGCCGGCATGTTGGCTCCCGGCTGAGTAAACAGATCGCCGCACAGCAGCGTTTTCGTGGAGAAATCGAACAACACGCCGCAGTCCCATCCATGAGGAACATGCGGCGTGTACATCCACTTCATGCGGCGGCTTCCGATGGAGAACTCTTCGCCATCGCCGAAGCCCC
>JBDTVQ010000302.1:0-8686 GCA_040007195.1 Acidobacteriota bacterium | reverse complement strand
CGTTGAACTGCGGCGTGTTGAACAGGTTAAACAGCTCCGTACGGAACTGGAGTTTTGCCCGCTCACCGAGCCGGAAGTTCTTGAACATGGAGAAGTCCACATTCTTCTGGCCGGGGCCGTCGAGAATTCCGTTGCCCGCGCTGCCATAGTGGCAGAGCTCGGGAAGAGCGGAACTGGCGCAGCTGACCAGATGGAATGCATCGACATCGAACCACTGGTTGACGGTCGGATTCGAGAGAATGCCCGAACCGACGCGGTCGGGACGGACCGGCGAGTTGGCGGTATTCACGATATTGCCCTGCGTCACGGCAAAGGGGAAGCCCGTGCGCAGCGTGATAATGCCGTTGGACTGCCAGCCGCCGAGGAATGCTCCGGCGACGCCCTTGCTCATGCCAAAGGGCGCAGGAACGTCGTAAACGAAGCTCGCCACGGCGATGTGCTCGGCGGAGAAACCAACCCGGCCCTTTTCAGCCGCGCGGTCGCGCGGATTCTGGTAGGTGTTGGAGTTGTAGCCGTCGGCCTCATTGCGGCCGTAGCCTTCCATGAGGGTCTTGCTGTAGGTGTAGGCCAGGGTGAACAGGAAACCGTTCGACATCTCTTTGCGGACCGAAGCCTGCAGGCCCTGATACCAGGAGTTGCCGCCGCTCTCGAAGAAGCGCATGCGCGACAAAGGCCGGCGAACGCCATCGTCGATGATGAATTGGATCGGACGGCGGGACTGGACGGTGTCGGTGGCGCCCGACGGAATAAACGGATCCGGGTTGTTCCGCTCGACGGTGTTGTCCAGGTGCGTCGTCTTGCCGCCGACGTAGCCGACACTCAGGGTTGTGGCCCAGGGGAGGCGGCGTTGAACGTCGAAGCTCCACTGAGCGTTGTACGGCTGGAAGTTGTCGGTGTTGAGCGCGTTCGCGTTCACGGCCGAAGTGGTGCTCGGCGGGCCGAAGGGGCTGGTGAAGCTATACACCGGGGCTCCCGCAACCAGTGTTCCGTTGCTCACCGTGTTGGCGAAATTGGACGAACCGGAGAGCGGCGGGTTGAGGTTGAGGATGGTGTAGTTGTTCAGCTGGTGAACGTTGTAGTAGATGCCGAAGCCGGAGCGGATGACCCACGAGTCGGTCATGCGGTACGCCAGGCCGATGCGCGGCATGATCATCTTTTTCTGCGGCTCGTAGAAGTTATAAAGCGTACGGATTTTCGCCGGTACGAATTCGGGATCGGCGTTGAGGCCGTTGCGCCATTCGATGCTGCGCCACAGGCCGCGAACGTCGGTGGCGGCCGTGTTGTACTCCCAGCGTAGTCCCAAATTGAGCGTGAGCTTGCGGCTGGCTTTCCAGTCGTCCTGGAAGTAGAAGCCGGTGCGCCACTGCTTCACGTCGGTGAGCGGAAGGCCCTCGGGAGAATCGGTCGAAGTGGGCACGCCCAACAGGAAAGCCGCATAAGCGTTGCCCGCCACGTTGCCGTTGAAGTTGAACGAACCACGCGGCACGTTAGCCGCGCCGCGGAACAGCGTCACGCGGCGAACGTCAAAGCCGGCCTTGAAGGTGTGGGGACCCGTCGTGTAAGTGAGGCTGTCGTTGATCTGGTACAGCTTGTTGTCGTCGAATCCGTTGCCGCCATCGCGCTCGGAAAGAGCGGTAAAGCTCGTGATGTTCATCGACGGGATGCCAGCCTCACGCGAAGTGAGCGGCCGGTTGCCGTCGGTGAGCACGTTGAAGCCGGTGATGCCGATGCTCGGCAGGGTGAAATCGGTATTGCCGCGGGGGTTGAAGCTGTCGTCCCGCGATTGTGTATATCCGAAACGGAACTCGTTGATCATGCGCGGCGTAAACACGTGCAACCACTGCGAAGCGTAGTTGTTGTTGCGGCCGGCGATCAAGTAGCTGAAGTTCGGATTGTTGGTGATGCTGAAGTAGTTGGGAATGTTCGTCGCATAACGGAAGAACACCTTGTCGCTGGACGAAAAGTTGTGGTCGATCTTCACGAAATACTGGTTGTCGTCGAGCGAGAGCGTGCCCGGATTGCGGAAGTTAATCGCGCCCGAGGCATCGTCGGGAATGGCGAACTGCGCTTTCGGCCAGAAATTCGTAAGCGACTTGGCGGCCGGGGTGATTCGCGCGGACGGAATGATGTTCCCGGCGAACGGAAGCGGTGCCGAGGGGCTCGAATTCGGGTCGATGATATTGATTGAGGCCAATGAGGCGCCCGCGGCGTTGCGGCGGTTCAGCAGGGAGCTGAAATCGCCGTTACGGAAGGCGTCGGTCGGCACGCTGGCAGTAGCAATAGCGCCTGGTTCGCGACGGCGGCGGCCTTCATAGTTGAACATGAAGAACGTCTTGTTACGCCCGTCGTAGACCTTGCCCAGGTAGACAGGGCCGCTGACGACAAACCCGAACTGGTTCTGGCGGAGAGCCGTCTTGGGCGACCGCGCGACACCAGCGGGAGTGAAGTAGTTCTGGAAATAACCTTCGGCGTCGAGCTTCTGGTTGCGCAGGAAGTCGTAGGCCGAACCATGGAGTTCGTTCGTACCCGAGCGCATAACCATGACGAGTTGCGCGCCGGAGTTGAAGCCGTACTCGGCCGAATAGCTGCCCGACAGCACCTTCACCTCTTCCATCGCTTCCGGAGAAGGCGAGAAGGGGACGGTGTTGACGCGCGCTTCGGTGGCGACTACGCCATCGAGCGTGGCATGCTGGCTGGTTTCGCGCTGGCCATTGGCGACAATCGCGATCGTCTGACCGGGGATGGGGATGCCACCGCCGCCGCCAGACTGTCCGTCGTAACCGCCGCGCGAGCCGAACTGGACGCCCGGGTTGAGGACGGCAAAGTTGCCGACGTTGCGGCCATTCATGGGCAGCTCAACCAGGCGGCGCTGTTCAACGGTGCCGCCGACGCTCGCTTCGTCAGTTCGCAGCGTGGTCGCTTCGGCGCTGACGGTGATTCGTTCGCTCTGTGCACCGACTTGGAGTTGGAAGTCGACGCGGACTTTTTCGTTGATCTGGAGGCGGACGCCTTTTTTCGTCTCAGCCTTGAAGCCGCTCATCTCGGCGTTGACTTCGTAGTCGCCAATAGCGAGCAGCGGAAGGGCATAGTCGCCCGTGTTGGTGGTGGTGGTTTCAGTGTTTACGCCGGTCCCCACATTGCGGGCGACGATCTTGGCACCTTGGACGGATGCACCGGTCGGATCGGTGACCGTACCCAAAATGGTGGTCGATGTCGTCTGAGCATGTAAACCCAGAGCGACGAGGCACCCTAAAAGTACCTTGAAAAATCGCATTTAAAGACTCCCTTGCTAAATTCTTGTGAAGCAGCCCGTTCTTGTAACTATACGCTGTTTGACCATACCGTCACAAATCCCCCCTATCCGGGGATAGGTCTCCCGGGGACGAAGAAAATGAGAATGGGCCATTCCGTGCGGCAACGGCCGGAAAAACGGGCTTATGGCGTGACCACGGAATTGGTCTCATCGTATTCAATCGTGATATAGTTGCGTCGTTAATAGCGTCTGAACGGCGGAGCACTGTGTCGAGCGCTCTGGCAAAACCTCTTTTTTGACCGTAAGGAGTGTGTGGCGTGAGTTCTAAACAAAAGCCTGACCAAGAACTCCAGCCCACGACCTCATCCGGCTTTTCGCGCCGCGGGTTTCTCGGAACCGCCAGCGCAACGGCAGGAGCAGTAGGTAGTGGACTTCTGGAGCAAACCGCAGAGGCCGCCCCAGCGGGATTAATGGGGCCCGGCGAAACCGAGATCTCTCTGACGATCAACGGCAAGGCGACCAAGGTGACCGTCGAACCGCGTACCACGCTGCTCGATGCCTGCCGCGAACGGCTGGAGATCACCGGCGCCAAGCGCGTTTGCGACCGCGGCACATGCGGCGCATGCACGATGATCGTGAACGGCAAGACTGTTTATAGCTGCACCACACTCGCCGTGGACGCAGTGGGCAAGAAAATCGAGACGATTGAAAGCCTCACGGCGGGGGCCAAACCGCACCCGATCGTGCCGGCATTCGCCAACAACGACGCCCTGCAGTGCGGCTACTGCACGCCGGGCATGGTGATGGCCTCCAAAGGGCTGCTGGACCGGACGCCGAACCCGAACTACGAGCAGGCGAAAGCCGGACTCGGCGGGAATCTGTGCCGCTGCGGCACCTACGTCGGCATCCGCAAGGCGATTCTGGAAGCGGCCAAGGAACTGCACGCATCCGGCGCGCGGATGAATGGGGGAACCAATGCCTAGTTACAGCTATCCGCCGATGGAAAATCGCCGGTTGATCGGCAAACGTATCACCAGGCTGGATGGCATGCAGAAAGCCTCCGGCAAGGCGAAGTACAACTCCGATGTGCGGCCCGCGGGCACGATCCATGCGGTGGGCCTTTTCAGCCCGCATGCGCATGCGAAGGTGAAGTCGATTGACACTTCGGCAGCGGAGAAGGCTCCGGGATTTGCCGCGGTGACCATCGTCGCTCCGGCGGGCACGGAACTGAACTGGGCCGGGCAAGAGGTCGCCTTCATCGCGGCGCAGTCGGAAGAGCAGGCGCGCACGGCGTTGAGCATGATCAAGGTGGAATACGAGGTCATGCCGCACCTGGTGCGCGAGGAGAGCCTTTCGAAAGCCGGCGCGCGCGGCAAGCCAGCGGGCGAGCAGGTGACGGGCGATCCGGACGCTGCGTTCTCCGCGGCGGGCACGGTGACGCACGAAGGCGAATACGGCATTCCGGTGATCACGCACTGCTGCCTGGAGCCGCATGGCCAGACGGTGGCCTGGGATGGGGCGGCGAACAAGATCGAATACTGGCCGTCGACGCAGAACGTGTCGGCAGTGGGCGGCGATCTGGCCAAGCAGCTGGAATTGCCGGCGACGAACATTCACGTGCATCAGGACCATATCGGCGGGGGCTTCGGCTCGAAGTTCCAGTCCGACCTTTGGGGCCGTGAAGCCGCGAAGTTGTCGAAAGCAGCGGGCGGCAAGCCGGTGAAGTTCTATCTCGACCGGCGCGAAGAGTTGACGATTGCCGGTGTCCGGCCTTCGGTGTACGGCAAGGTAAAGATCGGCGCAACGCCAAGCGGCGAACTGACGAGCTGGGATTCGACGACGTGGATGACGGGCGGATTTGCGGGCGGCGGCTTGAACGCCGATCTGCTGCCTTACGTCTTCCGCAACGTGGCCAACCGGCGCATCAACCACACGGCGGTATCGACCAACAATGGCGCCTCGCGCGCCTGGCGCGCTCCGAACCATCCGCAGGTCTGCTACATCACCTGCTCGGCGATGGAGGATCTGGCGGCGAAGTTGAAGATGGATCCGATGGAATTCTTCCTGAAGAACCTCGACAAGACGGCCCGCGCGGACACCTATAGCGCTCAGATCACCAAGGCGGCCGATATGATCGGCTGGAAGAAGAACTGGAAACCGCGCGGCACCTCGGCCGGTCCGGTGAAGCGCGGCCTGGGCCTCGCCATCGGCACGTGGAATGGCGCGGGCCATGCTTCGCAGTGCCGGGCGACGATTCACCCGGACGGCACGGCGACCATCGAGATCGGCTCACAGGATCTCGGCACGGGAACGCGTACGATCATCACGCAGGTGGCGGCGGAAACGTTCGGCCTGCCGATGAACGCGATCACGCTGAAGCTGGGCGACAACAACTATCCGCCGTCGGGCGCCTCGGGCGGTTCGACGACGGTGGGCGGCGTAACGGCATCGTCGCGCAAGGCGACGGTGAACGCACTCGACAAACTGCTGGCGGCGGTTGCGCCTACACTCGGCGTGCCTCCCGACCAACTGGAAGCGGTGGATTCGAAGATTCAGGTGAAGGGCAACGCATCGAAGTCGCTGACCTGGAAAGCGGCCTGCGCGAAGTTGGGTGTGAGCCCGATTGTCGAGATGGGCGCCAACGATCCGCGCAATCCGGGCGGCCTGACGACGGGCGGCGTGGGCGGCTGCCACATGGCGGACGTTTCCGTGGATACCGAAACCGGCATCGTGAAGATCAACAAGGTCGTCGCGGTGCAGGACGTGGGCATGGTGGTGAATCCCAAGACGTGCGACAGCCAGATGTACGGCGGCGTGATCATGGGCATTTGCGCGGCGCTGTTTGAAGAGCGCGTGATGGACGAAATGACCGGGCGCTTCCTGAACGCCGATATGGAGTTCTACAAGCTGGCCGGGGCGGGAGACATCGGCGAGATCGAAGTGCTGATGGAAGTGACGCCGGACCACGACAAGCGCGGCGTGATCGGTGTGGGCGAACCATCGACGGTGCCCATCATCGCGGCTGTGGCGAACGCGGTTACCAACGCCATTGGCGTGCGGGTACCGGTGCTTCCGCTGACACCGAAGAACATACTGAACGCTCTGAACAACACGACAAGGAGGTTCGCCTAATGCATTCCTTCGAATACGGCTCACCGGCAACACTCAAGGACGCGCTCGGGCTGCTGGGCAACTCCTGGTCGGACGCGGCCGTACTGGCCGGCGGCACCGATCTGATCAGCTCGATGAAGGATCACATTGCCACGCCCAAGCGGGTTGTGAACATCAAGGGCATCAAGGAACTGAGCGGCATCTCGAAATCCGGCGGCGGGTTGCGCATTGGCGCGGCCGTGACGGTGGACGAGTTGATGGAGAACGCCCTGGTGCGCGCCGAGTATCCGTCGCTGGTTGCGGCGGCGCACGGGATGGGCTCGCCTCAGGTACGCAACATGGGAACGGTAGGGGGCGACCTCTGCCAGCGCCCGCGCTGCTGGTACTTCCGCAACGGGTTTGGCCTGTTGGGAATGAAGGGTGGAAAGAGTCTGATCGACAACGGCCAGAACGAGTTCCATGCCATCTTCCCGAAAGGCCCGGCGAAGTTTGTGAGCGCCTCCAGTTTTGGTCCAGCGTTGATTGCGCTGGGCGCGAAGTTGAAGATCGCCGGCGCGTCGGGCAATCGCGAGGTTGCGGCGGCGGACTTCTTCAAGTCGCCGATGTCGGAGACGGACCGCGAGATCGATCTCAAGCCGAACGAGATCCTGACCGAGATCCTGATTCCGTCGGCCAAGGGCGCGAAGAACGCCACGTACGAAGTGCGCCAGCGCGAGGGCATGGATTGGCCTCTGGCGACGGCGAGCGTGGTGCTCACGATGAAGGGCTCGAACGTCTCGACGGCGAGCATCGTGTTGGGCCATGTGGGTCCGACTCCGGTGGTGGCCGCGGACGCGGCGAAATCGCTGGCGGGCAAGGCGATCACCGAAGAGACGGCCGCGGCGGCGGGCAAGGCTGCTGTTGCGGGCGCGATGCCGTTATCCGATAACGGCTACAAGGTGAAGTTGGCCGAAGTGGCTGTGAAGCGAGCGTTGCTCGCGGCGGCCGGCAAGGCGTAGAGAGAGTATCAGTGGAGACCACGGGCGCGAGTTCGATTAACGACGACCGCTGTGATCTTCTGCGGTGGAAGGGTCTGTACATTCAGGCCGAATGGGACCCTTCCGTACCGCATTCAGGCGACCGCAATTTCTGGTGCCATAAGACGCAGACATGCACGGGCCCCGATGGGCGCATTGTCGACGATTATGAGTGCAATGAAACTCGCGGGTGCTATCGGGCACTTTAAGCACGAACAATTTGGCCGCAGATTCACGCGGATGGACGCAGATAGCGCGTTAGCGGCGTAGGTGTGTCCGTTGCTCGCGGTCTTGGCGGGAGATTTCGAGTTCCTGGCCGTCGGGGCCGATCCACATGAGATCGACTTGGCGCGGTTCGGGTTTGGGCGGTGGAATGTGTTCGCCTGAGCGGTGGGTTGGGGCGGGCTGCGGGGCTTTGTTTTCAATGGCTGGTGGGTTTGTTTGGGGAGAAATTGGTGTGGGGTCGAGGTTTTCTTTGCGGGCGGCGATTAACTGGCGTTGCGTGCGGTCGAATTCGCGGGAGAGGGCGGATTCGTAGCGGGAGAGGATGTTGAAAGTCGCTTCGCGTTCGGCGAAGGCGCCGGCGATGGCAGAGTTGATGGTGGGCTTGGAGTGGCTAGGGGTGACGGGGCCGATGCTGGGGTCGAGGAGGCCGGTTTCGATGCGGGCGCAGCGGTCGCGGCGGACCTGGATTTCGGCGAGGCGTTTGACGAGGATGGTTTCGTAGGGCGTGGTGGGGTTCCAGGAAGCGGTGAAGTGTTGGATGAGAGCGGGGAGGAGGTGGAGGTCTTCGCCGAGGGCGGTGAGGTCTTCGGCGGTGAGGGCAATAACATACTTGACAACTCATCGATTCTGCCGTAGTATCGACTCATGGGCCCCGATACTCTCCAGGAAGCAATCATCTTCTTCGCCGATGCCGACAACTGCCGCGAGTATCTCGTGGCGCATCGCTGGCCCACGGGTGTAACTTGCCCGCGTTGCGGCGGCAAGAATGTCCTGTTCCAAGCCAAGTACAACCGCTGGCAGTGTGGCAGCAAGCACGACGCGCGGCAGTTCACGTGCAAGACTGGCACGATTTTTGAAGACTCCCCGTTGGGCTTGGACAAGTGGCTCCTCGCGATGTGGATGGTCGTCAATTGCAAAAACGGCGTTAGCAGCTACGAGATTCACCGCGCAACCAAAGTTACCCAGAAGTCCGCTTGGTTCATGAACCATCGCATTCGCCTCGCTCTCGGCATGGGCCCGGAAGTGGAGCAACTTTCCGGCGAAGTGGAAGTTGACGAGACCTTCATCGGCGGCAAGGCCC
>JBDTVQ010000301.1:0-8736 GCA_040007195.1 Acidobacteriota bacterium | reverse complement strand
GGCGTGCTGATCTTCGACAACTCCTTCCAATGGGCGGTGCCGATTCGAAAGGCCGAGGACAAGCCGCTCATCAAGCGCCTGATTGCGGGCATTACACCTGATGGCGGGACGCAGATTGCGCCGGCGTTGACGGAAGCCTACCGGCGGATTGCTCCGGTGCAGGCGACGTTCAAGCACGTGGTGCTGCTGACCGATGGCATCTCCGAAGAGGGCGACAGCATTGCGCTGGCGAAGGAAGCGGCGTTAAATCGCACGACGATTTCGACGGTGGGACTGGGTCAGGATGTGAACCGGTCGTACCTGGAGAAAGTGGCGACGTTCGCGAAGGGACGGAGCTACTTTTTGACGGACCCGTCGGGCCTGGAGCAGATTTTGTTGCGGGACGTGATGGAGCATACGGGATCGACCGCCGTGGAGAAGCCGACGACACCGATTGTGGTGACCGACGCCGAGATTCTCGAAGGCGTGCCGATGGCGAAGGCGCCGGCGTTGAAGGGCTACGTACGGTTCACCGCGAAGCCGACGGCCGAGTCGATTTTGAATATCGAAGGCAAGGATCCGTTGTTCGTGCGCTGGCAATATGGGCTGGGACGGTCGGCCGTATTCACCTCCGATGCGAAGGCGCGATGGGCGGCGGACTGGGTGAACTGGGAAGGCTTCGACCGCTTCTGGGCGAACGTGGCGCGCGACCTGTTGCCGCATGCGCAGCCGGTGGAAGCGTGGCTGGATCACGACAGTGCGACGGGCGAGTTGACGGCGAACTACCGGCTGGGGCGCGGGGTGCCGGAGCCGGATAAGACGCCGGAGATTTTCCTATTTGGGCCCGATGGGTTTCAGCGGCCGGTGCCGTTGAAGAAGGTGGCGGCGGCGACGTGGCGCGGGGCTGTGGCGATTGGTTCGCGGAAGGGGTTGTTCCGGGCGAGGCCGCTGGCGGAGACGCGGGCGTTCCCGGAAGTTGGGTTGTATCTGGAAGAGCAGGAGTTGAGCGAGTACGGATCGAACGAGCAGTTGTTGCGGCGGATCTCGGATTTCTCGGGGGGACGATTCCAGCCGGCGGCTGGGCAGGCGTTCGATGCGGGCGGACGGAGCATGGCGTCGACTTTGCGGCTTTGGCCGGGGCTTTTGATGTTGGCTTTATTGCTGAATATTGGTGAATTGGTGGACCGGAAGTGGAAGGGCATTCAGGAGATGGTTCAGCGGTGGCGGGCTTAGGGGTGCGGGGGGTTTAGCCTGCGGTGGACCTGGATCTACGCAGGCGGCAATTGTGTCGCATTGCGTCGAACGGGTGGCGGGTTTGGGTGTGGTTGGGGTGGGCGTGTGGGTATTGGTTATTGCTCCCGAACGTTTTGGCCGCAGATGGACGCAGATTCACGCAGATAACGAAAAAGCGTTGAATACTGTCGAACGTTCATTTGCGGGTGGGGTGGATTTGGGTTGGGTCGAATTGGGTTGGGTTGATGGACAGTTTTTCTAGCATTTGGGGGGCGTGTCTGACTAAGAATGCCGGGTCGTGCAGGAGGGATTGAGTCATTGCGCCCAAGTCGCCTTGGTTTGGGGCGGGTGGTTCGTCCAGGCGGGGGGCTCGGGTGGGAAATGGCAGGGCCCAGGAGCCGTTTCTCGTTTGAGATTCGTGATTTAGGACGGCTAAGGATGCCTTGAGTTTCACGCTGGGGGATGACTTGGGATCTGTCAAAAGGTGTCGAAGTGTGTCGAGTGCTAGGCGGGAGAGGGCGTGCATTTCGTCGTTGATAGCTTCGGTGGCGGCTCTCGCGGCTGCTTTGTAGGATTCGGAGAATGCGGGGATGTGGAACCAGTTGTGGAGGGTGGCTCTATGGACTCCTAGTTCTCGGGCGGTTGCGGAGAGGGACTTGCCGGATGCCATGTTGGCGATGGCTTTGGTTTGGGCTGGGGTCAGCCCGGGGGTTTGGGAATGTTTTGGCGTTGCCATGCACACTGAGATAGCAGGCGGGTGAGCGGGGCTGGCGGGGCGGGTGGGTGGAAGTGGTTGAGGGGGAAGCGAAGATGGGCGTGCGCGGCTCGGTGACCGAGAGTTACGCCAGGGTGAGACTGGCCTTGGCTCGGAGGTCCATGGCGGCGAATTCGCGGCGGGTGAATTTGGGGAAGGCGGCGGCGGGTGAATGCACGATTGTTCACTGATCGCTACACTAGGGTTGCGTGCGCCAACCTCCTGAGTTCTTTGAAGACGAAGAGCTCGATCTCGTCTACATCGGAAAAAAATTGAGGCACTCCCGACGTGTGGAAGCGCTGCTCGATGAAGCGGGCGTGGAGTACGCGATTGAGGTGGATTACTATGTGGGCGGGCTATTGTTCCGTTCGCAGCGGGCGGGAGCCTTTTTCTACGTGCGGGCAGGGGCTTTCGAGCAAGCCGCAGCGGCATTGAGCGTGGCGGGGTTTGAGCCGATGACGAGGCCCGAGGCAGACGCGGCGGAGAAGTCCAGCTAGTTACGGCCGCAGACGTCGGGCTGGCGGCACATTCCCGCGCCGCAGCCACCCATACGTGGTTCGGGCGCCGAGCCGTCGGCCTTGGCGGCAAAGGTGGAGAACTGCTGCTTCAGATGATCCTGGCCGCAATCGGGACAAGCCACGGTTGCTCCGTTTCGCACGAGCTTCTCGAACTTGGTTCCGCAGTCTTCGCAGACATACTCAAAAATCGGCATTGGTGTCTCCAACTCCATTCTATTGCGGACTGGCGGTCTCCGCACCTACGATTCGGGGGACTTGTGGCGCCGAAGGGGTGCCGGGGGGCGCCGCGAGGGCGATGACAAGGGCGTCGATAAATCCGCGGATACCGGCGGCGTTGGTGTTGGCGTTGTTGGCCATGACGGAGAAGGCGATTAGATCGCCGGCGGGCGTGTCGAGGTAACCGGAGAGAGCTGTGACATGGGTGAGTGTTCCGGTTTTGGCGCGGACGCGGCCGCCGGTCCAACCTTTGAAGCGGAGGGAGAGGGAGCCGTCTTCGCCGCCGAGGGGAAGCGAGTCGAGCCAGAGGTCGCGGTTCGGTCCTTCGTACATGGCCTTGAGGACACGGATGGTGGTTTCGGGCGTGATGAGGTCGAGGCGGGAGAGGCCAGAGCCGTCGGAGAAGGCGAAGTCGTCGTTGCGGGCGCCGAGGGAGCGGAGCCAGGTACCGAGTTCGTCGAGGGCGGCGCGGCGGGAACCGGCTTTGCCACGGACGCGGGCTAGTTCGCGGAGGAGAAGCTCGGCGTAGAGATTCTGGCTGACCTTGTTGGTGACCTGGACGATTTGGGCGAGGGGAGGCGAAGAGCGGCGGGCGAGCTCGATGGTATCGGTGGTGGAGGCGGGAACAGCGGGGAGTGTGGCGTCGAGGGACGTGCGGTGCAGCGGCCGGGCGACGCCGTCGACGGTGATGCCGCGGCGGGTAAGCAGGTAGCGGAAGGCGTGGGCGGCATAGCGCGCGGGGTCGTCAAGGGCGACATCGAGCGAGACGGGAGAGGCAGCCGAGACGGTGCCCGACAGTTCGATGACACGGCCATCGCCAGTGCGGCGGTAGCTAACGTGGGAGGCGCCCCGCGCGGTGGAGAGAACACGGTTGATCACTTGAAAGTAGCCGGTTTCGGGAGTGGAGCGAAGGTGGGCAAGCTCACCGGGCTGGGCGGCGTCGAGGCGAAGGTCGAGGTAGTTGTCGTGGAGGACGAGGGCGCTGACGGGCGCGCCGTAGTCGTAGAGGGTATCGTCTTCGCCCCAGCCGGGTGGAAAAGGTTCATGGAGGTAGGCGCGGTCGTCACCGACGATGTCGCCGGTGATGCGGCGGATACCGGATTCGTAGATGCGGGCGGCGAGTTCATCGAGGGGGCCGAGGGGGTCGGACACGGGGGCGTTTTTGCGGTAGGGGTATTCGCGGCCGGAGAGAGTGGGATCGCCGCCGCCTTGGAGGATCAGGTCGCCTGCGAGGAGGCCTTGGGCGTTCGGCAGTTGCGAGGCGGTGACGCGAGTGATGAAGCGGTAATCCGGCCCGAGGCGGTTGAGGGCGAGAGAGGTGGCGTAGAGCTTGTTGTTAGAGGCGGGGACGAAGGTGTGGTTGGAATCGCGCTGGTAGAGGACGTCGCCGGTGGCAAGGTTGAGGGCGTAGGCGCCCCAGGCTCCGCGGGCGACGGCTGGGAACTGGGTGAGGAGTTGATCGACGCGGAGATCGAGGGGACGCGGCGCGGCTGGAACCGTCTCCACGGTTTGGGCTGCGCAGAGGACGGCACCGCAGAGGACGGCCATGAGCAGTCGCATCGCCTACCAGTTTCGCTCAAACTCCGCCCAAACGCTCCGAAAAGTACACTGTGAGACCCGCGCGCGACCGATTTCTGGACGATGCCGCCAGCATTCTGGCGACGGCGGAATCGGGTGGTGTGGAGACGGGATACTCGTTGCTCATCGGGCGCGATGGCAGCCTGCATATGGTGGCCGATAGCGACTGGCCGCTGGATTCGCTGGCGGCGCATCATGGCGCGGAGCGCGCGTATCGTGTGAGCCAGCAGGGGCCGCAGGTTTGCGTGGAAGGCCGGGCGGGCGCGCGCAATTGCAAGGTGTCGAGCGAACCGATGGCGGCAGTGGCGCGGCGAATGTTGAGTTCGCCAGGGCTGTACCGGCTTAGTTGAGGGGGTTCTTGTTGAGCACGGCGAAGGTGACGATGTTGCTCACGTAGATGAACTGGGCGATCGTCATCTGCGTTTGCGGGTTGGTCGGGAGGTCGGAGTTGAGTTCCAACACGACCTGATAGAGCCCGACGGTGCCGGGCATGAGTCCAGCCGACAGCACGTTGGCAGTCTTACCGCCCGCGAGCGAACTGACGAATTCGACGGGGTCGTTCAGGACAACGCCGTCGTAGGCGACACCAGTGACCTGCTGGTAGTACGCCTCTTCCGGCTGGACGTTGCCCAACCCTGTTCCGATGACGACGATGGTTTCGCCCGGGACGGCTGGGTTGTCTTCGGTGACGCGGGCACCGGCTGTATTGGCACAGCACAGTTGCGAATTAGTGGCCGTGATGATGACTTCATCGCCTTCGCGCGAACTGCCGCCGATGCTGATGTTGTTCGATTCGGGCCCGGCGACGCGAGCGCGGAGACGGATACGCGTGAACGCGGCGGCCTGGTAGGCTTCGACCTTGGGATCCTGGTTAATTAAGTTGATGAGCTTGTCGCGGATAGAGGCGAGCGTGTCGTCCTCAACAACCGTATAGGTGTATTTGCGGTCTTCAATGGTGATGGTAGCGACGTCGTCCTTACGGACGGAACCGTCAACAGAGATGGTGCCGGTGGCGAACGAACTGCCGTGCATCACGATGCCGGGGCGCGGGTCGGCCACGCCTTCCTCGGCGTAGATGCCGGGATTCTGGCGCACGATTGGGATGGAGATGGCGCTGGTGACGGAGACCGTTCCATCGGGGCGTACCGTGCGAACGACGGCGTTGGCACTTTCCGAGCCATACACTTCCCAGGGCATCTGGGCGCGAATCTCCGTGGGCGAGACAAAGTAGAGAGGCGCTCGGAAGCCATCGAAGTAGACCTGAACTCCGGCCAAATCACGCGGAAGCTGTGTGGCGCCGGCGGGCGCCGAGGCGGTGCTGTTGGCGAGGTCGTCCCCGAGGATTGCGACGACGGTGCCTGGAGCGATTTTCGCCGCATCCTGGCCATCGGCGAGGAATGCGCCGGAGGTGGTCGGCACGATGGTGGTGCCGGAGGTTTGCGTCACGCTGAACTCGATCTGGTTGCCAACTTCACCGGCGACGCGGGCAGTGAAGATGATTGTGAAAATCGTCTGGTTGGGGATGGCGAGAACGTCTTCATCGCCCGCGCCATTGTTGGCGGAGTTAACGACGTTCACAAGCCCGGCGATGAGTTTGGGGAAAGTGTCGTCCTTCAGGGCCTTGTATTTGTAAGAACGGTCGCGAATTTTGATTTCGATTTCGTCGTTCTCTTTGACCTCACCGGCGAAGGAGACGGATCCGACGGCGAACACTTCGCGGCTGGCGGAGTTGCGGACGCCGGTATTGGGAACGCGGCGCTCGGCAAAGGTAAAGACCATCACGCGGCGATTGAAAGGGTCGCTCGCATAGAGGTTGCGGCCATCGAAGGCGAGGGAGAGTGGAGTCCGAATGGCGCCAGAGCTGGCGACCCCATCGGGGTCGGCGTTGTCGGAGACGAGGTTTACGGTGTCGCGAACCTGACCGAGGACGGCGTCGGCGGCCTTCCCGTTTTCAGTGGGGATGGTGTTGTAGACGAGGATGCGGTCGTTGCCGCCGTCGGCGATGAAGAGTTGCTTGCCGTCGGAGAGGGCGAAGCGCGGGAAGTCCATCGTGCCTGAACACATTGCCGGGTAGGTTGCTATCCCATCGGCGTCGGTACCATTTGATTCACAGAGCTCGGCGACGTTATTGGATAGGGCCGTCGTCATGGTCTTTTGTCCGATGACGATATCGGCGGGCTGTTGATTGCGGCTGGGGATGGAGTTCCAGATCAGTACGCGATTATGGCCGAGGTCGGTAACGAAGAGGTGAAGACCATCGCTCGACACGGCGACGGGAGTCAAGAGCGTATTGGCCTGAGCGTCAATGACGGCTTTAGTAAGATCGGGCTGGACGAAGGTGTTGAAGTCCGGGGCGCCAAGAACCATGTCGGCTGGCTGGTAGTTGGAGCTGGGGATCGAATTCCACACGAGCACGCGATTGTTTCCAGTGTCGGCGACGTAGAGGCGGCCGTTCTGGATCCATAGGCCCTGCGGACCTTTCATCGAGCGGTTGTTCGGTGTGAAGCCGCCGCCGTCGTTGGGCACGCTGCGGGTGAAGTCGGGTTGGCCGAGTACGAGATCGGCCGGTTGTTGATTCGAGTTCGGAATCGCGCGCCAGATCAGGACGCGGTTGTTGTCGGAATCCGAGACCGCCAGGACACGGCCATCGGTGGCAACGGCACCCGGCGTGCGCATCGTAGTGGCGGAGGCGGGCTTCAGTTCGGCGGTGGCGAAATCGGGCTGGCCGAGGACGACAGAAGCGGAGCCGACGCAGATCTGGCAGCGGCTGAAATTCACTTCCAGCTCGTCTTCGGGCCGGGGAAGTTGCGAACTGAGATTCTTGAAGAACAGCACGCGATGGTTTACGGGCGTGGCGGCGACGCGATTGGCGTCGACCACGAACAGCGTGTCATTGGCATAGGCCAAGCCGCTGACCGCTCCCAGCAAGAATTCCGAGGCGCCTGGAGTAGCGGCGGTAAACGTCGGCTGTCCGATTACCAAACGCGCAGCTTGCCCTGTCGTCAGGGTCAACTCGGCTGCGGACACAATCAGGGTGGCAGAGAGAAAAAGTGCGATAGACCTCATTCGAATTGAACCAAAAACACACTTACCGTTCGTCAGGCATGGCTACCTGCTTGTAGGGCAATGCCTTAGTATACCAGTGACTAGACGCGTATGCGGTTTAGGCGGTTTCACTGGTTGTTGGCGATTGATGGGGAACGGGAGAGTGGCCGGGAAATCGTTTGGCGCCCGTGCGATAAGCTGATTCTCGTGCCCTTTCCGCGCCCTGAAGCCGTGCTGGTTGCCGGCAATATCAGCCACGACATTCTAGTTCGGCCGGTTGAGGAGTTTCGCTGGGGGGCGAGCAATTGGGTGGAGCATTTTCAGGAGGACATGGGGGGCAACGGGTCGAACACTGCGTATGCGATGGCGCGATTGGGGCTGAGTGCACGGCTGCTGGGGAAGGTGGGGGCGGACAGCCGGGGGGACGGAATTCTGGCGAAGCTGAACGGGGCAGGGGTGGATGCGCGTTGGGTGGAGCGGGCGAAGGATTCGACAACGACGACGGTGGTGATCATGAATCGCGCGGGCGACCGGCAGTTCATTCAGTATGTGGGCGCGGCGCACGAGGTGTTCGCGAAACCGTTCTCGTTTACGGGGCCTGTGACTGAGGGCATAACGCACTATCATCAGGCCAATATTTTCGCTTTGCCGAATTTGCGGCGGCATAGTGGAGAGCAGATGCGACGGGCGAAGGCGGCGGGATTGGCGACATCGATCGATACCGGTTGGGCGACGGATGGGAAGTGGGTTGAGACATTGGCACCGGCGTTCCCTTACTGCGACCTGCTGTTCACGAATGAGGACGAGGCGCGGGCGACAACGGGATGCGATGAGCCGGCGGCAATGATGGATGGGCTCCGCAAGTTAGGAGCCAGGGACATCGTTTTGAAGCTGGGCGCGCGGGGCTGCGTCGTGTACGAGGGCGGGACTTCGACGCATGTGCCGGGGTTCGTGGTGGAGGCCGTGGACACGACGGGGGCGGGCGATTGCTTCGCCGGCGCGTTTTTTGCGGCGCTGCATCGCGGCATGAATTTGGTGGAAGCGGCGCGGATGGGGAACGCGATGGGAGCGATGGTGGTGTCGCAGGTGGGGGCGACGACGGGCGTTACGGATTGGGAGCAGACGGTGCGGGCGGCCGATCAGCTTCCGGTTGGAGAATGCCACCCCAAGTGACTTGGTAGACCTCCATGCGGCCATCGTAGCCGCGGCCGGCGCGGACTTGAACACGCTGCTGGGGTTCGAGCTCGGCAGGTTTGACGACGCGGCCGCCCGTGCTGAACACGGTGTCTTCACGAACTCGCATGCGTTGTTCGTCGCCCTTGCGGGTGCGGACAATCAGGAGGCCGTCTTCGAGCGAACGGACGGTGCCGGTGAAGATCATGTTGCCGCGCGGCCAGAGGTTGTCGAGGAACG
>JBDTVQ010000300.1:0-8736 GCA_040007195.1 Acidobacteriota bacterium | reverse complement strand
TACTGGGATCGCCTCGTCGACGGCACGCCGTGGCTCGAACTTTTCCGCCACGCCTTCGGTGACGAGCGCGATGACTACGACATGGCGCTTCAGCGCAATTACCAGCAAGGCCCGCCGCCCGATTGGTCTTCGCGCTTCGTGAGCGCGTATGCCAGTTCTCACCCTTGGGAAGACTTCGCCGAAACGTGGGCGCACTACATGCACATGGTGGATTCGCTCGACACCGCGCGCAGCTTCGGCCTCAAGACGGGAGAAGTCGCCACGGAATTTGAGTCCCAGAAGGCGGCCTCGCTGTTACGTCCCAACGACCCCGACGCCGATCGGTTCCTTGCCTTCGTCAATCAGTGGATCTCGTTGACGGCGGTGATGAACGAACTCACACGCAGCATGGGGCAAACCGATTTCTACCCCTTTGTGCTGCCCCCGGCGGCCGTGGCAAAGCTTCAATTTGTGCACATGGTCATCATCGGTCGGCATCCGGCCACGCGGCGCGGCAAACGGGCTTAGAGATCGGCCAGTTGGTCGTAGGCGAGCGTGCTGGTGATCACCACCGCGCACAGCACCACCACCCACAGGCAACACAATTCGACACTATTCGACGGAAAGTCGAGCAACAGCCGCAGCAATGTGGCCATGGCGCCTCCTCAGGCAAGCATTTTCTTAACGACGCTGCCCTCAACGTCGGTCAGCCGGAAGTCGCGGCCCATGAAGCGATAGGTCAGCCGCGTGTGGTCGAACCCGAGGCAATGCATCATGGTCGCCTGCAGGTCGTGGATGTGTACCTTGTCTTCAGTGATGAAAAATCCCAGATCGTCGGTCTTGCCCACCGCCTGCCCGCCCTTGATTCCGCCGCCAGAGAGCCACATCGAATAGGCCAGCGGATGATGGTCGCGTCCGGCATTGTCAGCTTCGGCCGTGTTGCGGATCTCGCTCACCGGCGTGCGGCCAAACTCGCCGCCCCATACGACGAGCGTCGAATCGAGCAGCCCGCGCTGCTTCAGGTCTTTAATCAGCGCGCCCGCGCCACGGTCCGTCTTGGCGCAGTTATCGCCCAGCCGCTTGTTCAGGTTCGTGTGCGAATCCCACGAGGCGTCCATGAGCATGATGAAGCGCACGCCGCGCTCGACTAATCTACGCGCCAGCAGGCAATTCGTGCCGAACTGCTTCGTCTTCTCGTCGTTGATGCCGTACATTTCCAGCGTGTCCGGCGACTCTTTGGCGAAGTCGGTCAACTCCGGCCCGGCCGTCTGCATGCGGAAAGCGAGCTCGTAGCTCGCCATGCGCGCGGCGATTTCGACATCGCCCGTCTGGTCGAGCTTTTGCTGGTTCAGGTCGCGCACAGCGTCGAGCACGGCGCGCTGCCCGTGTGGTGTCACGTCCTTCGGGTTCGACAGGTAGAGAATCGGATCGCCCGCGCTGCGCAACGGCGTCCCTTGATAGGTTGAGGGCAGGAAGCCGCTCGAAAAGTTCGACGCGCCGCCGGAGGTCCCGACGCCCGACGACAACACAACGAACCCAGGCAGGTTTTCACTCTCGCTGCCCAATCCGTAAATCGTCCACGCGCCCATCGTCGGCCGCCCGAACTGCTGCGTGCCGGTGAACAGCATCAACTGCGCCGGGTGGTGATTGAATGCCTCGGAGTACATCGACCGCACGATGCACATATCGTCGGCGTTCTGCGCCATGTTCGGCAGCCAATCGCTGAAGTCGAGTCCGGCCTTGCCGTACTTTTTGAACTCGCGTGAGCTGGCGAGAATGGCCGCGTTCGGTTTCGTGAAGGCCAGCTGGAGCTGCGACGTAATCGACGCCGGCGCGGCCTGACCGTGATATTTCTTCAACTCCGGCTTCGGGTCCAGCAGGTCCATCTGGCTCGGCCCGCCCTCCATGAAGAGGAAGATGACGTTCTTGGCTTTGGCGGGGAAGTGCGGTGCCTTCGGCGCGAGCGGGTCGGTTCGCGCGGCGCCCGAGGCCGCGTAGCCGTTGCGCGCGAACAGGTCGCCCAGAGCGAGCGCTCCGATGCCGCCGGCCATTTCACTGAGGAGCTTTCGTCTCGACCGTAACAACTGGTAATCGCGAAATTCCATATTTACTGCCTCACCATTTACTGCCTGACAATGAACTCGTCCGTGTTCAACAACGCGCGACACACGGCCACCAGCGGCTTCTCGCCGGCCATCTCGTCCATCAATTTCGACAGCCGCGCTTTCTCCGCATCTGTCGCTTCACGGCCCCATGCCAGCCGCGCCGCATACGCAGCGCGCTCGCCCGCCGGAGCTTCATTCTCCACGCGCCACGCCAGCGCATTCGCGGCCTCGTAAAATACCTCGTCGTTCATGAGGTTCAACGCCTGTAGCGATGTGTTCGACCGCGTGCGCCGCGAACAGGCCACTGTCGAATCCGGCGAATCGAAGTTCATCAGCATCGGATACGGCGCCGTGCGTTGGAAGTGGATGTACAGGCCGCGCCGGTAGCGCTCCGGTCCCGTGCTGGTGACCCACTTGTTGTTATTGGCGTAGGTCAGTTGCTCCACGCCTGTCGGCTGCGGCGGCTTCACGCTCGGCCCGCCGATCTCCGTATTCAACAATCCACTCACTCGCAACGCCGCGTCGCGAATCGACTCGGCCGACAGGCGCATCCGCTGCTGCCGCGCCAGCAATGCATTTTCCGGATCGCGCTCGTGCAACTCCGGGCGCGCCCTCGAAGACTGGCGATAGGTCGCGCTCATCACAATCGTCTTGTGCAGCGCCTTCATGTCCCAGCCGGAATCGCGGAACTCGGCCGCCAGCCAATCAAGCAGCTCCGGATGCGTCGGCCTTTCGCCCATCTTGCCGAAGTCCTCGCTCGTGCGTACCAGGCCACGGCCGAAATACTCCTGCCACGTGCGATTGGCGATTACACGCGGCGTCATCGGATTGTCGGCGCGCACCATCCACCGCGCCAACGCCAGCCGGTCCGCACTGCTCGCCCCCAGCGCCGGCAGCACGCCCGGTACATCGGCGTCCACGGGAATTCCCGGCTTGTTCCACTGGCCCTTTACACGCAGCCGCGTCCTGGGCGATTCGCTGTCCCACACCATCACCATCGCCTGCGCGGGCCGTGGCAGAGCTTTGTCGAGCTCCGCCAGTTCCTTGCGCATCTCTTTGATGCTGTCCATCTTGGCCTTGTCGAGGCCCGGCGCCAGCCCCACGTTTTTTACGAAGTAATCTTCCAGGCGCTCCTTGTCCCGTTCGCTGCGCTCGGCCGCGGGACGCAGCAGAATCTTCTGCGCGCCGTCCACCATTGCCTTCATCGACGTCAGTTGGAAATCGTACTCGGCCTGCGAGCCCGGCGCGCTGATCGCCTTGCGCATGTACTCTTCCCACTGCGCCTGCAAGGGCGCCACGTCGTACTTCTTCATCAGCTCGGCGCGCTTGGCTTTGTACTCCGGCAGCGCCGCCAGGTACGGGCCCATCTGCCCGGGCACCGGCGCATCGATCATCTCCTCGTCGGACCGGTCGAAGAACGAAAGCAGCTGATAGTAGTCCTTCTGAGAAATCGGATCGTACTTATGGTCGTGGCACTGCGCACAGCCCGTGGTCATACCCAACCACGTCGTCGACACTGTGTTCGCGCGGTTCACCAGTTGCTCGAAGCGCGCCTCGTCGCGATCTACTCCCGCCTCGCGATTCGTCAACACCTGCCGCAGAAAGCCGGTGGCGATCTCGGTCGAGGTCGTGCGGTTCGGCATCATATCGCCCGCCAGTTGCTCTATGGTGAACTCGTCGAACGGCATGTTCGCATTCAACGCGCGGATCACCCAATCGCGGTACTGCCAGGCGTAAGGACGCGTGAGATCTTTTTCGTAGCCGTCGGAATCAGCGTAGTGCGCCAGGTCCAGCCAGTGCCGCGCCCAGCGCTCGCCGTAGTGCGGCGAAGCGAGCAGACGGTCTACCAAACGCTCGTACGCATCGGGACGCATGTCTGCCATGAACTCGCGTGTCTCGACATCGCTCGGCGGCAGCCCGGTCAAATCGAGCGCCACACGCCGCAGTAGCGTCGCCTTCGATGCTTCGGGCGACGGCGCAATGCCTTCCTTCTGCAAGCGCGCCAGCACGAATGCGTCGATCGGTGTCTTCGCGCCCGCTACCACCGGCACTGTCGGCTTTTTCACGGGTTGGAACGCCCAATGATCGGACTGTCTGCGCGGCAGCGGCTGGGCCAGCAGATCGGCTGGAATTTTCGCGCCGGCTGCGATCCACGCCTTCAGCGCCTCCACCTCGGCAGCCGTCAACCTCGGCCCCGCGGGCGGCATCTGAAACTCTTTCTTGTCGGAGGTGACCCGCTTCACCAACAGCGACTCGGCGGCCTTGCCAGGCTCGATCGCCTTGCCCGAATAACCGCCCTTCAAAAGCGACGCCGCATGGTCCACGCGGAACCCGTTGCTCTGCATCGCCGCGCCGTGGCACCCCGAGCAACGCTTGCGCAGTACCGGCTGCACATCCGTCGTAAAATCGGCGGCCGCCAACGGCAGAGACACAAGGACCAGGAATGCAAACGCTCGCATGTGTGGACTCGACTCTAGTATATTGCCTCCATGCTCTCGCGACGTTCGCTTCTGCAAACCGCCTTGTTCGGTTCCGGCACTCTGTTGAGCCGCGCCAATGCCGCGCTCAAGAAGATGAAGATCACCAAAGTCACCTACTGGGAGTCTCCGGTCAACCGCCCCATCTTCAACCAGAACATGGACGTCGTCATGATCGAAACCGACGCCGGGCTCACCGGCATCGGCGAAGGCGGATCGAAGCAGATGATCGAGCAGTGCGCCGGGCTGCTGATCGGCCAGGACCCGTCGCGCATCCAGCACCTGTGGCAGTGGATGTACCGCAACTTCTTCTATCCGCCCGGCCGCGAAAAGCTCCACGCCATCGGCGCGCTCGACCTGGCCCTGTGGGATCTCAAAGGCAAGGCGCTCGACGTGCCCGTGTACGAGCTGCTGGGCGGCCTCACGCGCGAGTACGTCGAATGCTACGCCACCGGGTTCCCATTCAAAGGGTCCACGCGCGATGCCGGCGCGGCCTGCATCAAAGCCGGTTTCCGCGCCTATCGCACCGGCGTCACCGGCCAGGGCGACAACGCGGACTTCCGCTCGCGTGTCGAAGTCCATCGCACATTTGAGCACTGCAAAGAACTGGCCGAAGGCGTTGCTTCCGCCGGTGGCGAATGGGCCATCGACTATCACACGCGCCTCGACTACCCCGACGCCGTGCGCCTTTCTACCTTGCTCGAACCGCTCGAACCGATGTTCTGCGAGGACCTCGTCCGCAGCGAAAATCCCGAGGTCTACCGCCAGTTGCGCAACAACGTGAAAGTGCCCATCGCCGTCGGCGAACAGTACGGCGACAAGTGGGACATGAACATGCTGGTCGAGAACCACCTCATCGACTACAACCGCATCACCCTGCCCAACTCGGGCGGCATCACCGAACTCATGAAGCAGGCCGCTCTCTGCGAGACCCACTACGTCGGCCTCGTGCCGCACTTTACCGGACCGATTGCCGAAAGCGCCCTCGTGCACGTCTGCGGCTCCTTCGGCGGCCCGGCACTCATGGAAATGTCGAACCTGTTCAACCCCGGCCTGCCGCACCTGCCCAAGCACTACGACTTCCGCGAAGGCAAAATGTGGCCCGTCAACCGCCCCGGCCTCGGCGTCGAAGTCGACATGAGCAAGATGAAGCTCATCACCGAAGTGACCCAGTTCAACAAGCCGATTCCGATTTATAGGCGCCCGGACGGCAGCATCACGAACTGGTAGGCGGGACTTTCACGCAGACGATTTCGACTCCATCTACTCGCTGGCCACAGCGATTTTCGCGAACACCGGCATCGATGTGGCGAATTTCGAGATGTGAGCTATCGAGCCAGCGCACAGCCGGATCGTGGTTCTTGCCGCTCCTATCCACCCAGCCCGCGCCAAAAAACACTTCGTCCGCGCGTGGATACCAGGTTCGGCGGAGGCTGATTGAGGCGTAGTCCGCTCCCAATGCCCCCTGCTCGGCGTAGCTCCTGAGGGCGACGTGCATGCCATCGGGTGACGGGACGGCCGGTGTGCGAACTGTGCAATTCAAATCGAGCACCGACAGGAAAACGAGCAGGCAAAGCCCGGCGACTGACGAGACCGACCCGGCGATACGCACGGGGACACGAAGCCATCGGGAGCGCAGCCGCCGCCCGGCTCGAAACGCTATCCAACCCATGACCGCAAGTGCCGCGAGAGTTGCGAACGGCCAGACTTCCGAGATGTCCATGAGCACTAGATGATAGGATCTCAGACGAGCGAAGAATTATGAACCGTCGTACCCTCCTCACCTCCTTCGCCGCGCCCTTCGCCATCCCGTTTTTGAAGGCCGCCCCCAAACTCACCATCGAATCCTTCGAAATCTTCCGCGTGAAAGTGAATCAACGCGGCGAATGGGTGCTGCTGCGATTGAAAGCCTCGAACGGGCTCACTGGCCTGGGCGACGCCTCGCACGGCGCCGCAAACCAGGGCGTCATCAATCTGATCGACACCTACTTTAAGGAAGCCCGGGGCCGCTCGCCGTTCGATGTCGAGATGTACCGGCGCGACGTCATGCCGTCGGCCGAAGCCAACAAGCGCAATGGTGCGGTAGCCTTCAGCGCGATCGAACAGGCAATGTGGGATCTGCAGGGCAAGGCTCTCGGCCTCCCCGTGTGGGCGCTGTTTGGCGGCAGGCTGAATCCCAGCATCCGCCATTACGCAAACATCAATCGCGCCACGTTCGACCGCAGCCCCGAAGGCTTCGCCAAGCTCGCCGAGCTTGCCGTTCGCGATGGCTTCGATGCCATCAAGATGGCCAGCTTCGACGGACTGCCCAAGCAGGAACCCGCCCGCGCCCAAGGCACAAACACCGGCGTAGCCTGCGTGGAGGCCGTCCGGAAGGTGATCGGCCCCACGGATGACCTGCTCGTCGATGGGCACTCAAACTTCAACGTGGCCGAGGGGCTGGAGGTCGCCCGCCGCCTGGAGCCCTCGAAGCTGTTCTGGTTCGAAGAGATCTGCCGCGGCATTCCCGGCCTCGCCGAGTTGAACGAGAAGGTCAGTATGAAAACGGCGGGCGGCGAGTCCATCTTCGGCACGAAAAACTACTATCCCTATATAAAGGGCGGCGCCGTGGACATCACCATGCCCGACATCAAGTACTGCGGCGGCTTGCTCGAGACCCGCAAAATCGGCGCGATGAGCGAGGCGGCCGGACTCCCCGTCGCCCCGCACGGCCCGGCCAGTCCCGTCGGGAATGCCGCCGCCGCCCAGGTTTGCGCCGCCATGCCGAACTTCCTGATCCTTGAATTGGGCTACGGTGAGGCACCCTGGCGCGGCGAGTTGATCAACCCGCCGGAAGTGTTTGAGAAGGGCGGCATCCTGCGCGTCTCCGACCGCCCCGGCCTGGGCATTGAGCTAAATGACAAGGTTGTCGCCGCTCACGCAGTGTAGCCTTACTGTTTTACAAGAAATTTTATCGTCAAACTTTCCAATGACTTACTTGCAAACGCGGCGAGAATTTTTCCTGTACAACTAGACTGATTTTCAAGGCTGTGTAATACTAGCAACTTGCCTGGGCAACCCCTGCGGGTGGCGTGCGCCTTGAACGGCCTCGTTAGCGTCGCAAGCAGTTGGTGGGAATGGACTTATAGAAGGTTGGGCCGCTGCGCCGGACCGGATTCCACGAAGCCCCAGGACTATCGGTAGGGGGTGAGGCGTGTCCCAATTATTCCGCCCGGGAGCCAACACATTTGCCAAGGCCAGCGTCGTTGCGGGTCTCGGCATCGCGCTCGGTTTGGGCGGTATTGTGAACAATATCGAGCGCACTTCCTATGTGACCAACGTGAACGTACCGCGCGACCAGCCGGTAATGTTCACGCACAAGCATCATGTCAGCGGCGTGGGTTTGGACTGCCGCTACTGTCACACATCGGTCGAAGTCTCCTCGTCGGCCGGCATTCCGCCGACGGAAACCTGTATGGGGTGCCACTCGCAGATCTGGAGTGAGGCGCCGATTCTGGAACCGGTTCGCGAGAGCTGGCGGACGGGCAAATCCATCCAATGGAATCGCGTTCACGACCTTCCCCAGTTCGTCTACTTCAACCACAGCATCCACGTGACCAAGGGAAGCATGGGTTGCGCCACCTGCCATGGCCGGGTGGATCTGATGCCCATGGTTTGGAAAGAGAACACGCTGCTCATGGAGTGGTGTCTGGACTGCCACCGCGCTCCGGAAAAGTACATCCGCCCCAGAGACCAGGTGTTCAACATGGAATATAAACCCGAGGGCGATCAAGCCGTCCTGGGCCCGAAACTTGTGGCCGAATATAAGGTCCGCAAGCTCACCGATTGCTCGGTCTGTCACCGGTAAACGCGATGTCGACATCACAGCATTCCCCACTCGTACAAATCGGCCCGATCCCCACGGCCGCCCGGCCCGCGCCCACTCCCGTTGCGATGGACCCGCAAGCCGCGCTGGAGGTCATGCGCGATCACGTGGCCGGTCAAACCGGCAAGCGGTTCTGGCGCAGTCTGGAAGAGCTGGCTGGCACGTCGATGTTTCAGCAATGGGCTTCCAACGAATTTCCCGATGGCGCGTCGACCTGGTCAGATCCGGTTGGACGCCGCCGCATGCTGCAATTGCTCGGCGCCTCGCTCGGCCTCGCGGGTTTGACCGCTTGCACGAAGCAGCCGGAAGA
>JBDTVQ010000299.1:0-8791 GCA_040007195.1 Acidobacteriota bacterium | reverse complement strand
GCAGCTCCATCGCCACATCCGCCCGCCGGAACTCAGAGTTCGCCGCCACCCGCACGAAACCGAACGACTCGTACAGCCGTATCGCCGGCTCAAGCACGCTGTTCGTCTCCAAATGCAATCTCTTCGCCCCCACCCGCCGCGCCGTCTCCACCACCGCCGCCATCAGCTCTCGCCCAATCCCCTTCCCCCGCTGCGACTCCGCCACCGCCATCTTCACCACCTCAAACGTATCCTTCGGCATCGCCACCAGCGCACAAGTCCCCACGCTCGCACCATCCAATTCGGCAATCAAAACGTGCCCGACCGGATCGAGAATCAACCCCTTCGGGTCATTGAGAATCGCCACATCGGGAGCTTCCATCTCAAAGTAGCGGGTAATCCACGCCTCGTTCAATTCCCGAAACGCCTGCTCGTCTCCAGGCGCAAAGGCTCGTATGCTGAGGGCCATGTCTCATCGTATCGAAGCAGACGTCAACTGGGATGCGGGTGCCCAACTTTCCCGACACCCCACGCGCCTCCCGCGTCGAACTCAAAGACGACGAACTGCGTGTCTATCTCCTCGATAGCCGTACCCTCACCGTCCCCCTCGCCTGGTTTCCTCGTCTTCTCCACGGCTCTGAAACCGACCGCCAGAACTTCCGTCTCCTCGGCAGCGGACTCGGCATTCACTGGCCAACGCTCGATGAGGATCTCAGCGTCAGCGGCTTGCTCCGCGGCGCTTCTCCTCCTAAGAAAATCCGTTCGATCAAGCCGTCTTCCAATATTCCCGCCCGATGAGCCGTTTCGACAAGCCGGTATTTTTTCTCTGCCTGGCGTGTTTCTTCGCAACCCTTCTCATCCACTGCGGAACATTTTTCTTCACCGGACTGAACAATATTGACCCGTTCGTACCTTTTCATTTCATCGTTATTGCGGCAGGCGGGTTTGTTGCCCTTCGATATCGAAACGCACCGAAGTCGTTAGCCAAATGGGCTCCGCCGCTGCGCGTGCCCTTTTACATTCTGTTCGCCTACTTCCTGCTGACCATGGCGCTGATGTACATCTACTTCGAAGGAGGAAGCCCAACGGTTGTCGACGGCAAGCCGCAGCTATCCAACCACGGAAGGTTCATTCGATACCTCACGGACGAGGAGTTCGCCTACGCTCAGCATTACGAGTTGCGCTTATTCTCGTGTGCCTGGATGTCGATATTCGCTGGAACCGCCGCCTACCTCGCGCAACTCAGGGAGAACGCCAAGGCCCCCGTGCCAGAATAGAATCTGTGACCGGTCACGAAATTCGCCAGAAATACCTGGACTTCTTCCATCAGCGCGGCCATGCCGTCGTGCGCTCCTCTTCCCTGGTTCCCGCCAACGATCCCACGTTGCTCTTCACCAATGCGGGCATGAACCAGTTCAAAGACCTCTTCCTCGGCCAGGAAAAGCGCGACTACTCCCGCGCCACCACCGCCCAGAAATGCGTCCGCGCCGGTGGCAAGCACAACGATCTCGAAAACGTCGGCTACACCCGCCGCCACCACACCTTCTTCGAGATGATGGGCAACTTCAGCTTCGGCGACTACTTCAAAGCCCAAGCCATCGAGTACGCCTGGGACCTCGTCACCAAAGACTACGGCATGCCCAAGGACAAGCTCTACGTCACCGTCTTCCGCGAAGACGATGAAGCCGAAGAGCTCTGGCAAAAGGTCGCCGGCGTCCCCAAATCGCGCATCTTCCGCCTCGACGAAAAGGACAACTTCTGGCAGATGGGCGAAACCGGCCCCTGCGGCCCCTGCTCGGAAATCCACTTCGACCTCGGCCCCGGCACCGCCGCCGCAGGCCATGAGCATGAGGAGTTCCCGCTCGACGGCGGCGGCCGCTTCGTCGAAATCTGGAACCTCGTCTTCATGCAGTTCGATCGCGATGCTTCCGGTAAGTTCACCCCCCTTCCCCGCCCCTCCATCGACACCGGCCTCGGGCTCGAACGCGTCGCCGCCATCCTCCAAGGCAAACTCTCGAATTACGAGTGCGATCTCCTAAAAGGAATCGTCGATCACGCCGGCGACCTCCTGCATGTCGAGCAGGGCCTGAACGCCGAAAACGACGCCGCCCTCCGCATCGCAGCCGACCACGCCCGCGCCTCCGCCTTCCTCATCCACGACGGCGTCGTCCCCTCCAACGAAGGCCGCGGCTACGTGCTCCGCAAAATCATGCGCCGCGCCATGCGTCATGCGCGGCGTGCCGGCAACCAGGAACCGTTCCTCTACAAACTCACCGGCTTCGTCGCCGACTTCATGAAGCCCGCCTACCCCGAGCTCATGGAATCCGTCCAGCGCGTTGCCCGCATCGTGAAGGACGAAGAGCACCGCTACGCCACCACCTATCTGGTCGCCGAAAAGGTCTTCCACGACGAAGTGAAGCAGGCCCAGAACGGCGTGCTCTCCGGCAGCGTGGCCTTCAAGTTGTACGACACCTACGGCCTCAACCTCGACGAGCAGGAAGAAATCGGCCGCGAACTCGGCATTACCATCGATCGCCCTGGCTTCGAAACCGAAATGGAAGGCCAGCGCTCCCGTGCGCGCGCTTCATGGAAGGGCGCTGAAAAAGCCCACATCGATCCCGTCTATCAAAAGCTGGTCGACGAAGCCCGCTCCCAGTTCCTCGGCTACGACACCCTCGAAGCCACCGGCAAAGTCCGCGCCATCGAAAAGGGCGGCACCGAGCTCGTCCTCGACCGCACGCCCTTCTACGCCGAAACCGGCGGCCAGGTCGGCGATAAAGGCGAACTCTACCGCGCCTCCACCGGCGAACTCGTCGCGCGCGTCCTCGACACCACGTACGGCGTGCCCGGCCTCGCCGTCCACAAAATCGAACAGCTCGCGCCCATCGAAACCGGCGAAGAACTCCGCGCCGTCGTCACCGAATCCCTGCGCTCCTCCACCCGCCGCAACCACACCGCCACCCACCTGCTCCATGCCGCCCTGCGCACCGTCCTCGGCACGCATGTGAAACAGGCCGGCTCCGTCGTCGATCCCGGCCGCCTCCGCTTCGACTTCACCCACTACACCCAGGTCGACGCCGACGAGCTCGCCGAAATCGAGCGCCTCGCCAACGAACAGATCCTCGCCAATGTCCCCGTCGTCACCAACATAATGGAACTCGACCAGGCCATCGAAACCGGAGCCATGGCCCTGTTCGGCGAAAAGTACGCCGACAAGGTCCGCGTCGTCACCGTCGGTGATTTCTCGCGCGAGCTCTGCGGCGGCACCCACGTCTCCCGCACCGGAGACATCGGCCTCTGCAAAGTAGTCAGCGAAGGCTCCATCTCCGCCGGCGTCCGCCGCATCGAAGCCGTCACCGGCGAAGGCTCTCTGCACAAACTCCAGGCCACCACCGCCGCTCTCGATTCCCTCGCCAAAACCCTGCGCGTGAATGAAGACGACCTGCTCGGCCAAATGGAAAAAATGCTCGCCCATCAGAAACAGATGGAGCGGCAAATCGAGCAGATGAAGGAAAAGCTGGCCCACTCCGCGCTTGCCGATCTCGAATCGCAGGCCCGCGAGCTGAAAGGCGTGAAGGTCCTCGCCGCGCAAGCCGACTCCCTCGACCGCGCCCAAATGCGCACCCTCGCCGACGCCCTCCGCAACAAGTGGAAAACCGGCGTCGTCGTCCTCGCCTCCGCCGCCGACGGCCAGGTAGCCATCATCACCGCGGTCACCAAAGACCTCACAGCCAAGGTGCACGCCGGTAAACTGGCCGGCGCCGTCGCCCAAGCGGTAGGAGGCAAGGGCGGCGGTCGGCCCGACATGGCAGAGGCAGGCGGTAAGGACCCCTCAGCCCTACCCGCCGCGCTCGATGCCGTCTATTCCCAGATCGAAGGAATGCTGTAGCGCACCGGTTCCGGCACGCTGGTCTTGCGGCGCCGCAAAACGCCCAGCCCCAGCAGCCCCACACCCATCAGCGCAATCGTGGCCGGCTCCGGAACCTGCTCCACCGAAACACCGTCCAGGAAGATCCCGCCGCTGCCGCCGCCCGGAATCGAGTCGAAGGTGATCGTCGCCGAAGTGCCTGTGGCGACAAACGTCGCGCTATACACCTGCCAGTCGGGAGTGCCCAACGTAGCAAGGGAGTGGGCGACCGAATCCGACAACAACGTGTTGCTGCCATCGATGATCGTCACCGTTGCGGCTGACGGATCTCCATTGCCTGGGTTGTCACTGTAGTAGAACAGCAAGAGATAGGTCAGTCCTGACGTGGTCGCAAACGTTTGGGTGATGCCACCCGTGCTGCCCAACCCAATCAGATCCAGCCCCTGCACGCCTTCGATAAATGTGCCGTACGGGCCGTTCTCGACGATGTCCACGCTGTTCGTGGTCACCGTCCAGCCGAATCCCCCCGGCTCACTGCCGAAATCGATCTGCAGATACCCAGGCCCCCCCGCGATGACCGGAGTCTCAAATCCACCGTTCACCAACAGGTTCGCGGCCAACAGCGGCGACTGCGTCAGAGCCAGTACAGCCACCAAAGCAAGTGAAACATTTTTTATCATTTTCGTCGGTTCTCCTCAACGTTGAACCGACTATACGGCCACTTAGACACGCTTGTAATCGCGCTAATACACAAAAGTAGTCACACTTAGGGCTTTGTACTAAGGCCCCGCCGCTTAGCTCCCCGGTTCCAGCAGTACTATGAGAACCGCTTCATCTCGCGGATCACGAATTTAAGACCGGATAGTCCACATACCCGTGCGCGCCGCCACCATAAAACGTGGATCGATCGTAAGCATTCAGCTCCGCCTTCCGGGCAAAACGCTCGGGAAGGTCGGGATTGGAGATGAACAAACGCCCGAACGCGACCAGGTCCGCCCGGCCGCTCTCAATCGCCGCCTCGGCCGATTCCGCATCATAGCCGCCCGCCACCATCAGTTGCGTCGGCCTGCTTACCAGCGGGCGAAAGCGCGCGCTCGCCAAATCGTCCAGCAAGCCATCATGAGCCCTCGGCTCCACCAAATGAATGTAAGTGGGCGCAAGTTTATCCAACTCCCGCACCGCATACGAAAACGTCTCCCAAGGTTGCGAATCGCCAATGCCGCCCATGTTACCGCCCGGCGACAACCGCACCCCCACGCGTCCCGCTCCCAACACTCCCATCGCCGCGCGCGTCACGTCGATCAGAAACCGCGCCCGGTTCTCCACCACCCCGCCATACTGATCCGTCCGCCGGTTCGTGCCGTCTTCCAGAAACTGATCCGGCAGATACCCGTTCGCGCCGTGGATCTCCACGCCGTCAAACCCCGCCGCATGCGCGTTGAAGGCCGCCTGCCGGTAATCGTCAATCACCGTCGAAATTCCCCCCAGCGTCAGCGACTCCGTACTCTGCCGCGACGCGCCCGCGGGCAGCGCCTCGGCGGGTACCTGCTTACCCGTGTGCCAAAGCTGCGCAAAGATTCGCCCGCCCTTGCGATGAACCGCTTCCGTCACCAGCTTCCACCCGTTGATCTGCTTGCACGTGTACAAACCCGGCGTGTGGCTTCCGCCATGGCCGAACGGGTTCACCGCCGTAGCCTCTGAAATGATCAAACCCGCCGAAGCCCGCTGCGAATAATACAGCGCGTTGAGTTCCCACGGAACAAACTCCTCGTGCGATCGATTGCGGGTCAGCGGCGCCATAACCACGCGGTTGGGAAGCGTAAGCCCGCCGAGCCGCACCGGGCTCAAAAGCCCTTTGGTTTCGGTTACGGTATTTGTCATAACACTAAAATGGATGCGGCGCGCCTCCCGCCGGATGCACGATTGAAGAGGAATTGCCTGCCGGCCGATAGAGTCAAGATGGACCGCAACACGACCGCCGCGCTCGTGCTCACCGTTGCCGTTCTCGGCACCTGGTCGTTCATCGGTGGTAATGAAACGCTCGCCGAAAGCTCGGTGCGCGACATGCCGCTGCTTCGCGCCGCCTACGCCGGAGATATCGAAGCCGTGAAACGGCTGATCGCCTCCGGAGCCAACGTAAACGAACTGGACGCCACGGGAATGTCGGCGCTTCACCACGCCACGGGCCTCGAAGCCCACAACCATCACCCCGAAGGCCGTCACGTGGCATGCACGCAGGCATTACTGAAGGCAGGCGCAAACGCCAACGCCCGAACAGCCGATGGCGATCTCGCCCCCCTCTACAAGGCTGTCTACAATCCCGACCTGGTCGAAGCGCTCCTGTCCGCCGGCGCCGATCCTAACTACGCCACCGGCCATCGAACTCCGCTCATCTCCGCCGCATACCACGGCGGTGAGCTCTGCACCGCGGCCACCGATTCGGCGAAACTGCTCCTCAAAGCCGGAGCCAATATCCATAGCGAGGAGCCCGGCGGAGTCACGGCCCTATCCACCGCCGCCGTCTACGGATGCCCTGGCCTCGTGCGCGTGCTGCTCGATTCGGGCGCACGCGTGGACTACACCATGAAGAACGGCCAGTCCATGATCGCCTGGGTCAAGATGGCGCAACAGATGCACCAGAACACCCTATTCGGCGGAAGCCTGAAACAGGTTCACGCCGACAACCTGGCCCTGCTCTATGAGGCCGCCTCCAAACAGGCCACCCGCCGCTAGTTCAACGGCCACCCGCCCCACATCAGCGGCCACCCGCCCCCACATCAGCGGCCACTCGCACCTAGTTCAACAGGCCACCCGCCCGCCACCGGCCCCCACCCGCCGCTAGTTCGCCCGCTTCGCCACAAACTCGCGCGCCTGCCCGCCCTCCCGCGCCCGCGTGAACTTAATCTCGTTCCCCGAAACCGCCCCTTTGAACGTCACCGTCGCGCCGTTGGCTTCGCTCGTGAAGCTGATCGCGTCGCCCTCCACCTTCCCGTTGCTAATCGCCTGCTCCCCCTGCGCGCTCGACATCGTCCCCGTCAATTTCCCGCCGTCCACCTTGAACGTGAATGTCGTCTCCACCGCTTCGTCCCGCCGCGGCACCTTGCCCGTCCACTTGCCCGACACATCGGCCGCCATCGCGCCGGCCGTCAACAACAGCGTGCAAAAACCCGTGAGAAATACTCGCCTGATCATGGTGAGCTTGTCCCCTTTCTGGCGCATCATCCTACAGCGGGCTTCACGAAAACGCAATCACCGGCTTCACAATTCCCTGCTCGGGATCCAGCCAGATCGGAAACGACGCCGCAACATCGCCCGGCGCCGTCAGCGGCGCAATCCAAGGCGTGGAATCAATCACCTTCTGCTGGAGCCTCGAAATCACCCATCCAAAATCCGTCTCATTCGCATTCCTGCTGAAAAGAACCGTAACTTCGCGTGCGTGCAACAACGGGTTGTGCAGCGAAATGTCCCCCGGCTGATGGCCCACGTACACAAGCCGCCCGCCATGCGTCACGTTCAGCGGCGCGGCACTCATCGCCGCGGGAGAACCCGTCGCATCCACTACCAATTCTGCCAGCAACCCTTCGGTCGACTCCACGACATCCTTGTGCCCCAAGCGCTCGGTCAAGAACCGCCGCCGCGTGGGACTTCGTTCGGCCACCGTCACCCGCGCACCCGACCCTCGCAGGCCCTCGAACACCGCCAGCCCGATCGGCCCCGCGCCAATCACCAGCACCCGCTCGCCCGGTTGCGGCGCGCCCCGCCGTACCGCATGATGCCCAATGCACAGCGGCTCCACCGTCGCCAGTTGCTCCGGCGTCAGACCCGCCGCCGCATTCAGCTTCGCCGCCGGAAGCGTGAACCGCTCGCACATGCCGCCATCGATATGCACACCCAGCGTGCGCAACCGCGTGCAGCAATTCGTGCGTCCCGCAAGGCAGGTGTGGCACTCGCCGCAGGAAACAAATGGATTCACGCAAGCAATGTCGCCCGCCGCGAATCCCGAGCCTTCCGGCGCCGACAACACCTCCACCGCCAGCTCATGCCCCAGAATGCGCGGAAATTCCACGAACATCTGCCGCCCGTTGTACGCATGCAGATCGCTGCCGCAAACGCCCACCCGCAGCGTTCGCACCAGAGCATGGCCGGGCGGTGGAGCGGCCGGCTCCGGAACGTCGACCAGCCCAATGGTTTGCAGTGCGGTAAGTTGAAGCGCCTTCACGTCGGCTAGCGTATCATGGGATTCTTCTATGGCTCTGCGCGTCGATTCTCATCATCATTTCTGGGACTATTCCGCCGAAGAGTACGGCTGGATCGGCGAGCCGATGAAGGCTCTCCGCCGCACCTTTGCCCCCGCCGATCTCAAGGCAGCCATCACCCCCGTCGGCATCGACGCCGTCGTCAGCGTGCAGGCCCGGCAAACGGTCGAAGAGAACGACTTCCTGCTCGCCCACGCGTCGAAAAACGATTTCATTCGAGGCGTCGTCGGCTGGGCCCCTTTGATGGTCGATGGCGTCGAAAACGTACTCGAACACTACAAGGCCCACACCAAGTTCAAAGGCGTTCGCCACGTCGTCCAGGACGAGCCCGACGACAACTTCATCCTCCGCGACGACCTCTCCCGCGGCGTTTCGCATCTCAAAAATCTCGGCCTCGTCTACGACATCCTCATCTTCGAGCGCCACCTCAAGCCCTCCATCCAATTCGTCGACCGCCACCCCAATCAGGTCTTCGTCCTCGACCACATCGCCAAGCCCAAGATCAAAGCCGGTGAGCGCGAGCCCTGGGCCGCCAATATCCACGAAATGGCCAAGCGCCCCAACGTCTATTGCAAAATCAGCGGCATGGTCACCGAAGCGGATTGGGAAAACTGGACCCCCGAAACCCTCCGCCCCTACATCGATACCGTCCTCGAAGCCTTCGGTCCCGACCGCCTCATGTTCGGCT
>JBDTVQ010000298.1:0-8800 GCA_040007195.1 Acidobacteriota bacterium | reverse complement strand
CGAGGGACCCGCAGGTGGAGCCTGTGCGGAGAGAGTGCCCTGGAGCGCTAGGGCGCCCAGGAGCAGAAGAGGCCACTTAGACCGCGCCCCTGCGATAGGCAAATTCATTCGGATGTCTCCTCTACTGAGAATTCGTCATTAGGCGCGAAGCCGACGGAAATGCGACTGGCGCGCAGATGCGATCCAATCCTTTCACGCGACGGGGCGCTGCTATACGGAAGATAGTCCAATCCTATCCATCAGGCAAAACCAAAATTTCGATGTTGTGGAGAAGAAATTTCTATTGGCACACAGACGGTGCTCTGGCGTAGAACTAGAATGCGAGCGAGTAGTCTGGCCGGCGCTCGTCCGGGCGGTGGTTGCAAATGCCGATATCAGACACGTATCTGGTCCAATGGTTGGTTCAAGAGACGAGAGCAGCTGGAGGAGGGTTTGCGTGGCGCGAGAAGGAAACGGACGGGTATGTGGTGGATAGCAATGGGGTGCGGATCGAGCTGGATCACGTGATGAGCAGGGCGGGAACGCGAAGGCAGTTGACGCTGACGCTCGATGCGGAGCGGATCCACATTTTGGAGCCGGCGAGCACGGGCGTGTTCACCGAGCAGTACGCGAACGAAGACGCTTGGAGGCTGGTGCAACTATTACGGGAGTTAAATCTGGCGGTGAGCCGCCAATGCGCGGCACGGTATAACCGCGGCGAAGAGGCGATGAACAGGATCCGCGAGGCTGTATACAGGCGCGTGATTGGGGCCGATGAAGTGTGCGAGGACACACAACTGCAGCGGCTGGTTTCGCGATGACGATGGCCGCGTGGCCTTTCGCGTTTCTTTTGACCGCCGCACCGTCGGAGGCGATGCGGCTGCCTCTGGCGATGTTGACCATCTTTGCCTCGGCGAAGCTGCTTGCGGAGATATTCGAGCGGCTGGGCATTTCGGGGATCGTGGGTGAAATTGCCGCCGGCGCCATAATCGGCCCGAGCGTGCTGGCGTGGGTTGCGCCAACCGAACTGACAACCTCGCTGGCGGACTTAGGAGTGATGTTTCTGTTGTTCCGGGTGGGGCTGGAGGTAAAGCCCGACGAGTTGCTGAAGCTGGGCGGGGCGGCAACGCTGGTGGCGGTAAGCGGCGTGATCGTGCCGATGATCATGGGTTGGGGGATCATGCGGTTTTGGGGCGCGCCGCAGATTGAAGCGATCTTCGTGGGCGCGGCGATGGTGGCGACCAGTGTTGGCATCACGGCGCAGGTGCTGGCGGCGAAGGGACTGCTGCA
Source organism: Acidobacteriota bacterium (assembly GCA_040007195.1). Classification (GTDB taxonomy): domain Bacteria; phylum Acidobacteriota; class Terriglobia; order Bryobacterales; family Bryobacteraceae; genus JAFLBB01. The sequence continues at coordinate 7,531 of JBDTVQ010000298.1, read as the reverse complement.
GCAAAAATCCAGTCAGATCATATTAGCGGCGGCGGTGATCGACGACGTTCTGGGCCTACTCGTGCTGGCTTCGGTGAGCGGCATGGCCAAGGGTGAAGTGAACGTGTTGGAGATCGCGTTGACGGCGGGTCTGGCGATCGCGTTCGTGGTGGGCATCGCGTTCTGGGGCAACAAGGCGATGGGGAAGATCGTGCCCCGCGCTCAGGAGAGTTTGCGTGTGGCCGAAGCCGAATTCGCGCTGGCCGTGGTGTTGTTGTTCGCGCTGTCGGTAATGGCCGTGTACATCGGCGTGGCGGCGATTGTGGGAGCGTTCTTCGCGGGGATGGCGTTGGCCGGGCGCGTGGGACACCGCGTCCACGACCTGGCCAACGGCGCGGCGGAATTGCTGGTGCCGTTTTTTCTGGCCGGAATCGGCTTGCACGTGGACCTGTCGGCGTTCCAGGACAGTTCGATGATGCTGCTGGCGGCGGTGATTCTGGCGGCGGCGGTGGTTTCGAAGTTCATCGGATGCGGGCTGGCCTCGCTCGGTATGGGGAAAGCCGAGGCGATCCGGATTGGCGTGGGGATGATTCCACGCGGCGAAGTGGGCATGGTGGTCGCGCAGATCGGCCTGGCGATGGGGGCGATCTCGCAGAATGTGTATGGCGTGGTGGTCTTCATGGCTGTTGCGACGACCGTGGTGGCGCCGCCGCTGTTGAAGATCGCCTACAAGGGTGTGCAAGCGGGTGTCCCGGAGGAGCGGTATTCGCTGGGGTGAGTCTGTTTCCCTGCGAATGGTTTTGCTCGTTGCGTGTGTCGCGGTTGCGCTCTCGTGCGGGGCGTGGTTGCGAAATCCAAAGAGCGTTGCGTGGGATCAGGTCTCGGACTCGAACCGGCTAGCGGGCGGCGGTGCCGTTGCTCGCCCAGATCTCGCCAAGGGCGCGGCGGAAATTGCCGCCGAGGATGGCGGCGATATCGGCGCGAGTGTAGTTGCGGCGGACGAGGCCCTCGGTGAGGTCGTAAATCTTGCGCGAGTAGTTGGCGCCATCGAGGTCGAATCGGGCGGCGCCGTTACGGTCGCGGCCTTGTTGATCAACGTCGGTACCTAGGCCCACGTGTTCCACACCGGCGATCGCTATGACGTGGTCGATGTGTTGTAGGGCGTCTTCGATGGTGGCGGATCCGCCCGGGCGGACGAACCCGCGAACGAGCGTGATGCCGAAGACGCCGCCACTCGCGGCCAGGTTCCGGATGGCTTCGTCGGTTTTGCAGCGGCCACTGCTGGGCACAAGCGTTCGGCAGTTGGAATGCGTCACCAGGACGGGCTTGCGGGAGGTTGCGATGGCATCGAGCGTGGTGCGGTCCGAACAATGGGAGACATCGACGGCCATGCCGAGGCGGTTCATGCGGTCGACGACCGCGGAGCCATACGGAGTGAGTCCGCGCCTGGGATCGCCCGAGCCGCCGCCCAGAGCGTTGTTGGTATAGGTGAGCTGCGAGACACGCTGGCCCATGGCATAGAAGGTATCGACGTCGGCGAGGGTCTCAAAGTGCGCGGAGTTTTGCAGGCCGAGGATGACGCCGATTTTGCCGGAGGTCTTGGTGCGTTCCAGGTCGGCGGGAGTATCGACCCGGAGAAAACGGTCGGCATAAGTGGCGACGAAGTGATTCCAACGAGTGAGGTCAGCGGCGGAGGAGCCGCGGATGTCGCCCTTGGTGAAGCCGACGGCGGGATGGATGACGTTAACGCCGGAGTGTTTGAGGAGGTCGAATTCCTGTTGCGGGAAGGCGAGCTCCTGGGTTTGGACGGCGGCGAGTTTGCGGTAGTCGAGCGTGAGCAGTCCGAGCATGTCGATGACAGTGTTCTCTCGAACAAGGTCGACTGTACGGGTGGAGTATTCGAGCGTATCGCGAGCGAAGAGGCTGAACTGGCCTCGATTGACGAAGGGCGCGGCGAGGGCACAAACACCGCCGGCCAAGGCTGATCTTCGGGAAATCACTGCTCAGGGTACCGCTGGAAATATGCAGAATAGCACGCTCGGGGTGGGGCTCGCGCGCGTGGCTGGGGGGCAGGGCGCGAATGTCGGGCAGGCGTCAGCCGTTAGAGGTTATCTCATCGACGGTGAAGTCTACCTATCGATGAAATATTCCATCAGGATCTCGTCGTCCTCCACTCCGTCGATGAGGACGTGGCGGGAATAGCGGCCACACGGAGCGAATCCAGCGGATTGATAGAACGCCTGCGCGGCGGTGTTTGAAGCGCGGACCTGAATGACGAACTTGCGGTAGGCGTGCGCGCCGGCGAAGGCCAGTGTGGCGGTGAAGAGGGCGCGGCCGATACCCTGGCGGCGGAAGTTGGGAGCGAGGAATGTACCCAGTTGGCCTACGTGGGACATCGACGGGATGGAGGCTGCGGAAAGGGCGAGGACCTGGTAGCCGACCAGCTCGCCCGCCGGCGATTCGGCGACGTGGATGCATTCGCGCGGGGATTGATCGAGGATGTGCTGGCGTTGCGCGGCGGCGGGCCAGGGCTGATCGATGGCGGTGTGGATGCGTTCGCGGGCGATCAGTTGGAGAAGGCCCACGAGCGCATGGGCGTCGTCGGGAGTGGCTGGACGGATGAGAGGATTCCACATCTCGGGTTATTGGGCATGTGTAGTGGGCGAACGTGAACGGGGGAGGCGTGGCTCGTCGTAGCCCCCTATTTGTTCCACTCGATCTGGCGGATGGGGCCGATTAGAAATAGCACCGAGGCGACGCCCATTACCAGGAAAAGCGCGACCGTCAGAAACGCGTAGTCGTACGCGCCCGTGCGCTGAACGATGACGCCAGTGAGATACGGGGCGACGACGCCGGCGAGGTTGCCGAAGCCGTTCTGGAGGCCTGTCCATTTGCCGGCGGCGAGCGGGCCGGCCATGGTTTGCGTGACAGCCCAGTGGTTGGAGGTGGTGAGTCCGAAGCAGAGGCAGGCGGCTATGATAAGCCCCATGCTGACATCCGCATCTTCGACGTAACTCGCGGGGACGAGCAGGGTACACAGGAGCAACCCGCTGACGATAAAAATTTTGCGTACTTTCGTGGGGTTATGATTGCGGGCGATCCAGCGGTCGGAAGCGATTCCAGCGATAGTCGTGGAGGCAGCCAGTCCCCAGAATGCAACTGAGCCGAGTACAGCCATTTTTTGCATGCTGAAGTGGCGTTGCTGAACCAGATAAGTAGGCAGCCAAGTGAGCAGGAAGTACCAAGCGTAGTTTATGGCGAACAGAAGCAGGAAAGTGCCCCAGCAGGAACGACGACTGAGGATGTCGGCGGCGGTGGGGCCGGATTTGGAGTTCTTGTGATATTCGGCGACGGGCTTGGGAGCCCATAGCGCCCAGGCGACTAGCCACGGGAGACTGCCAAGCCCCAGGGCGAGAAAAAGGAAACGCCAGCCGAATTTGGCAACGAGCAGGCCGCCGAGCAGGGTGCCGATGGCGGGGCCGCACTTGGAGCCGGCGTCGATCAAGCCGTTGGTGAGGCCGCGATGGCGGTCGGGAAAACCGGTGGCGAGAATTTTCGAGTAAGCGGGATAGGCGACCGATTCGCCGGCGCCGAGCAAGACGCGGAGCACGAGAAGGGCGGTGAAGCCGCTGACCATGCCGGTGGCGGCGGTGGCGCACGACCAGAGCATGAAGCCGATGCCGAACACCAGGTTGACGGAGAAGCGGTCCACCAGCCAGCCGGCGACAACTTGCATGGAGGCGTACGTCCAGAAGAAGGCGGAAAGCAGAAGTCCGAGTTGTTCGGGGGAGAGCCCCATTTCTTTTTGCAGAATGGGGGCGGCGATGGAGAGGCTGCCGCGATCGATGTAATTGATCCCAACAGAGATGACCAGGAGAGTGAGGGCGCGCCAATGAGCGGGGCTCATGTGGGCGTCTGATGGCCTGGCGAGGGGCGTCGGCGATGTCATAGGCAACTTTGAAGCGTACCAACAAAGTGCGTATTGCGTGCGCCGTGGCCGGCGACGGATCTCGCGCCGGTTGGCGCAGGATGCGGACCTGCCCGAGCAAGCAAGTGAACGGCGCCGCCCGTGCCGACGGCAAAGAGCGGAATCTTTTGGGGGGCACGCGGGTAGCTACGCTGCCAGGTGCCCCTGGTCACGGCCCGGTTCGACGCGGCTGCGCTTGGCGGGCAACGCGACGATTTGAAGAAGCCGGATTAGACCGTGGCGGCCTTCAGAATTTCGCGAATGCGCTTGGCGACGATTTGGGCTTCGCCGGGCTGGAGCATCCAGAAGTTGACGACGAGTTCATCGCGCCCGCCGGGCGTGGTTTCGATGGCGGGGTCGCCGGTGCGGAGTTGGTCGATTACCTGGCGGTAGCTGATCTTCACCTTCGACTGATCCCACTTGATGTGGAGGTGCGGGGTGCGGTTGGCGATTTCGGGAACGTCGACGCTCATCTGAATCGACGGGATGGAGGAGACGGAATCCTGCACCAATTTGCAGCGCTTCTCCCACTCCTTGAACTCGGCGTCGTGGTCCATCTTCACGTACGACTCGATGGCGACCATCATGCTGAGCAGCTCTTCCTTGTTGACCTTCATACCGCGGCCGATGGCGTCGCCGTTGGGCGATGAGTTCGCACGGGCTGCTGCGATGAGATCGGCGCGGCCCAGGAGGAGACCGGCGCTCTGCGGACCGCGGATACCTTTGCCACCGGAGAAGGTGACGAGGTCGAAGCCCATTTTGGTCCACTTCCAGAGGTTTTCGACGGGCAGGGCGTCGGCGGCGGCGTCGTTGAAGCTGGGAATTTTGTGCTTCTTGCAGATGGCGACGAACTCGGCGTCCTTGATTTGGCCGATGTTGTTATTGGCGTTGAAGAAGAGCGCCATGGCGGTCTTGGAATTGATCGCCTTTCCCATGTCGGCGGCCGATTCGACTTCAATCATCTTGATGCCGCAGTTGCGGACGGCGTGGTCGTAGCCGTAGCGGTGCAACTTCTGAATGATCACTTCGGACTTCATGCCGGTGCCGTCGAGGTCGGGGAGGACGCGGATGTAGTCGGGGTTGTTGCCGGCGACGCAAGCGGCCGTGCCGGAGGTGAGCGCTCCGGCGGCGCCGGAGGTGACCATGGCGGCCTCAACATTGAGGAGTGCGGCGATTTTCTTGCCAACAGCGTCGTGGAGGTCGGTGAGTTTGACGAATTGTTTGGAAGCGTAATCGTAGGCGGCAACCGCGTCGGGGTTCATCAGTGACGCGCTGAGCGTGGTGTACGTTCCGGCGGCGTTGATGAACGGTTTGACGCCGAGTTCCTTGAAGAAGTCTCGTTTGGTGGTAGCCGCGCTGAGAGCGTTGGGCATGAGACCACCTACGACGGGCAGAGTGGAGAGAGTTTTAAGAAAGCCACGGCGATGGGACATGAATTTAACCTCGATACGGTAAAGCTAACACACGGCGGCGGGCGGAGGCCACGGGTAGTGCGCTAATTGTTGGTTGATCTTGGTGGCGGTCGCGCGAGAAGGGGAAGCCATTGGATCACGCAGCCTCCAGGAGATCGCGCACGGTCCAAACGTGATCGGCAATTCCCGCAGCCATGGCTGGAGTCATGCGCAGCGACTTGTGCGTTCTGCCGAAGTTATACCAGCAGTACCAGAGGATGGTCGCAGCCCAGTGGTTTTCCCATTTGCGACTGAAGGCATTCGTCAGGCGAGTGAAGCGGCGGAGGCCCATGCGCAGCGAAAGATTGCTTCTCTCGATGATTGATGTACAGATGCGTTCGGGGTCAGGGCGACCCATGACTGGGACTACATCGATTGCACTGACTTCGGCAGGGCTGTACCGTTTCTCGCCATCCTGCGGGTTGCTGTAGACCTTGATGAGTTGAGCAAAGCCACTCACTCGGTCAGGGAGGGTTGTGGTGATCGCCGAACGATAGGCAGCATGGCCGTCGGTCGTGATCTGGAACGTGCCGCGCGTTGCTTGCCGTAAGCCTTCAATCAGTACGTCAGTGGTGCCCTGGTCGCGTTTGCCCATAGCGATATTCAGAACCAATTTGGAATGGCGTTCAATTGCGACGTGAACGTAGCAGTCGCCAAAGTTTGGATCGTCGCAGGGCTTCACGCGCTTCTGCTTTTTCTGGACGAAGCTCCAAACCTCGTCGCATTCCACGTCCCGCACTTCTACATTGCGGACCTTCTCCGCCATGACGCGCTCGGCTTTTTCGCCAGCAATCACAAGGAGTTTGAGGATCGTGGAGTGGTGAACGTCCGTGATGCGCTCCACGCTGGCAACGCTGTTGCCTTCAAGTAGGAGGCGGAGGACCATCTCAGCTTTCTCGATGGGAAGGTACATACCGTCCAGAGTGTTGTCACGGGCATCCGTGAACACCTTGCGGCACTGTTGGCATTGATAGCGCTGACGGCCTTGGCGCTTACCGAATTTGCGGCAATCGACCCGGCAGGAATGGCAAGTCACAGGGAATCCCCTTGAGATTCGCAACCTGAAGCCGGATACTGGAATTGACGGTTCGTGCGGCTTCGGCTGTACGATCTGAGGCCCCGGTTAGCGTTAGCGCGCTGACTGGGGCTTTTTCGTTCACAACCCAATTGTACGTTAGCCGTTTACGTATAGTCAAGACTTGATTTCGTATTCCGTTTACGTATAAACTTAAGCATGGCCAAGCGCTTACCGAAAGAATTGCGCGACTACTTCTCCAGGCTGGGGAAAAAGGGAGGGAAAAAGGGAGGGGCCGCCAGGGCTGCCAATATGACCGTGGAGCAGCGGAGCGAGAGTGCCCGCAATGCCGTGATGGCGCGGTGGAAAAAAGCCCAGGAGCGCCCTCAGCCACCTGATACGTGAGCGGTGGTATGCTTCCCCAGTTGCTACTCTGGAAGCGAGGTGTCACATTGGAGCGTAAAGTTAAGATCCCCATGCCCCCCGATGGCAAACTGGTCGAAGGGATAGACGTACCAATCATGGAGTCGTTGGAGCGCTGGACGGAGATCAAACTTGAGGACGGCAGCACTCTGCGAATCAGGCCGTCGATCATCAGCGTGATACGAGTCCCAGGGCAATACGACCATGAGGGTAACCCTATGTACGCCCTCAAGGCTGCAACTACCATGGTGGTGTCGGAAGCGCCGGACCATCTAAAACGTGGGTATGAAGCTCCCGCAAGACCACAATAAAGGAGGCGTTATGTATCAATGGTTTTTCTCCACATCCAAAACCGTCATCACAGTAGTCGCTACTTGCGCCGTCCTGGTTTGCACGCCAGATGCGGAAGCATCCGACTATTCGTCGGCGGATGGGTCCGTAATGTCCATTACAGAGGGCGCTTCGTTGATGGTTGATGGCGCACTCCAGCGATCCATCCGTTTTGAACTGTTGGCGACTCAATGGAGAAATGAGCGAGGGGCTACCTCCTCCATTACAGCAATGGCTATGGTTGATGCTTATCAAAAAATCATTGGCATGGGGCCGGATGCGATACCGCTCATCATCTCGCAGTTAAGAGCAGAGGGTGATGAACCGGACCAGTGGTTTTGGGCTCTCCGGGTACTGACTGGAGCG
>JBDTVQ010000297.1:0-8806 GCA_040007195.1 Acidobacteriota bacterium | reverse complement strand
ATGACCAGGCGCCTTAAGCTCCCCGTCCCCATCCGCACCCGCCGCAAAGCCATCGCCTGAAGCGTTCCGTCCCTCAGGCGGCCTCCCCGCCCAATCGCAAGCGTCAGCGCGCGTGCCGCCTGCTCGAACCCTACCGCCGCGCCATCGCCGGGGCCCGCTTTAACGCCGCCAGCATCGCCCCGGGAATCTTCAGCAGCGGCAACACCTGCTCCGCCCCTCCCAACCGGATTGCCTCTTTCGGCATCCCAAACACCACGCAGCTCTGTTCGTCCTGCGCAATCGTCTGTGCGCCCGCCTTCCGCAGCGCCACCATCCCTTGCGCTCCGTCGGAACCCATCCCCGTCAGCAGGCTCGCGATCACCGGACCCCTTGCCGCCGCCACCACCGACTGAAACATCACATCCACGCTCGGCCGCTGGTAGCACACCGCCGGTCCGTCCTTCACCACCACGCGATACCCGGTCCCGGCCCACCGCAGCAGCATGTGAAACCCGCCCGGCGCCACCAGCGCCCGGCCCGGTCCCACCGTGTCCCCGTCCACGGCCTCCTTCACCTCCATCGCGCATGTCTCGTTCAGCCGCTCGGAAAACGTCCTGCTAAATCCCGCCGGAATATGCTGCGTGATGATAATGCCCGGCGAATTCTTCGGCAGCCGCGACAGCACGTTCAAGATCGCCTCCGTGCCGCCTGTCGAAGCGCCAATGGCAAAGAGCGAATGCTCCGGATACCGCAGCGCCGGATCGTCACCCGGAATAGCCGGCTCCATCGTCCGCCGTGCCCGCGCCGTAGGCTTGGCGCCATTCGCCCCACTCGCGCCCGCCGCCGGCTTCCGCGCCACCCTCGCCACGGCCGCGGCGCGAATCTTGAAACACAGGTGGTTCGCAAGATCGCCCACCGAATAAGGCCCGTTCGGTTTGGCCAGCACCTCCACTGCGCCCCACCGCAGCGCCTCGATCGCGTTCTCCTGCGACGCCTTCACGAGCGAACTGATCACCACCACCGGCAGCGGATTGGTCGACATCAGCTGGCGCAAAAACGTCAGCCCGTCCATGCGCGGCATCTCGATATCGAGCGTCAGCACGTCCGGCTTCAGCAGCGCAATCTTTTCCTGCGCCACAATCGGGTCCGGCGCCGTTCCCACGATCTCGATCTGGTCGTCTTGCGACAGCGCGTCGCTCAGAATCTTGCGCACCAGCGCCGAATCGTCCACGATCAGCACCCGTACTTTTTTTCCTGAACTCATTGAGCGGGCGGCGCCTCGTGCTCCCGCCACATCCAGAAGCAGACCTTTACATCTCCGCTCCCCAAATCGAACACACGCTTGTGCCCGGCACTGATCTGGCTCTCACCCTCCAAATCCGTCGCCATCATCTGCGGCGCCCCCAACTGGAACAGCGATCCGCTCTCCAGCCGGCTCAGCACGCTGCCGCACAGCATGTTCGCCAGCTCGCAAATCACCGCCGCAATTTCGGCCGGCGTCAGCTCGGACTCGTCCTTGCCGAAGAATCCCGACGCCAGCACCGGCGCCAGATCCTCACTCACCGCCAGCTCCAGCCGCCCTTCGGCCGCGCCCTGAAAATCCATCTCCGCGTAGTGATGCTCCTTGCCCGACACCTCTTCCCATTCGACCTCGCGGTCGACGGTCAGAAAGAACATCGTCTCCAGAACCTCCTCGGCGGCCTCCTGCAAGCACTTGGCGACGTGCGCTTCTTCACGCAGCCGCATCGCGTCGAACACCGGCCCGCTCAGCATCTCGCCGACATGCGCCAACTCGTTACCCGTTTCCAACATGAGACACCTCCAACACCCGTTCCAGCTCTTCCCGCAACGACTCCGGCGAAAACGGCTTCTTCACGTAGCCCTTCGCTCCCAGCGACATCATCCGGTCCATGCGCATGCCGGTCGAATCGGTGGATACCACCACGACGGGCACCGTCTTCAAGTCCCCGCGCGAGGCGACCTCGGTCAAAAATTCCTCGCCGTTCATCACCGGCATGTTGATGTCGGTAAGAATCACGTCCACCCAGCTCTTGCCCAGAATCTCCAGCGCTTCGGCCCCGTGGCCGGCCTCCAGGCGCATGCCGATCTCCATGCCCGACAGGTCCAGTACGCGGGCGATAAAGCTGCGCATGGCCGGCGAATCGTCCACAATCAGTACGTCAAATGCCATAGCGTTTCGTCCTCCGCCTGTCCCCTATCCCATGGGAACGGCAACCGGCCGCTCCACCTTCATCGACATCCGCGCCGGAACCTCGTATTCGGGCACTCCCGGTTCGCGGATCAACATCTTCCCGTCGTTCACTTCCATCCGTACCGTGCGCGATACGTTTCCGCCCACGTGCTCGGCATGCACCATCACGCCCTCTTTCCACAGCAGCTTCTTCACGGCCAGTTGGTTTCTCTTGCCGATATTGAACACACCCCCTGAATCCATAACCTGCGCTCCTCCGGCCAGCCGCACAATCAGCTTCCGCTTCTCCGCCCCCAGGCTGTAAATCCTCTGGAACAGCAGCGGCACGCCCGTGTCGGCGAACATATACGGCGTCTCCCCCGCTTTCTTCTTGTCCAGCCCGCTTTCGGGAAGCATGTAGTGCAGCATCCCCCCTACTTTCGACGCCGGATCGTATACCACCACTGCAATGCATGAGCCCAGTGCATAGGTCACTAGTTGATCCGCGCTGTCACGGCTCACCTTACAGTCGGCGATTCCCACTACCTGCTGCGCCATCGTCTGCTTCCCTCGTTCTTCATCCCGCTTCTGTAACTGCATCTCCCGGTTGCCTACCGCAACTTGCCCGGCTTGCGGTAAGTCGCCGGGGCGACATAGTCCAACCCCAGGCTCATTCCGGTCAAACTCTCGCTGTGCCCAATCAATAAATGCCCGCCCGGCTCCAGGTGCTCGATCAGCCGCTTTACCAACCCCTCCTGCGTGGCGCGGTCGAAATAGATCATCACGTTGCGCAGGAAAATCACCGGGCACGTCCGGCCGTGCTTCAGCGGCTCCATCAGGTTCATACGCTGAAACTCCACCATCCGCCGCACCTCGGGCCGCACCCGCCATGCCGTCTCGCTCCCCTTCTGCTCTTTGTTCAGGTACTTCTTCTGCCAGTCGGGCGGAATACCGGCAATGCGGTCCGGCGAATACAAGGCTTCCTTCGCAAAGCCCAGCACCTTGGTCGAAATGTCGCTCGCCAGAATGCGCACCTGCTGCCCGGCCTTCACCCCCAACGTCTCCAGCGCCACAAACGCGATCGAGTACGGCTCCTCGCCCGTCGAACACGCCGCCGTCCAGATGTCCAACTTCTGCCGCTGCGCCACCGCCGGCAAAATCACCTTCTTCAGAAACTCGAAATGCACCGGCTCCCTCATGAACCCGGTGAAGTTCGTCGTCAGCGCGTCGATCATCTCGGTCAGCAGGTTCCCCGTGCGGTCGGCCTTCACCATGCGGAAGTACTCCTGGTAGCTCTTCAAGCCCGCCGCAACCAGCTTCTTCCCCAGCCGCACCGCCACCAGATCTTCCTTTCCCGCGTGCAGGTCGATGCCCGCCTGGTCGTAGATGAACTTGCGGATCTCGTCGAATTCCTGCTTGGTAATCGCCGGCCGCCCGCCCAACAAAGGCAGCGCCACTGCGCTGGCAACCTCGGTGGCCTTGCCCACCGCCGGGCCGCTCGCTGGGAACGTCCGCACGGGCGCCGTGCCTCCAGGTCCGAGCTTCCCCGGTCCGAGCCTTCCGGGCGTACTCACTCCCGGCGTACTGCTGCCAGGCGCGATCCTCCCCGGCGCGCCCTTCGCCGGCGCCGCTTTCCCGATCCGTGAATTAAGCGACGGAACGATCGCCATATACCCCATCCAGATCGAGAATCAAACCCACCCGCCCGTCGCCCAAAATCGCGCCGCCGGCCACGCCGGGTACGTTCTTCAATCCCTCGCCCAGACTCTTGATCACAACCTCCTGCTTGCCGATAAACTCATCCACCATCAGGCAAAACCGGTGCCCGGCCGCCTCGGCCACCACGAACAACGACTGGTAGGCGTCCTCCGTCTTCGGCCGCACCGAGAATTTTTTGTGCAGCCGAACCACGGGCAGCAGCCGGTTGCGCACCATCACCATCTCGCCCTGCCCCTTTACCGTCGACAGCATCCCCTCGGCCGGCCGGAACATCTCCTGCACCGTGAAGATGGGTACGATGTACCGCTCGCCCCCCACGCCCACCACCAGCCCGTCGATGATTGCCAGCGTCAGCGGCAGCTTCAGTTGAAAGATGGTCCCTTTGCCCGGAGTCGAATGAATCTCGATGCGTCCCCGCAGCTTCGTCACCTGCCGCTTCACCACATCCATCCCCACGCCGCGCCCGCTCACGTCCGTCACCGCCGCGGCGGTGGAAAAGCCCGGCTCGAAGATCAGGTTGTAGATGTCGCTGTCGTTCAGCGTATGTCCGTCCGAGAGCAGCCCGCGGTCGCGCGCCTTGGCGAGAATCTTTTCTTTGTCCAATCCGCGCCCGTCGTCTTCGATCTCGATCAGAATGTGCCCGGCCTGATGCGACGCCCGCAACGAAATGCGCGCCCGCTCGGGTTTCCCCGCCGCCCTGCGCGCCTCCACGCTTTCGATGCCGTGGTCGAGCGAGTTGCGCACCATGTGCATCATCGGATCGGCCAGCTCTTCGACTATCGTCTTGTCGATCTGCGTCTCTTCACCGGTCACATCGAGATCGGCCGGCTTGTTCATCTTGCGCGACATGTCGCGCACCAGCCGCGACACGCGCTGGAACAGTTGCCCCACCGGCATCATGCGCATCGCCATCGCCGTCTTCTGCACTTCGTCGGTCACCCGCGACAACTGCGTCAGGTTGCGCGTCACCCGCGGATTGCGCAGTCCGGCCAAATCGGGATCCTGCCGCACCATCGATTGCGCAATCACCATCTCGCCCACCATGTCCAGCAGGTAGTCGAGCTTGATCGTGTCCACGCGCACGGAAAACTTCTCGCTGGCGGTCTTCGCCGCCGCTACCGGCGCCTTTTCCGCGGGCTCCGATTTCTCCGCCGCTTCCACCCGTACCGCCGCCGCGGGCTTCTCCGCCGCCTCCGGCTTCACTGCCGCTTCCGGCTTCTCCAACCCCGGCTTCACGGCTGCCTCCACCGCCTCAGGCGGCCCAGCCTTCTCCGGCTCCGTCCCCCCCGCAGGCTCCAGCCCTGCCGCAGAGGCCTCCTTCCGAATCGGCTGGGGCGCGTCCGCCTCCGGCTCCACCTCCCCGTCGGGCTCCCCGTCGGGCATGTTCAACGCCTGCACGCGTACAATCAGCGCGCCCACCGGTGCCGAATCGCTCGGCGGCGCTCCCCCCAGTTCGGCCTCCAGCCGGGTCATTTCGTTCTTCAGATAGTCGGCGCTTTCCAGCACCACGTCGATGACCACCGAATGGATCGTCATCTGGTGGTTGCGCGCCAGATCGAGAATCGTCTCCACCTCGTGCGCCAGTGCGCGAATCGATTCGAACTCCAGGAACCCGGCCAGCCCCTTTACCGTGTGGAAACTGCGAAACAGCGAGTGCAGCGCTTCCGGATGCGCCGGTTCCCGGTCAAGCGTCAACAAGTCGTTTTCGATCGAGGTCAGGTGCTCGCGCGTCTCGAGGATAAAATCATTCACCAGCCCGGCGTCCTGCGCCAGCGCGTTCACGGTCTTGGCCGGTGCGGCCGGCTTCTCCACCGTCGCCGAGTCCACTGCCCTCCGCAGCTTCTCCAATCCGTCGGCCAGTGCGCCTTCGGTGTGCCACTGCGGCGACGCCGCCATACGCTCGGAGATCCGCGCCGACAGCCGCGAGATATCCTCCCACCCTGCCCGGTCGGCTTCCTGGCGGATCCAGGCCAGGCACTCCGCCATCGACTCCACCGACGCGGCTTCGCCTAATACAAACTGCGCCGCGATCGAGTCTATTTTCTCTTCCCAATCCCGCCGCATTCCCTTTGTCTCCGCTTCATTTGCCATGTTCGTTCTTGCCCGCGAGCTCGCGCCCCAGGTGCTCGTCTCTCCCCAATGTCAGGAACTGGTTACTGCAGCGCCGCCTGCAGGCTCGTCAAATCGTGCGTCGTCAGCACATGGTCGATGTCGAGCAAAATCTTTACCTTGCCCTTCATCTTGGCCATCCCCAACAGCCCGCGCGTCTCCACCCCGTTGCCGAAATCGGGCGTGTCTTCCACGTCGGCCGCCGTCAGGTTCAACACCTCCGACACGCCATCCACCACAATCCCCATCAGCATCGGCCCGGACTGGTCGCCCTTCACCTGCACCACGATGATGCACGTGCGCTGCGTGTAGGGAACCTCGTCCAGCGCGAACTTGAGCCGCAAGTCGATCACCGGAATCACCTTCCCGCGTAGATTGATCACGCCCTTGGTGTGATGCGGCGTATGTGGCACCGCCGTGATGTCCTGCACGCCCATAATCTCCCGCACCTTCATCACCTGGATGCCGAACTCTTCGTTCCCCAAATGAAAGGCCAGGTACTTCCCGCTGCGGTGGTCACTCGCCTGCGCCGCTAGGGTCCTGTTGTCCGCCACTGTCGATGTCATTCCTTGCGTCTCCTCTTGTGCCATATCGAGCGCAAGCGGCAGGAATGTGAATCAGAATTGGAGAGGCTCCGCTCTCATTTCACGCGGGCATGCAGTAAACGCAAGCCATTAAAGGTCACCAGTAGCGTCGCCCCCATGTCGGCCGCCACCGCCATCCACAACGTCGCCCACCCCATAAACGCCAGCACCAGGAACACCGCCTTCAACGCCAGCGCCAGCACCACGTTCTGCCGGATCACCGCCGCCGTCCGCCGCGCATGCGCCAGCAAAAACGGCAGCCGCGCCAACCCGCCGCTCAGAAACACGACATCGGCCGTCTCCAGCACCGCGTCGAACCCGCCCGAACCCAATGCAATGCTCAGGTTCGCCGCCGCCATCGCCTGCGCGTCGTTCACCCCGTCGCCCACCATCGTCACGTGCCCCGTCTCCGCTCGTAACTTCTCTACTGCCTCAGCTTTATCCGAGGGCAGCATCTCCGCGTGGATCTCCTCCACACTCAGCTGCTTGCCAATCCGCTCCGCCGTCTGACGATTGTCACCGGTTAGCATCACTACCCGGCTCACTCCCATCCCCCGCAACCGCGCCAAACTCTGCTTCGCCTCCGCCCGCACCGGATCGTCCATCAGAAACGCCGCCCACACCTGCTCCTTCGTCCCGCACACCACCAGACTCCCCGTCTGCCGGTCGGCTTCAGGCAAACGCGACAGCACCTCCTCCGCCGCAAACCCCTTCTCTTCCAACATGCGGACACTCCCCGCCCAAAAATACTCGCCGCCTACCTCGGCCTCCGCCCCCCGCCCCAGATAATTCTGAAATCCGGAAACCTGCCCCGCCCGCACACCCTTCTCCTTCGCATACACCCGCACCGCATTCGCCAGCGGATGCGTGCTCGCGCTCTCGAGTGCCGCCAACCGCTCCAACACCTCCGGCTCCGTCTTCCCGTTCAGGCACACCACATGCTGCACGCGCGGCTCGCCCTGCGTCAGCACACCCGTTTTATCGAACGCCACCGCCTTGATCCGCGCCGCTTCTTCCAGGAACGCCCCGCCCTTCACCAGCACCCCGTTCCGCGCCGCCGATGCCAGCGCCGCCACCACGCTCACCGGCGTCGAAATCACCAGCGCGCACGGGCACGAGATCAATAAAATCACCATGCTCTGGTAGAACCACTCCGACCACGTTCCATGCCCCAACAGCGGCGGCACCACAAACACCAGCAGCGCCACCAGCAACATCGACGGCGTGTAGATCCGCGAAAACCGCTCCACAAACTGCTCGCTCGGAGCCCGCCGCTGCTGCGCCCGCTCCACCATCCGTACAATGCGCGACAGCGTGGTATCGGCCGCCGTCCGCGTCGTCCGCACGTCCAACAGCCCATCCCCATTCATCGTGCCCGCGAACACATCGTCGCCTGGCTCTTTCCACACCGGCACAGACTCGCCCGTGATCATCGCCTGGTTCACGTCCGACGCACCCGCCGTAATACACCCGTCGCACGGCAGCCGCTCCCCGGGCCGCACCCGCACAATCGCCCCCAGCGGTACCTGGTCCACTGAAGTGCGGTGTTCGTGATCGTGATGAACTACCGCCGCATCGCCCGGCGCCAGCTTCATCAGCGCAATCACGGCCTTCCGCGCCCGCGCCAGCGAAAAGCTCTCCAGCAGCGCCGCCGTCGCAAACAGAAACGCCAGCGATGCGCCCTCCAGATACTCACCCAGATAGGAGGCGCCCAGCATCGAAATCGTCACCAGCAGGTTCATGTCCGGCTGCAAGCGCTTCAGCGAATACCACGCCTTCGGCAGCACGAAAATACTCCCCAGCGCCATCGCCGCCAAACACAACCCAATCGCCAGCGCCGGCATCGACTCCCCCGCATGGTCGTGATGCAGAATCGCCTGCCACACCCCGCCATGTTCAATCCCTTGCACCACCATCGCCGCCGCCAGCAGCAACCCGCTCCCGCCCGCCAACACCGCCCGCTGCCACCGCTGCCACCAACTCCCCCGCTCGCGGACCTCTTTCCACGCCTCCGCCTTCATTCCCGTCTCGGCAACGGCCTGCTCAATCCCCTCCGCCGGAATCCGTCCCGGGTCGAATTCCACCGTCATCTTGGCCTGCAGAACATCGAACCGCAGGTCGTAAATGCCCTTCTTCCCAGCCAGTTGCCGCCGCAGCACGGACACTTCTTCGGCGCAGTCCATCCCGTGGATCCGGTAGTCGAGCGTCGAGCGTGTAGCGGCCG
>JBDTVQ010000296.1:0-8851 GCA_040007195.1 Acidobacteriota bacterium | reverse complement strand
TTCGTCTCCGCTGGAGCGGTTGAATTCGAGCAGATCGCCGGCGGCTTTCTGAAACACTGTAAAGGCGGGCACGGATTCGGAGCGATACACGGCCATCGCCTCCTGCGGCTTGAGGGCACGGCTGAGCGAGCGGGGCTTTTCCCAGGTGGCGAGGAATTGTTCAAAGGCGGGGGCCATGCGGGCATGCAACTCCCGGTCGCGGCTTCTGGTGATGGTCTTTTCGTATTCCTTGAGCGCATCGAGCACGTTCTGGCGCCCTTGAGCGATCGTCGATTCGAGTTGGGTAAAGTCCTCTGCTTTGTCCGAGCCGATGTGGATCGTCATGGCGGCGCGGACATCCTTAGCCATCGATTCCACTCTGCCGGCGAAATAGACACCGGGGAGCGCGTCGCCAACGACCGACTGGGTCGCGGCATCCATCCGCGTCATGCTGACCAGCGAGGTTACGCCTAAGGTGACCGTAAAGATCACTAAGAGCGCGCACATGAGCGAAATTTTCTTACCGATCGTCATCTGAGATTCCATTCGTTTTCCTTCCACGATTCCCGGAATTCCTGAGTGGCCGGGCGCCTGCGCATCTGCACGGTTGGGATGGGCGGCAGCGGCGCGAGAGGGACCGGAGGCGGCCTTACCCGCGATCAGGGAACCAAGCAAGAGCAAGTCAGCCGTTGCGTGGTTCGCACCGGTGGTTGCGGCTTGGGTTCACTTCGGCCAATTTGGGTACCGCCTGGCCGCGGCGAGGAGACTTTCGTTCGGAGCCCTCATTCTTCCGAAACTGCGAGACGCGTTGCGTTTACCAACGCCATGCGGGAGCCAGCGCACCGTCCAGCCAGATGTCTACCACGAAGGACTTTGTGGGCGGAGCGTTGAGCCGGCCCCATGCGAACAAACGATCGCGGCGCACGAGTAACTCTTCGCTCGATTGAACGATTTCTTTACAGTTTTCACGCGATCGGGTGCAGGGGCTCGGGGGAGATTGGAGGCGCAGGGGGGGCGCGTTAGCGGGCGGGAAATTGTTGGGAGGGCGCCATCGGGTGGGTTCGTGCGATCGGGTGGGTGGGTGCAGTCGGTTGGGTGGGTGAGTGCCATCGGTGGGTGCGTGCCATCGGGTGGGTGCGTCCAGTCGGGTGGGTGCGTCCAGTCGGGTGATAGGTGCGTGCCATCGGGCTTGGGGAGTGTCATTGGAGGATCGGGGCGCAGTGGCGCGGGGGGCTGGCGGTGGAGCCGCTGTTGCGGGCGAGTGATTCCGGTTGGGTTCCGGTGGAATCGCGGCTTCGTTGACCGGGGGGCAACGCGCTTCCCCGCCCTGGCGGTGAGGCGTCTGACGGGCGGCCTTACAGCCGATTGCTGGACTACGTTTATATACCTTGACAGGTATATGCACTTGAGAGTATATAAAAAGGGTGGAATCTGTGTTCGAAATCCTTGCGGAGCCGAACCGCCGCGCGATCCTGAGCCTGCTGGTTTCGTCGCAACAGTCGGTGGGAGAGATTGAGCGCCGGCTTCGCATGCCTCAGCCGATGGTGTCGAAGCACCTGCGCGTGCTGCGCGATGCCGGATTCGTGGAATCCACGGTGGACGCACAGCGGCGTCTGTATCGATTGAGGCCGGAACCGCTGCAGGAAGTGGAGGCGTGGCTGGCTCCGTTCCGGCGGTTCTGGTCGGCTCATGTAGATGCGCTGGAGCGCCACCTGGACCGTATGGAGCAGTCGACACAAAAGAAAAAGCGGACGGGGAGAAAGTAGATGGGCGATCGCGAGCGGTACGAACCGGGTCCGGCGAGCGGGGCACAGGTACAGAAGGACGGCGAAAAGTGGACGCTGATTCTCGTCAGAGAGCTGCGTCATCCGCCGGCGATGGTGTGGCAGGCGCTGACCGATCCGGCGCACTTGTCCGAATGGGCACCTTTCGACGCCGACCGTAATTTGGCCGGCGTGGGGCCGGTGAAGCTTTCGACGGTGGGGACGCCGAGGCCGCAGGTTTCCGAGTCGACCGTTCATAGGGCTGAGGCACCGAGAGTGCTGGAATACGGGTGGGGAGGCAACGACCTACGGTGGGAGTTGGAGCCGCTTGGCAACGGCACGCGCCTGACGTTGTGGCACAACATCGATCGCCGCTTCATCTCGTGGGGTGCGGCGGGCTGGCACATTTGCTTCGACGTGCTGGAGCGGCTTCTGGGGGGTGAGCCGATGGGACGCATTGCGGGCGCGGAGGCGATGAAGTTCGACGGCTGGCAGCGATTGACCGCCGAGTACGCGGGGCAGTTCGGTATGGAAACGCCAGGTTGGGAGCCCAACGCGCCGAAGCGTTGAGGCATAGGAGGACGAGCATGTTGGAATCGACCCTGCAGCAGCGGTCCGCCGCCGGCCAGATGAAACCAAGGGCCCTGACGATCGCCTATTGGATAGTGACCGGGATCTTCTGCCTGCAGATGGGCTTTACGGCTTATGCGCAGTTGAGCCTGCCGCAGGTGGCGGAGGCGTTCGCCCACCTCGGGTTCCCCGGCTACTTCCGGGTGGAGCTTTCGTGGGCCAAGCTGCTCGGCGTGGTGCTGATGCTGGCGCCGGTGCCGGCGCGGCTGAAGGAGTGGGTGTATGCAGGTTTCGCCATCGATCTGGCGTCGGCGTTGATCGCTCACCTCTCCGTGGGCGATGGCGTGGAGGCGTGGGGCTGGGCGGCGGCGACTGGTGTGCTTTGGGGGCTTTCGTACTACCTGTGGCGGCGTCTGCAAGGGGCGGGGGCGAGTGCTTAGTGGCGCGCGGTAACGATTGAGTCTAGGTGTAGGAGTGAGGACAATGCCAGGAGTGAGATCGCAAGAGGCGGGGAAAGTTGCAAAGGAGGCCGCGGCCGGCCGGGTTGCGGCAAAGCCGGTGGCTGTGAAGCCGGTGGCGGCGAAGCGCGTGGCGGCGGTGCCGGTGGCTGCGAAGCCGGTGGCGGCGAAGCGCGTGGCGGCGGTGCCGGTTGCGGCGAAGGCGGTGGCTGGAAAGCGCGTGGCGGCGGCGCCGGTTGCCGAGAAGGGGGTTGCCGTGAAGCGAGTGGCGGCGAAGCCAGTTCTTCTGGCGGGTGGCAATCCGCAAATCGCCAAGGCGGACGGCGACAAGCCCGTGCAGTTCTACATCGCGGCCATGCCGGGCTGGAAATCCGGCACGGGGCGGCGTTTGGACAAGCTCATTGTGCGCAATGTGCCTGGCGTGCGCAAGGCGGTGAAATGGAACTCGCCGTTCTATGGAGTGGAGGGCCGGGGCTGGTTCCTCAGCTTCCATACGTACACCAACTATGTGAAAGTGGCTTTTTTTCGCGGCACGTCGCTGCGCCCTGTGCCGCCGGGCGATTCCAAGAGCAAGGAAGTGCGCTACCTCAATATCCGTGAGCATGACCAGATCGACGAAGGGCTGTTGGCGGCGTGGATCCGGCAGGCGGCCGAACTGCCCGGCTGGATGGCTTAGCGCGGGTGTGGAGCGCGGCTGCGGAGTCTCGAGGATATGTTTAGCGGAGCTATGAATGGAGGCCGGAATTGGACCAGCACATGAAAAAGCCTGACGCGGTGGAGTCAGCTTCCGCAAAGATCGATGAGAAGATCAAGGAACTCGGGGACTGGCGCGGTGAGATGCTGGCGAAGGTGCGCGGAATCATCCATGAGGCGGACCCGGAGATCGTCGAGGAGTGGAAGTGGATGGGGACTCCCATCTTTTCTCACGCCGGTATCGTGTGCACTGGAGAGACGTACAAGAGCGTGGTGAAGATGACCTTTGCCAAGGGAGCATCGTTGCCGGATCCTTCCGGCCTGTTCAACTCCAGCCTGGACGGGAACGTCAGGCGGGCAATCGATATCCGTGAAGGGGAGAAGGTGGACAAGGCGGCGATGAAGGCTCTCATCCGCGCGGCAGTGGCGTTCAATCTTGCATCCAAGAGCAAGCCGAAGGCGGGGCGCGCAACCAGCAAGCGCGCGGGATAGAAGACTGGTATTTCCCGGCGGCTGGCGGGCGCCGTGGAAACCCCGGCCGCCGCTGGACCGGTTGAAGGTATTATTCAGCTGATGATTTCGAGCCGAAACGGCCGCGAAGTGGTGGCGCGGTTCGACAAGATTGACATACTGCGGGGCCTCTCCATACTCGCCGTGGTGCTGGCGCACATCGCTTTGCGGATGCGCTTTGCAGGACACTCGCTGGAATCGACGTTGCCGCCATGGCTTTTCCATCTGCTGTTCTGGAATGGAAACACGGGCGTAACGGTGTTCTTTGCCATTTCCGGCTTCCTGATTACGATCACGTCCATTCGACGCTTCGGAGGGCTGGACCGGTTCCGGATCGGGCAGTTCTATCGCATTCGCTTCGCCCGGATCGCGCCACTGTTACTCTTGCTCCTCGGCATGCTCAGCGTGCTCCATCTTGCGGGCGCGGAGGGATTCGTGATTTCGCCGCAGAAGGCATCGCTGCCGCGCGCCTTGTTGTCCGCGCTTACGTTTCACTTGAATTGGCTGGAGGCCGAGCGCGGATACCTGCCGGCGAGTTGGGATGTGCTGTGGTCGCTTTCCGTCGAGGAGATGTTCTACCTGATGTTTCCGGTGGCGTGTCTGCTTGTTCTGCGAGCCCGTTCGGGCGGTTTGCTGTTCGCGGGATTGCTCTTCAGTTTCGTCGCAATGGGCCCACTGGCGCGTACGGTGTGGAGCACGAATGAACTGTGGCGCGAGAAGTCTTACTTGAGCGGCATGGATGCGATTGCCATGGGCTGCCTTTCCGCTCTGCTCACCGATTGGCTGCTACGAAAAGGCGGAGGGAGCCTATACCGCGCGCTTCGCTGGCGAGGAGTCGAAGGAGCAGGCTTCGGCTTGATTCTGCTGGTGGCTGTTTGGCCTCGATGGGACGTCATGCGGTACCTGGGGCGAACCGGATTGGATGGTACGCTCCTGGCTTTTGGGACATGTCTCGTCATGATTGGGTCTGTGTTGAGAGGGAGTGTGCCGGGCCGTTGGACCGCGCCGGTCCGTTGGTTTGGGCGGCTCAGCTATGAGGTGTATCTGACGCATGAATTCGTCGTGATCTGGGGCACGGCCGCCTATGTAGGATGGCAACGAGTTCCGCTGGCGCTGTGGTTTGTTTTGCTCCTGGTGGTTTCCGCCTTGCTCGGCGCTGTTGTCGCGCGGTGGTTTTCCGAGCCGCTTAACCGGAGGCTGCGGAAAGGGGGCCGGCGCAAACCAGGGGCTGAAGCAATGGGGGAGTGCACGCGTGTGGAGGCTTCCGCGGCAAGCGACTGAGGAAGATTACGAAGACGAGATCCAGCAAGTGCGGTGGCAGGCACTTAGGGCTTTGCGGCGGGCTGCCAGAGCTCGATCTTATTCCCATCCAGATCATAGATCCAGGCAAAGCGACCGTAGGATTCATTCATTCGTTTGGGATCTATCTTTACACCCTCTTCTTTTAAGCGGTCGAGCAAGGCGTCCAGATCGTCGACGATGTAGTTGATCATGAACTGCGCGTTGCCGGGACCGAAATAGTCAGTGGCGGCGGGGAAAATCGTCCAAACAGTAACGTGTTCCTTCTGGGCGTCGCCGTGCTCGCGCCACGGCAGCATCGCGCCGCCGCCTTTGTCGGCGAGTCCAAGATGCTTCGAATACCAATCACGCATTACGATTGGCGGATTTGAAGAAGACACCGCCGATTCCCAGGATGCGGCCGCGCCGCTCCACTTTGACGGGCGCGTTCGGCTTTTCAGGTTGCTGAGATTGCACATCCTGCCCGCCTTTTGAATACACCGAGATGAGTAATAGCGAAACCAGCGCGATGGTGCTCCAGCGGAATCCTTGCATGCGGGGAGTATACCGGTTTTCGATTTGGATGGAAAACGGTTAGTCCAGGTTCGCCGTGATGCGCTGTTTTCAGATCGCGCTGGAAGTCCCGGCGGTGGTTTGAGAGGTAACTGGCCGCGCTCAAGGGCTCCGCCTATTCCACAAACCACAGGCGCGCGGTGCGGCCGGGCAGGTTGAAGGTGAAGCTTTCGCCTGTGATTTCGAGCGTATTCGCCGAATCGAGGCTGTCGTGATAAGTGCGGTTCCAGCGGAACTTACGGCGTGTATCGACGGTTATGTTTTTGTCGAAGCCACACTTATTAATTCCGGCGATACCGTCCTCCTCGCGGCGCCAGAGGAGGGCGCATTCGTCGGCGAAGAGGACTTCCATCCACTTACCCTGCATTCGATTGTGGAAGGCGATCATGCGTTTGAGGCGGCCGTTCTTCCAGGCCTCGGCCCAGCGGCCGCCGTCGGACTTCCAACTGGAGCCATCGTCGAAGACCATGGGCACGCCACCGTCGCGGGCGAGGAGGTAGGCATAGGCCAGTTCCTCATCCTTGGGGTCGAAGATGAGGCTGCGGAAGCCTGTGTTGTAGGGGATGTCGTGGGTGATGGCCACGGTTACGGCGCGCCGCGGTTCGAGGGCGTTGCCGGTTGCATAAGGATTGGCGATGTCCGAGAGACGGCCGCCTGGAGAGAACGCCCGCTTCATTTCGTTCAGGAGCGGGAAATCGTAGGCGCCGAAGGAAGCGGGCAGGTCGTGCAGGTAGGGCTTGAGATAGAGATTGTATTCCTGATCGGCGGTGCCGCCCCAGGTGATGGTTTCGGCAAAGACGTGGGCGTTGTTGGCGATCTCGTCGGGCACGAAGTATCGAATGGCGCCGGTGGGCATGTGCTTGGCCGCATCAATACGGAAGCCCCGGACGCCGAGATCGAAGAGCGCCTGGATGTACTGCTTTCGCTGATCGAGAACCCAGTTCTGGCCGGGTATGGTGTCTTTGAGATCGGGCAGGCCGCGGTCGGAGCCCATGCCGCAGATGCGGTCGTGAACGACGCTGGTGGGATTGGAGTAGTCGCGGATGCAGGCTTCGTCATGGAAGTCGGGCGGGCTGAAGAGACCGTTGTTGAGATTGCCGTAGAGCTTCTGGGCGTTCCAGAAGGCGGAGTTGGTGCTGTAGCCGGTGAGGGTCTGGCTGCCGGGAAACGTGGTGGCGTTATTGCGCTCGTTGGCCATGTGGTTGACGACGATGTCGGCGTAGACGCGGACGTTTTTGGAGGTCAGCGCCTGGATCATCGCGACGAATTCCGATTTGTTGCCGGCGCAGTTGTCGATGACGCGGAAATCCTGGGGTTGATAGAGCTGGTACCAGGGGCAGCCGGGGGAACGTTCGGACTTCAAGGGCGGCGCGACGAGCACGGCGCGGTATCCGGCATCGGCGATTGCTTGCGCGTTCTGACCAATGTCGTTGTACTTCCAATCGAAGGCGTGCAGGATGACCTCCGCCGGGGTGGGAAGCACGGCGGTGAGGGACAGGACGACAAGAGCAAGCGGGCACGATGGACGAAACATATCGACGCCCCTCCGATGGGCGATTATCCAAAGTGTATGGCGGGAGGCCTCCTTTTCGCTTCGAATGGCGAGTGTGACAGGAGTTCGGGAAATTGTCGAGTGCGGCCGGGCGGGTGCGGCCGGGCGGGTGCGGCCGGGTGGGTGCGGCCGGGTGGGTGCGGATGGGTGGGTGCGGATGGACGGGGATCAGCAGGATGGGTCACGCATCGCGATTCGACTAGGCGTATCGGGTGTGGAGAATCGGATAGCGGTTTTGCAGATCGGACTCTTCCCACGCTTTGCCCTTCACCTGCGCAGGTTTTCGTTTCGCCAGCCGCAGAGGCTTACCCGACCTGCTTTCGTAGGCCACCTCGGGAATGGAAAGCAGCCCCTCAACCTGGAGGCTTCCAGATGGAAGACGTTCCAGCTTCTGGACGTCGTGGTTAGCCGTTGCGACGAGGTCTCTGCCTTGGAGGATGAGCCATTCCCGGAAGTAATCGAACGCGTCGTCGCTGCAGCCACCCATCGCGAAAAAAGCGAGCGCCCAAACATCCCAATGGAGAAGCGTGTCCATTTGGGCATCGAGAATCAACCGGAACTTCTTGATCTCGGACGCCTTGAACGTTTCCAGCGCCGACAGCAGCAGGTCCATCTGCTCTGCATCCGATTCAGATCCCCGCTTGGCGGTTTCAATCAGCTCCCAGAAGCAATTCTCGTCGATCGCTCGATCGACAGGCTTGGGCAATTTCTTGCCGCGCGTTTCCTGCTCAAGGGATTTGTAGTCTTCAGTCAGCTTGAGCACGTAGGCGGTCTCGCCGAGGTCCACCATCATGCGGCGGGCTTCCTCGAGAGTCTCCAGCAGGCGCTTCTTTCGACGGAGCAAGGATGCATCGGAGCCGGCATCATGAAATCTGGACTCCACGCTACCAGCAACGCGTCCCCGCCGGCAAAACGAGTGAAGCTCCCAGAACGCAATCTTCTGCTCGGCGATCATGTGCCCCCAACACCGCTTTAGGCGCCGGACATCCCGCCTCGCCACCAGCGCATCCCTTAGCCGTTGCGACCACGGCCAAGTGGACCATTCGGTTGCGGTAGTTTCGAAGACAAAGTGATCTACCAAGACATCCCAGGCTCCCTGCTCGAAGTAAAGGTTGAACACAAATTCCTCAGCCTTCTCCAGGCCTCGTACGCACGGGGTTCCGCCTGAAAGCGTGTCGGGCGTGCCATACAGCTGCATCCAGCGGTCAAAGTCTTTATTGATGCTGAGGAAGTTGGTTTTGAATTCGGGCATGCTTCCTTGTAGTAGCTTCGTCGGAGAGTTGATCGGACTTTACAGGGAATCAATCTCGGGAAGTCGCGATAGCGACCGTGAAATGGAACTCGGTGGACGGTCGCACTGCCCGTCCCGTCATTCACTGGTACGGAGCCGGTGAAGTCCCAGCCTATTGCCACCTGCGCCGTTTGAACGAAGCCGCCCGCGCGGCGGACGCTGCGCGTGGTTAAAGGTAGTGGCA
>JBDTVQ010000295.1:0-8881 GCA_040007195.1 Acidobacteriota bacterium | reverse complement strand
TCTTACGCATCGGAGCAATCTCCTTCGCTTATCTCACTATTTGTCTCAGCACGATGATACGACAAAACCCAACAAAATGATCCAGAATTCGGTAGCATCCGCCGCTAACTCTCAGCGTCCATGGAAAATATAGTCGGGGAGTCCGGACATTGCTTGCGAGATAGTAGGATGTTGTGACCAGATCCCCTACCTCACGGACTTCCCGGCGAACTCCCGATCATTGCTGATCTTGCAGGCACCGGCCAGATGCAGCGCACTTGGCGGGCCGCTGTCGGGCGCTCGTCTCAATCAGCGCCTTGACGGCGGATGCAGCAATGCCCGGCGCTCGGCCGGGACGCGGCGCATCCTTCTTCAACTGCGGAAACTTCAACCACGAAAAACCCCTACCCGCTCCACTCGCAGTCTGATAGAACTCCACGGCGCGCCCGGCTTCCCCTGCCGTGGGGCGGGCACAATCGAAGTTCGAATTGCGGGGTCATTTGTTTGATTCATTTCTTTTCTCCAACTTCCGTACCATTACCTTCCAAACCGCCCCTTAGCCCCTCCGTCCCCCATCTTTGAAACCAAAGCGCTAGTTGGGCTAGTCCCACCAGGAGTGTTACCCTCGTGAAGGTGGCACTCCCGCGCCTGCCAGCGGGAGAAATCTATGCTCATCATTCGGAGATTGTCCATCATGTTCAGTGCTTTTCGTGCCGCGTTTCGCATCTCAGGCTGCCTTGCCGCCGCCACTCTTCTACACGGCCAAATCCCTCTGAACCTCAGCCCGTCCCGCGTCGTGGGACACGCCAAACTTTCCATTGTCACTGCCGCCCCCAACCTCGTTGAGGGTCGCGAATTTAATGGTCCCCAGGCTGTTGCCGTCGACGAATCCTCCGGCTACCTCTATGTTGCCGATACCGGCAACAACCGCGTTCTCGCGTTCCGCGACGCCCAATCCTTCGCTAACGGCGCGCAATCGGAGTTCGTACTCGGGCAGCGTGATAAGTTCACCACCTTGAATTTCGGCCCAGGCACGAATTTCACCAGCGGCCTTACCGCGCCGACAGGCGTTGCCGTCGATGCCGCCGGTAACGTCTATGTCGCCGATGCGTTTAACAACCGCATCGTCCGATATCCGCGCCCGATCTCTCAACCGCCTGGCGATCCCCGTCTGGCCGACTTTCTCATCGGCCAAACCAGCTTCACCGGAAATCGCGCCAATCAGGGCGGCGCGGTCACCGCATCCACCGTTTCATTCGCCACCGCATCCGTCATCTACAAGATCTGCATTCGTTTCGATACCGCCGGCAATCTCTGGGTCACCGACGCCGGCAACCATCGCGTACTGCGCTATCCCGCCTCGTCGCTGGCATCAGGCGCCGCCAATGCGCCCGCCGCCGATCTCGCTCTCGGCCAAGGTTCCCTCACCAGTAATACCCCCCTGGCCGCCACCCTCCGCAGCGCCAAAAATGGGATGCGCGAACCGGCTTCACTTGCCCTCGATCAAGCCGGCCGGCTCTTCGTGGCCGATGGGTTGAACCGGGTTCTTGTCTATGCGCCGCCTTTCAACACGGGGCTCGACGCCATACGAATCATCGGGATCATTCCCGCCCCCGGCCAGGGACAGACTCCGCCTAAGCCGATCAACGACTACAGCGTCGGCATCGCAACCGTCAATCCAACGCGCCTTTTTCCCGCCCAGGGCGTGTTCTGCATCGGCAATATTCCGTTCGTAGTCGATACGCCAGCTCATCGCATCATCCGCTACGATCCTTTCGATCAGTGGCCAGCGGAGGCTGTTTCGTTCTCGCCGCAAGGCAAGGCCTTTATTGGCCAGGACTCCTCGGCGCAGGACTTGCCTTCTCCGAATCGCGGCCTCGCTGAAGCAAGCGCCAACGCCTATTACACGCCCGCCGATGCCATCTATTCGCGCGGCGAGACTTATGTCGCCGACACCGGCAACCATCGCGTGCTTGCTCTGGGCGACATCTCCACCGGTCCCGTGCTTTCTGCTAGCACGCCCTACACCGCACGGCGTGTCCTGGGTCAAGTCGGCTTTGAGTTCCGTTCGCCCAACCTGATTGAAGGCCGCGAAATGCAGTTCGCGGGATCGGAAGGCGTTGCCGGCGCTGTTGTCATCGACCGGCGCTCCACGCCGCCCCGCATGTATATCGTCGACCCGAACAATCACCGTATCTTATGCTTCGCCGACGCCCGGAATGTCCGGCCTGGGTCCGAAGCCGACTTTGTCATCGGCCAGCCCGATAAGTTCCGCTCCATCCGCAACTATCCTTTCAATAAGGTCGACCAGCGCAACGAAAGCAGCCTGCTGTTTCCCGTCGCCGCCGCCGTCGACGCGCAAGGCAACCTCTGGGTCGCCGATCAGGTCAATTCGCGCGTGCTGCGCTTCCCGTCGCCTTTCGATTACAAAGGGTCGCTGCCGATGCCAGCCGACCTCGTGATTGGGCAGTCCAATTTCACCGTGGCCGCGACCGACGCCACATCGCGTACCTTAGCCCGCCCCTCTGGCGTCGCTTTCACCGTCGAAGGCAGCCTCTTGGTCGCCGATAGCGCGCACAACCGCGTCCTGCTCTTCAAGGCTCCCTTCCAGAACGGCATGTCCGCCAGCACGGTTATTGGCCAGCCCGACTTTGCTTCGAGCGCTGCCGGCAACACCGCGAATCGCCTGAGTAGTCCGCAGGAAATTTCCACCGATACGGACGACCGCCTCTACGTGGCGGACTCTCTGAACAACCGGGTCCAGATTTTCGATCGCATCACGATTGCCTCCAATGGTCCCAACGCGGCATTCAGCCTTGGTCCGCAAAGTGGCTTGCGCACGCCAACATCCGTGTTCGTCAGTTCGAACAACGGTGAGATCTGGGTTGCCGACTCCCAGCGCTTCCGCATGCTGCGCTATCCCCGCTTCGACGTACTCGTCACCCGCGGCGATGTCTCCGACTACGCCATTCCTCTTCCCACAAACGTCCGGCCCCTGGGTTGCGCGCTCGACGCTTTCGGAGCGCTCTACATTACCGACACGCTGAACCGTGTCGCCATATTCTACCCCGGTGTCATCGTGCAAAACGGAGCCAATTACTTGACTCGAATGGCCCCAGGCTTGGTGTCCACGCTCAGCAGCCGCAACTTGAACTACTCGTTTACCGACACCACGCGCGTCTTCAACGAACTGCCGAACCCCATTCCCATGCCGCGCAACTTGGGCGATATCCAGGTTCTGATCGACGAACAGCCGGTGCCTCTCTACTTCATCTCGCCGTTCCAGATCAACTTCCTCATGCCCAACAACGCGCCCTCCAGTGGAACTGTTGAACTACAGGTGGTTCAACCCTCCACCGGCCGCATCATCGCAGCCACGCAAATTGCGATGGACGTAGCTTCCCCCGGCCTCTTCACCATCGGTTCCACCGGAACTGGCCAGATCGCTGCGCTTAATCAGGACAATTCCGTGAACGGCGACGCAAATCAGATGATTCGTGGTCAAGTGATTCAACTCTTCGCCACGGGCGCGGGCAACATTCCAGGCGCCCCAGCCGACGGCGAACTCGCACAGGGCGCGATCGAAACCCCGACCAAGCCGCGTGTTGTCGTGGGAGCCCGCATTGTAGAAGGCGCCGATATTCTCTACTCCGGCCTCGCCCCCGGCCTGCTCGGAGTCTGGCAGATCAATTTGAAAGTGCCGGATGTGACCGCGCCTTCCAATCAGGTTCAGGTGATCGTCACGCAGAACAGCATTCCCAGTAACAATCCGTCGAACCCGAACCAGATACGCACAACCATCGCCGTCAAGTAATGCAACCTGCCGCGCTGATCCTAATCGATCTGCAAGAGGCTATCGACGACCCTTCCTGGGGGGTACGCAATAACCCTCAGGCTGAAACCATCGCCCGCGCCCTTCTCGAAAAGTGGCGCGGGCTTTCTGCTCCACTTTTCCACATCCGCCACGATTCCACCGAACCCCAATCCACTTACCGGCCGGGCCAGCCTGGGAATTCTTTTAAACCGGAAGTCGCACCACTCGCCGGGGAATGCGTGATCGTCAAGCATGTCCACTCGGCCTTCGTAGGCACCGATCTCGAGTCACGCCTGCGCACGGCCGGCATTGACCACTTAGTCGTGTGCGGCGTCATTACGAATAACAGTGTGGAAGCCACGGTCCGCCACGGCGCGAACTTAGGCTTTCAGATCACGCTCGTCGAAGACGCTTGCTTTACATTCGGCCGCGCTGATTACCACGGCCACCCTCGCACAGCCGATGAAGTCCACTCTATGTCTCTTGCCAATCTCCAGGGCGAATACTGCCAGATTGTCCACAGCCGCGAATTGCTGTAGGACGGAATTTCAGACTTATCCAGGTCCCTGAGCCATTCCCTGGCAATTCGTCGCGTATCTTACGTGACATAATCACTCCGCCCGGTCCAGAATCGAAAGGAGATTCCTATCTATGAGAAAGTGGACGATCCTCACCACGACTCTTGCGCTCGCTGGATTAGTAATGTGCTTAGGCTCGGGCATCGCCCGCGCCCAACAAGGTAACGGCAACGACGATGACGATAATTCGAACGACTCCCGCGCGGCCTGCCAAGGCCTGCCCACGCAAGTCGACCTCAAGAACGCCCTCGTCGCCGCGCGTGGCCAGAACAGCGCCCAGACCAATGGTGGCTTTGGGCTCCATATGTGGGCCACCATCGTGAACCGCGACGGCGTCGTCTGCGCGGTCGCCTTCACCGGCAACGTCCGCAGCGACCAGTGGCCTGGCAGTCGCGCGATCTCCGCGCAAAAAGCCAACACCGCGAACGCGTTCAGTCTTCCCGGCCTCGTGCTCTCCACCGCCAACATCTATAGCGCCGTGCAGCCTGGAGGCAGCCTGGCCGGACTTCAGGAAAGTAACCCGGTGAATACCGACGTCGCCTATCGTGGCAACGTCAAACAATATGGCCAGGGCAACGACCCCATGGTCGGTGGCCGCATCGGCGGCATCAATATTTTTGGCGGTGGCCTTGGTTTGTATCGTCACGCCAACAACATCATCGGTGCGCTCGGCGTCTCCGGTGACTCCTCCTGCGCCGACCATAACATCGCCTGGCGCGTGCGCAACATCCTGCAACTCGACTACCTTCCTGGCGGCGTGAGCGGCGATGCCACACGGCCGGATAACATCGTCTACGACATTGCGACTCTCGCGGGCCACTCCACCGGAGTCAGCGCGGGCGGCTGGGGGCACCCTGCCTGCAGTTCGGCGGCTACGGCGATTGCCGGTTCGCTTCCCGTCAAGCGGCAATAGTTTCGTCTCAAATCGCAAATCCAGTTGGGGCGGGCACGCGGGCCCGCCCCGATGGCCCATCGCGTGCACCGTCAAGAGCATGGATAATCACGAAGACGAAGCCGTCGATCTTGCGACGGAACAATCGTTTCCCGCCTCCGATCCGCCACCCTGGACCCTTGGTGTGCGTCCTCCCGCCGCGCTCTACGGCCCACAAACGCGCCTTGCCGTGAAGAATTTTCCCGATACCGGCCATCGCCTCCAGCCGCAATTCATCCGCGCACTCGGACTTGTGAAATCTTGCGCGGCACGTGCCAACGCCACGCTCGGAGTCCTCTCCTTTACAACGGCCTGCGCAATTGAAGAGGCAGCCGATCGCATCGCCGCGGGCGAACTCTATGCCGAGTTTCCCGTCTCCGTCTTTCAAACCGGTAGCGGTACCTCCACCAACATGAACGCCAACGAGGTCATCGCCACACTCGCCGGCGTTCATCCGAACGACGATGCCAACCGTAGCCAGTCCAGCAACGACGTCATTCCCGCCGCCATCCACATCGCCGCAGCGGCCGGCATTCATCACGACCTGCTGCCTGCTCTGGACGCGCTGCTCGCCGCCCTCGAAGGCAAAGCGCAGTCGTTTGTCTCTGTCGCGAAAATTGGCCGCACTCACCTGCAGGACGCCACACCGATGACGCTCGGCCAGGAGTTCGGCGCATTCGCCCATCAGGTTCGCGCTTCCGCGGAACGCATTTCCCAAGCCCTCCAAGGGATCTACGAACTCCCGCTCGGCGGCACGGCGGTCGGCTCCGGCATCAACGCTCCTCACGGCTACGCGAAGGAAGTCACCACCCTCATCGCCCAGCGCACCGGTTTGCCGTTCCGCGAAGCGCGCAACCACTTTGAAGCCCAGGCCTCTAAAGACGCCGTGCATTTCCTCAGCGGAGCCCTCAAATCCTACGCTGTCGCCCTCACCAAAATCGCCAATGACATTCGCTGGCTCGCCTCCGGCCCTCGAGCCGGCCTCAACGAAATCACGCTTCCCGAACTCCAACCCGGCTCCAGCATCATGCCGGGCAAAGTGAACCCAGTGATCCCCGAGAGCGTCCTGATGATCTGCGCCCAAGTCATCGGCCACGACGCCGCGATCACTTGGGCCTGCGCCTCCGGTAACTTCCAGTTGAATACGATGATGCCCCTCATCGCCTACGACCTGCTTGATGCGATAACCCTTCTGACCGCCGCCACAAGTAACTTCGCTGCCCTTTGCATCGACGGCATCGAAGCCAACAGCAGCCGCCTGAAGGACTCCATCGAACGCTCCCTTGCCCTGGCCACGGCCCTCACCCCCGCAATCGGCTACGACCATGCTGCCCGGATCGCGAAAGAAGCCGCCGCCACCAACCGCACCATCCGGGAGGTGGCGCTCGAAAGCAGCGGCCTGACGGCGGAACGCATCGACGAACTGCTTTCGGCGTAGCGATCTGGCGTCTGTTCCGCTCGCACGCGGCCCTCGCGTTCAGTTATCGTATGGCATGAGGCCCGCCATCATGAAACTCGCCACGGCTATCCTGCTTTTTGCGCTCTCCGCCTTTGCACAACCTGTCGAAATCGTCCTCGCGACATACGGCTCCGGCCAACTTCACGACGTCACTTCCACTGTCCGCTCCGCCCTCGCCTCGGGCAAACGCGATCTACCTGTCACGCTCGACGCACTGGCCACCTCCGACCCTGCTCCTGGCCGCGTGAAGATGCTGCGCATCGTCTACCGCGTCAACGGCTCGCTCTATGAAGTCATGGCGAACGACTTCGAAACCATCACCTTCCCGACCGGTGCACCGGTGACGACGGCCGCAGCCACGCAACCTGCGCCCGCTCCCACCACCTCGGTTCAGCCGACCACCGGAGGCTTTTTCGACACACCCGGCGCCACAACGTCGCCCACACCCTCGGCCGGCACCGTGGGCTCCTCAGCTGCATCGGCTGGGGCCCCCGCCGTCTCCGCACCCTCGACCTCCGCGGCCGTTCCCGCACCCGTTACCGTCTCCCCCGTAGCCTCGGTCCCCAATGGCGCCTGCTTCTACGTGCAGCCCAACTTCTCGGGCTCCCCGTATTGCTTTGCAACCGGTTCGGCCACATCCACACTGGGTGATCAGCGCCGCCACTTTCGCAGCATGCGGCTGGTTGGTTCCGCGAAGGCCGCCTGGCTCTTTGACGCCGACAACTTCACCGGAGCCTCTGTCCGGCTTACGCAAAGCCAGCCCAATCTCCGCACCGCGCAGGGCTCGTATTACTCCACCGATTTCGAAGACCGTGCCGTCAGCGTCCGCGTCGAATAGAATGGCGGGATGCCGTTCGACCCCTCGACCATCGATCTGTGGAATGAAGAGGAAATCGCCCGCTTCAAACGCCAAAATCTAAAGCCGCAAATGCAGATGGAAATGCTCGGCGCGGGCGGGCCGGGCCAACTTGTGGCCGAAGGCGACTCCTGGTTCGACTACCCCGTTCCTCTCTCGGTCGATATCCTCGAATGTTTACGCGGGTTTCATGGCTTTCACA
The DNA here is from genome assembly GCA_040007195.1 of Acidobacteriota bacterium. GTDB lineage: Bacteria > Acidobacteriota > Terriglobia > Bryobacterales > Bryobacteraceae > JAFLBB01. The sequence continues at coordinate 1,062 of JBDTVQ010000295.1, read as the reverse complement.
TCGAAAAGCACGCCAAGTACGGAGATACGCTCGAGAACATGATTTTCGGCCTCGGCGTGTCGTCGCTGATGCAAGCCGTACGTGAAATCAGACCGAAGGCTCTCTTATTTTCTGGCGGGGGCAACGATGTCGCCGGCGACGAATTCGGCGGCTACCTCAATCACAAATTCTCCGGCCTGCCTCTGGTACGCCCCGACGTCGCCACTTACCTGATTGATACCGTCTTCGAAAATTACTTTCGTCACCTTATCCAAGCCGTCGCCGTCGCCAGCCCCTCCACCTCGATCGTCACGCACGGATACGGCCACACGCGCCCCACCGGCAAAGGCGTCATCAATCTCCCCGGCATCTCCTTCATTGGCCCCTGGCTGCTTCCCGCCCTCAATCTCAAGCGCATTTCCGACCCCGGCGAGCAAACCGCATGCGTCTTCAACCTGATCGATCGGTACAACGCCATGCTCGCGCGCCTGGCTTCCCAGTTCCCCAAATTCCGCTACGTCGACCTCCGTCCCATCATCAACCCAGACACGGATTGGGCCAACGAACTCCACCTCAAAAACAGCGCCTACGTCCGCGCGGCGAATAAGATCGCCGAAGTAGTCAACACGCTGTAGTGCAACGGTGAATCCGCGCACACGGGCGGCCAGGTCCGGCTGTTTGCCGCGTCCGGCTCTTCTCCTCCAGGCATCCACCCCTGATAAGATGTACCCCACTGGAGGGGCCTCCTGGACTCCGCACGTTGGCTACGCCTAAGAAAGCTCGTCGAACGCGCGCTCGAACTCCCAACCGGGCGCCGCCACGCGTGGCTCGCCGAATCCTGCGCCGACGATCCCGAACTCCGCCGTTACGCCGAATCTCTTCTTCGCAGCCACGAACAGCCTGCCACCGCGGGTAATTCCGTTCAGGATCCCGATGCGGCCCACTCGCTCCTCTGGGAGCCCTCGCCCGGCGACCACCTCGGACCCTATGTCATCCAGCGTTTCCTCGGCCGCGGCGGCATGGGAGCCGTCTTCCTTGCCGAGCGCGACGACGAACAGTTCAAAAAAACCGTCGCCATCAAAA
>JBDTVQ010000294.1:0-8882 GCA_040007195.1 Acidobacteriota bacterium | reverse complement strand
CTTCCGCCTGCCCTTCGACAACCTGCCGCAAACCTGGAACAACGACATGCCGCAACTGGTCATCGGCCAGATTGTGTTCTAGGCCGCGCAACGATACTCTGAAACTCGCCCCATGCGCCGTATCCTGATCGTCGACGACGATCCCGACCAACTGGAAATCCGCGAACTCGTGCTGCGGCGCGCAGGCCATCGTACTGCCGCCGCGAATAACGCTGCCTCCGCGCTCGAACTCTTCGACGCCGGACGCTTCGACACGGTCGTCCTCGACCTCCGCCTGCCCACCCCCGAAGAAGGCCTGCGCCTGATTCGCGGCCTGCGCGAGCGGTCGGACACCGTCCAACTCATCGTCCTCAGCGGCTGGCCCGCCGACATCGAGCGCCAACCGGAACGCGCCATGGTGCAAGAGGTCATGGCCAAGCCGATCAAGTCCGAGCGGCTCATCAAAAAGCTCTCCAAGTTCGCCAGCCTCGCCCTGATGTTGTTCGCGGCGTCCACTGTACAAGCCGCCGAAGCCATAGTGTCCCTTCAGGACGAACGCGAAGTCGTCGCCGACATCGAAATGAGCGCGCCGAGCTCGCAATGGAATTGGAAGGGCAGGGAAGGCGCGATTGCCCGCGTCACAGTCGATGGCAAACTCGCCGCGCACGTGCCCGTCTTCATGGGGAGCACCCCGCACACGCAGTCCATCCTTCTCGGCCGCCTCGCGCCCGGCCGCCACACCGTTCAGGTGGAACGCGATGCACTCTCCGCCGAAGGCATGGAGCTCAAAACCGGCACGATCGGGATTCGACACTTTTCGACAGCCGACCGCGACTTTCAGATGATCGCCAACGCGCCCATCCTCTTCGCACGCCGCGACGACCAGCGCTTCACCGATGTGCCGCTGCTCGCCTACTGTGAGCGCCAGGTCCTCCCGTCCGCCAGCGGCCCCAACACCGTCCTCTCGTACACCATCATCTTTTCCAATGAAGACGGCGGCACCTCCACCCGCGCCCTCATGGCCCGCTGGGGACGCACCACCGACATCGAATACGTCTACCGTGTCACTTTCGATTCCACCGGTAAACGCTTGTCAGGAATCATCCAAACGCGCGGCCACGCCGACGTCGAGTTCTCAGGACAAAACGAAGCCAACCATCCTTTGCTCGGCGTCGTCACCGAGAACAATATGGTCGCGCCCGAAGGCCGCAGTGCCATCCGCTGGGCGCCCGCACCAGTCCCGGCGAATCTCGCAAACGCTTCCCGCGAGCTGGTCATGGACAGCGCCCCGTGGACCTACCGCATCGCCTCCGAAGAGCTGGAGCGCGAAGGTAAACTCCGGCCCTTCGGCACGGTCGACGGCCAGAACATCAGCGACCCGCGCAACTACCTCTACTTCGAAGCCCGTGTCGCCAACCGCAACGCCCGCATCAGCCCCACCGTCCGCCTCCGCTCGGGCGGCCTCTGGCGCACCGCCCATCTCGGCCGCGCCGACTACGCCGTCGAACGCAGCGGTTGGGCCCGCATGGCCGTGGAACTTCCCCCCGGTAGCAAGGCCGAAGACATCGCCGAGCTAGGCTTCACCTGCCTCACCGAGCCCCCGAGTTCGAAAGCCCCCGCACCCCTCGCCGGAACGTGCACCGTCGAAGCCGTCGGCGCCGTATTCCTCCTCGACACCCACTACGCGCCCGGCCCCCGCCTATGGAAGAAGCCGCTCGCCGCTCCCGTCACCATCGAATCCGGGCAGATGACCTCGCTGCCTTGGAACTAGCGATGTGCCCCGGCGAGTCGGCGTCGTTCGTGCGCGTGGTGGCGCCAATGTCCGTCTGCTCAGTGGTTCCATATTGTCCGAGCGCAAGAGGCTACCGCCCGTCAATCAAACATTGCCACGCAACATAGATCGAAATCAGAATCAACAGAAGCCCCGAAATTGGCTGCATCATGAACCATGCTCGCTGCCCGCGCTGTTGATCCAGCCCAGTTTCGGACTCCTGGGAATCCCGAGTTCTCCAACGCGGCTTGAAGATCGCAAATACTCCTCCGGCAATTCCGCTCAGACAGAAAGTGACGCAAAGAACCCGAGGCGCCCACGGAGGAGGTTCGAAGTAACCCCTCGGTCGCCAAACATCGACGGCAAGCGATGGCCCGACTTGGCCAGCCATGGACACCAGCATCCAGAGCGTTACGAGCGCGGAAACAAGTCCGCCAAGACGAATCTCCAATCGGCCAAACTCGCTGTCTAGTTTGGTTCGCCGGATGCTGCCCCGAAGGCCTATCCAATTCGGCAACTCAGACCAGCGCCTGGGCGATAGGGCCATCATGGCGCCGTTGAAGAGCACCAACAGCAGAATCAGAATCGCGACTGCAAATCCCAGGGCGCGCACTCAAGGAAATCGTACCGCTCATTGACTCTCTTACGCCAACCCTCCCGGATGCCACACTGAAGAACACCCCAATGCACCTCACCGTCAAAGTCATCCCGCGCAGTTCCAAGAGCGAGGTGATCGGCGAAATGGCAGATGGCACGCTCAAGGTGAAACTCGCGGCAGTCCCCGAAAAGGGTAAAGCCAACGAGGAACTCTGCACCGTCCTCGCCCATCACTTCAACGTGCCCCCGCGCGATATCGAGATTATTTCTGGCCTGACTTCGACGCGAAAGAGGGTTCGCGTTCGCGGCCGCTAAGTGTCCCAAATCGCATTCCCTTGGCCCGCTGATAGTCCGCCAGCAACTGCTTCAACACCTTTTCCGCCACATCGGCGCTCGCCCCCCGGAACTTCGCCCCCATGCTCTCCTGCGTCGTCGCCCACAGTACATCCCCGTCCTTACCCACAATCCGCACCGCCGCCAGCGCCTCATGCTTCCGCTCCGCAATCCGCGTCGACTCGTTATCACCCACCCCGGCGCTCATCGACGGCCCCCGCGTGTACCGCGTGCTCGATTCGCGGTCCGTGCCGGAGCTGAAGCTGGCCCGCCCGTTCACTCCGTCGCTGGTCTGAAAGGTGTCGGTAAAGATCATGTCTTCGGCCGAACCCTTCAACACCGCATCCGCCCGCTGCTCATTCTCGGTAATAACGAATAGCCGCGACCTTTGGAGGCTCCCCATGATCATGTCGCGAATCTGTCCAGCCGATTCCCCACCATCCAATTTTTCGACGTATAACCTCTTCACCGACAATAATCCAACCACTGGATCGTCATCTAAGACATCACCCCATGCCGTTAGCAACAAGCAGCCCGTCACCAGCGCCCCACACGCCACCATCCCTGCCGTTCTGCTCATCCCTTGCCTGCCTTCCGCGCTTCCTCGTCTTGGAACGTCACCTTAAGCCCCGTCCGCGCCTCAAGCGAAGCCAGCACCACCCGCACGTCGCTCTTCTCCACCCGGAACACAAGGGCCTGCTGGTCGCCCGTCTCGTCCAGATAGCCGAGCGTCAGGAAGTGCCGCCGGGACTTGGCCAGCAGGAACAGGGGGGAAACCAAGATCGCCGCCAGATAGCGCCGGTCAACCTTTTGGCCGTACTCGATCAGGTTGATTCGTGCATACGGTATGGCCAACGTGGTGTGCTTGGTGGCAAAGTGAAACATCGTCCGATGCGTCGTGAACAGCGCCCCGTCCACGCCTACGTTCAGGTCCTCCACCGTCCCGCCGATAAATTCGGCCCGTCCGCCGCGTTCACGTCCGGCCACCGGCGCAACTAGCAGGAGAATAACGAGGAACACGCACAACTGGACGCGCAACTGCTTCACCACGGTGGAATAGTCTGGGTCCCGAAGAGGATTTCTCACTTGGAATGAAAGATTTGCCCGCAGGATTTTACGCTATGCCTGAACCGTTATGCCCTCAGCGACATCCGTAAAATTAGTGTAGAAGTCCGCCACCTTGGAAACTTCATGAACCCGCTCGTCAGGAGACTCGTCAATATGTTTGGAGTGGATCTCGACAAACTACAACCGGATGTGGTGCCCTCGCCCACTGAGCAGCCTACGGACGTTATCGTAAGCCCCGATACACGCAGGGATAATCGCATCCCGCCTGGGCAGTCGCGCACCCGCAAATGGCCCGTGCTCGACGCCTCCGGGCCGCCGCGGATCGATCTCGATGCATGGCGCTTCCGAATTTGGGGCGGTGTGAACCGCGAAGTCGACCTTTCCTGGGCAGACTTCCAGCAGCTCCCGCGCGTAAAGGTATTCGCGGACTTCCACTGCGTCACCCGCTGGTCGCGCCTCGGCAACGTCTGGGAAGGAGTCTCCGCAAAGCACCTCCTCGAACTCGCCGGCGGCCTCAAACAAGACACAAAATTCGTGCTCGCCTACGGCTATGACTACGGCTGGTCAACGAATCTCCCCATCGGCGAGTTCACCGCCGATGACGCACTGGTCGCCCTAACCCACGACGGCGTCCCGCTCGCCCCCGAACATGGCGCACCTGCCCGCCTGATCGTCCCCAGGCTCTACGCATGGAAGAGCGCGAAGTGGGTCGCCGGTCTCGAATTTCTCACCGAAGACACCGCCGGCTTCTGGGAGCGCAACGGCTACCACATGAACGGCAACCCCTGGACCGAAGAAAGGTATTCCTGGACCTGATGGCTTCCCGTCGTCTCATCGTTTCCGGCCTCAGCGCCGGCGCCGCATTAGGTGCCGCCGGCTTCGCCTACAACGCCGCGCCCACATTCTGGCGGCAGTTTGTGAACGACCTCCGTCGCGACATCGCCCCAGCCGCGCGCGTGCCCCAGTGGCGCAACTGGAGCGACCGCGGCCTCCATGCTGCCTGGCTCGGCCACTCCACGGTGCTGCTCCGCGTGAACGGCTACACCATCCTCACCGACCCCGTTTTCAGCTCCCGCGCGGGCATCAACCTCGGCATCGCCACCCTCGGCGTCAAGCGGCTGACCGAGCCCGCCCTCGCCCTCAAGGACCTCCCCAAAATCGACCTCATCCTGAACTCGCACGCCCACATGGACCACCTCGATACGCCCTCCATGTCCGCCCTCGAAGGCAAGCAGACCGAGGTCCTCATGGCCCACGCCACCTCCGACATCATCCGCGCCCAGCGCTACCAGCGAGTCCGCGAACTCCGCTGGGGCGAAAGCGTCCAGGCCGGTCCCCTCCGCATCACCGCCATCGAAGTGAATCATTGGGGCGCCCGCCTGCGCTCGGATACGTACCGCGGCTACAACGGCTACGTCATCGAATCAACCGGTGACGGTCCCACCCGCCGCGTCCTGTTTGCAGGTGACACTGCCAATACCGACCTCTTCCGCAATCTCAAATCCTCGCGCCCCTTCGACCTCGCCCTAATGCCCATCGGTGCCTACAACCCCTGGATCCGCGCCCACTGTACCCCCGAGCAGTCTTGGCGCATGGCCAACGAAGCCGGCGCAGAGCGCTTCTTCCCCATGCACCACCAGACATTCCCCCTTGGCCGCGAGCCGTTCCGCGAACCGATTGAACGGCTCTTCAACGCGGCGGGGAACGCGTCGGAGCGAATTGTTCTGCAGCGAGTAGGGGACGAGGTGAGCGTGGGGTAATTTGGTTCACGCCGCCGCGATATCGGTGTGCGTGAAGTCGTCGCCTACGAACAGTAATGTGTCGCCGGCGAGCGCCGCTACCGCATATACGAGGCAGTCGCCGTAGTTGAGGTTCGATTGAGAATTGAACCCCCGCCCATAGCGAATGAGCGCGTCGGCCGCCAGATAGTAATGGTGCTCAGTAAAATCGATCACTTGCGCGTCGATCCGTCGCACAAACGCTTCGAGAAATGGCCGCTGATCTTTTCCCGTCTGCCGCGATAGAACGATTGCGGTCTCAACGAGCGTAGGCGCACCAATCAAGATCGCATCCGCCTCATCGATCTTCCCCAATAGAGTTTGATAGTTCGGCTCCTCTTTGAGAATTGCGACAAGCGCCGAAGAGTCGAGGACCATTTTCAGACTCCGTCCGGACCAAACCCGAGAATCTCGTCTTCTTCCGCACGAGTCAGACGTTTACCCCGCACCTCGGGCGGTAGTGCATTATGAAATTCATGCAGCATTCCCGCCACGCGCTCGCTTCGCTTTTGCGCACGTGGAAGGGCGATCAGCCGCGCCTTGCGCTCGAGTAGAGCCTTGCGCACCGCCTCCGTCTTCGACTCCTTTGCCAAGGCTGCAACCTCCGCCGCAAGGCGGTCAACTTCTTGATTCTTTAGATTCAGCGCCATTTGTTCCACCACTACACCATAATTCTACCATTTTGGCTCCCGCACCTCCAATCATGATTCGTGCCAGCCTAGCAGCGGCAAAAGCGGTGGCTTGCCGCCGCCAAATTTGTTCATTGCCACGCCCACCTCCCGCGATAAACTGGTCCTCGCCCATGAGCACCATCACCACCCCAACCCGCCGCTCCCTTCTCGCCACCGCGTTCTCCCTCGGAACCGCCCCGCTCCTCACTGCCCAGGCCGCCGCGCGCCGCCCCAACGTCGTCATCTTCCTCGCCGACGATTCCGGCTGGGGCGACTATTCCATCCACGGCAACAAAAACCTCTCCACCCCCCGCATCGATTCCATCGGCCGCGACGGCGCCCTCTTCGATCGCTTCTTCGTCTGCCCCGTCTGCGCCCCCACGCGCGCCGAATTCCTCACAGGCCGCTACCATCCGCGCGGCGGCGTGCGCGGCGTCTCCACCGGACAGGAACGCCTCAACCTCGACGAAACCACCATCGCCCAAACCTTCAAAGCATCCGGATACGCCACCGCCGCCTTCGGCAAATGGCACAACGGCTCCCAGTTCCCCTACCATCCCAACGCCCGTGGCTTCGACGAATACTACGGCTTCACCTCCGGCCACTGGGCCGAATACTTCGACACGCAGATGGACCATAACGGCGCCCTCACCCGCGGCAAAGGCTTCATCATCGACGACCTCACCACTCACGCCATCGATTTCATAGAACAAAATCGCTCGCATCCGTTTTTTTGCTATCTGCCCTACAACACGCCGCACTCGCCCATGCAGGTGCCCGACAAGTTCTTCGATCGATTCGCCGGCAAAAATCCGGAGATGCGCGCGACCGACCCCTCGCAAGAGGACATTCCCATGACCCGCGCCGCGCTCGCCATGGTCGAAAATATCGATTGGAACGTCGGCCGCGTCCTCGACAAACTCAAAGCCCTCAACCTCGACCGCGACACCGTCGTCCTTTACTTCAGCGACAACGGACCCAACTCCTGGCGCTGGAACGGCGGCATGAAGGGCCGCAAAGGCAGCACCGATGAAGGCGGCGTCCGCTCCCCTCTTCTCGTGCGCTTTCCCGGACGCATCAAACCCGGCACCCGCATCGCCAACATCTCTGGCGCCATCGACCTCCTGCCCACCCTCGCCGACCTCTGCCACGTCCCGCTCACTTCCAAAAAGCCGCTCGACGGCAAGAGCATGCGCTCTCTCCTCGAAGGCAAGACCGGCGAATGGCCCGACCGCATGATCTTCACCACCTGGAGCAAACGCGTCAGCGTGCGCACGCAACAGTACAGGCTCGATGCCGCCGGGGCCCTCTACGATATGGTGGCCGATCCCCATCAGACCACCGACATCGCCGCAGCCAAGCCCGAAATAACCGCCCGCCTGAAGAAGGCCGTCGCCGACTGGTCCGCTGAAGTGCTGCCCAAAGGTCCCGACAACCGCCCCTATCCTGTCGGTTATTCAAAGATGACCTATCTACCCGCGCGCGACGGAGAAGGCCATGGCGCCATCCAGCGCAGTAACACCGCGCCGAACTCGTCTTACTTCACCCAATGGACGAACAAAGACGACACCATCACGTGGGACATCGAAGTCGGCACGCCGGGCGACTATGACGCCACCATCCACTACACCTGCGCCGCGCCCAACGTGAATTGCACCATCGAAGCGAGCTTCCTCAGTAGCAAGACCGCCCGTCCCATCGCAGAGGCCTTCGATCCGCCTCTGCGCGGCGCGAAAATCGACCGCGTGCCGCGCGGCACAGAATCCTACGCCAAGGATTGGAAGGAACTCTCACTCGGCACACTTAAGCTGGCGAAAGCCCGCGGACCCCTGACTCTGCGCGCCCTCGACATCCCTGGTAAACAGGCCATCGACGTCCGCTACATCATCCTCACGCGGAAAGCCTAACCATGCGCACCCTCCTGTTCCTCGCCGCCGCAGCGCTTTCCGCCGCCGACCTCCCGTTCGAGGTCCATGACCTCACCATCGGCGACACCGTCTCAGCAAAGGGCGCTCAGTTAAAACTGCTCGGAGTCGAAGAGACGCGTGATCCCATCGTTCATGCCGTCCGCCGCGCGCAGGCCTCCGTATCCATCGACGGTGTCTCGGCCACCCTCGAATGCGGCAACTACAATCTCCCGCGCACGATCGGCAGGGTCCAGATCGATTGCTCCGTCACCGCCGGTTACCGCAAGGGCGAAGCCGCCGATCCCTGGCAGTTGGAAAAAGACGCCCGCCTCCGCGTCTGGCCCGCAGGCGTGCCCCTTCTCCCGCCCGGCGCCTGGAAATATCCGGTCCGCCAGCGTTGGTTCGCCACCGCTACCCAAATCGGAAACGAACCCACCTACATCGATGGCGGCGACGTTGCCACGCGCAAACAGATCTACTATCACACCGGCCTCGACATCGGCGGCGCCGAAGGCTTCACACCCGTTGTTGCCGCTACCGATGGCCTGATCGTCTCGCTCGCCGGTGCAAAGCTTCCGGATCACACCGTTCCCGTTATCTCCCCTCGTTACGACGTCCTCTACTTACTCGATAGCCGCGGCTGGTATTACCGCTACAGCCACTTCCATTCGCTCGACCCCGTATTGAAACTCGGCGGCCGCGTCATCCAGGGCCAGCGCCTCGGCCTCCTCGGCAAAGAGGGCGGCAGCGGCGGCTGGACCCATCTCCACTTCGAACC
>JBDTVQ010000293.1:0-8887 GCA_040007195.1 Acidobacteriota bacterium | reverse complement strand
TGGCCTGCCCGGGTGGCACTCCATGCGAAAGGACGAATTGGTAAAGGCGCTCGTCAACCACGCACGCCGAAAACCAAAAGGTTCGACGGGCGGGTCAGCGACCGCTGTTTTGGGCAACGGGGAATCCGTGGCCGAATTCAGACGACCGCGAGCGCGGCGGCGACAACTTATATACCGACTGCGTGCTCGCGCTCGATCCTGCCACGGGAAAGCTGAAATGGTATTACCAGTTCACGCCGCATGACACCCATGATTGGGATGCGACCGAGCCGAACGTGTTGATCGATACGAAATACCGAGGGCAAGATAGGAAACTTCTCTTGCACGCCGACCGCAACGGGTTCTTTTATGTGTTTGATCGCACCAACGGGGAGCGGCTGCTGTCGACATCGTTCATGCATCGGCTGACGTGGGCTAGCGGTATCGGCGCTGACGGCAAGCCTGTACGTTTGGCGGAGACCGAGCTCAGTTGCCCCGATCATGCGACGAACTGGAACGGCACGGCGTACAGTCCAGCGACGCGGCTATACTATGTGATCGCGATCGAGAAATGCGTGGCGAAGCTCGCGCAGGGAAGCTGGAAAACGCAAGGTGCTCCGCCCACTCCGGACCCCGGCACGAAGTATCTGCGTGCGCTCGACATCGAGACAGGCAAGACCGCCTGGGAAGTGCCGCTGGTGGGCCCGACCGATGGCAAGCGAGTGGCCGGCATTCTCGGAACGGCAGGTGGACTTCTTTTTTATGGCGACCCGAGCGGCTACTTCATCGCGGCGGATGAGCGCGACGGAAAATCGCTTTGGCGAGTGCCGCTGAACGCCACTATCAAGACTTCGCCGATGACCTTCACCGTGGACGGCGAACAGTTCATCGCGCTGGCTGTAGGCTCGAACATCATGTGCTTTGGGCTGCCACGGTAGTGCTTCCCGCTATACTGCCAGGAATGCGTCTCGCTGTCCTCCTAGTGTTCGCTGCGGCATTTTCCGTACACGCTCAAAGCTACGACCTTCTACTGACCAACGGCAAAGTTGTCGACGGTATGGGCAACCCGTGGTATCGCGCCGACGTTGGCATTCGCGGAGGGCGGATTGCTGCAATCGGGTCGCTGCGCGGGCAGCGGTCGGCGCGAACCCTGGATGTTCAGGGTCAGGTGATTGCGCCAGGGTTCGTCGACATGATGGGCGGATCGAGTTTTCCCCTGCTGACCGATTCGGCCAGTGGACAAAGCAAGCTGCGCCAGGGCATCACCACGATCTTCGCCGGAGAAGGGACCTCCGAAGCGCCTCGCGGCGATGTGCCTGCCGTGGACGGTTATCGCTGGCGGACGTTTGGCGAATACTTCGCGCTGCTCGAGAAGAAAGGCATTCCGCTGAACGTGGTTCATAATGTGGGCGCGGCCCAAGTGCGCCGCCTGGTGATTGGCGTCGAAGACCGCGCTCCCACGGCTGCTGAGCTGGAGCGCATGAGGCAATTGGTCGATCAGGCCATGCGCGATGGAGCGGCTGGTTTGTCTACAGCCCTTATCTACCCTCCTGGGACCTACGCGCGCACGGCAGAACTGGTGGCGATGGCCGAAGTTGTGGGTAAGTATGGCGGCATCTATTCGACGCACATGCGGAACGAAAGCAACAAGGTGCTGGAAGCGATCGCCGAATCGATGGAGATCGGCGAGAAGGCTCATGTGCCGGTGCACATCTACCATCTCAAAGCGGCGGGCCAGGAGAACTGGCCCCTGATGGCGAAGGCAATTGCGAATATTCAACGCGCGCGCGACCAGGGCCAAGACGTGACCGCCGATATCTATCCCTACGTCCGGAATGGACTTGGCATCAGCGCCCTGATTCATCCGCGCCACTTTGCCTCCGGGCCTGAACCGTTTCTCGCGAAGCTCGCCGACACTACGGTACGCGCGGAGCTACGGCGCGAGATCGAAACCACATCAGACTGGGAGAACTGGTATCGCCATGTCGGAAGCAATTGGGATAACATCCTGATCGCGCAGGCGCCCGACAAAAGCGTCGAAGGCAAGTCGGTAGCCGAGGTCGCCAAGGTACGCGGGGCCGACGAATGGGCGACGTTTTTCGATCTCGTGAAGATGGGGTCCGTGAGCGTGAATCCCAAGAGCATGGACGAAGCGCAGAAGCACTTGGCACTGCGGACGCCATTCATCAGCTTTTGCACCGACGCCTCCGCCACCAATATCGATACGGCGACGGGCTCGCACCCTCGTACCTTTGGGTCGTTCCCGCGCGTTTTAGCGGAGTACGTCCGCGCCGATCACGTGATCCCGCTAGAGGAGGCAATTCGCAAGATGACCTCCCTACCAGCCAACCGCTTGAGCCTCTTCGATCGGGGCAGGATCGCTCCCGGTATGGCGGCCGACCTTGTCGTGTTCGACCCGGATCGCATCCAGGACAAAGCAACATTCACGCAGCCGCTGGCCTTTCCAGACGGGATCGCGCACGTGCTGGTGAACGGGCAACTGGCGGTGGAGAATGGACGCGGCACGAAATCGCTTTCGGGCCGCGTCCTGCGGCATAACCGCTAGAAGACTAGCCGCAGCGCCATCTGAATGCGGCGCGGCGTGTTCGCCTGCGAAGTGATCTTGCCGAACGTCGAAGACGTGGGCACGAGGTCGGGCGGATTGAAAATCTCGCGGTTCGTGCTGTTGAAGAACTCGCAGCGATAGGTCATCTTGATTCGTTCGGTGATCGAGAATCCCTTGATGATCGAGAAGTCGACCTGTTGTACTTTGTCCGCGCGCAGGTCGGCAAAACGCGTTGGGAAAGTCCGCCGGTTCGAGGCCAGTTGCTGCGCCGGCACCCGATTGAATTGCGTGGTATCGAAGGAACTGTCCACATTGTGGGGATCCAGGTTGAGCGGGCCGCCATAGTAAATGACGTTTCCGGCTGACGGCGTAACGCCTCTGGTATCGCTGCCCCAGTTGAGTGCCGTGCCCGTCGTGAAGGTGGTGATGAGGTTGATGTTCCAGTCGCCTACCAGCAGGTTGAGTGCGCGGTTCGCGGTCTTTGCGTATACCTTACCCTTTCCGAACGGCAGATCGTAGGTTCCGCTCCACACCAGGCGGTACGGCCTGTCCTCGGCGGCAATTCTTTTCTCCAATTGCGGATCGAGATCGTTCAAACGGCTGCGCTTCTCGAGCAATTTGGACTTCTGAAAATTCACCAGCATCAGGAACCCATGCGAAAAGCGCTTCTCAATGCGGGCGTCGAGTGCGTGGAAATAGGAGGATCCGTCGGTGAAGCCCGTTCCTTGAACACCGTTCGCGCCGGCAAACTGCGGAAATGCAGCCAGCAACTGGCTGCGTGCGATCACACTCCCATTGATGTTTGTGCCCGGCAACAGGCCGGCGAACGGATTCGGAACATTCTGCGTCAACCGGTCGATCGCGGCTTGATCGCGACTGGTGGAATTCGACAAATACTGCAGCGGCGTGCCATTGAAATTATGATCCAAGGGCATTTTCGCAGCCTTGTTTCCGATGTAACCGATTTCGAACAGGACATTCGGAAACAACTCCCGCTGAACGGACATCTGCCAGCGCGTGGAGTAGGCGTAGCCAGGATTGGAATCGTAGAACGTAATGTTCTTGCCAAGGAACGTGCCCAAGCCAAGGCTCGAACCGCTGGGCCGCTGGATGCCGCCAGGGAAGGGATTGGCCAGCGTCGAAGCCGCCGTGAGATAGCCGTCATTTGTTGCGACGAATGGAGTCGTCTGGCTAAATCCAGGAGCCTGGTTCCCCGCAATTCCATATGGGAAGTAATATAGGCCCACCCCGCCGCGCAAGACGGTCTTGCTGATGAAGCCCGGTGTCCAGGCGAATCCGAAACGCGGCGAGAAGTTCATCTTCGGCGTCGAGTAGATCCCCTTGTGGTCCGCGCTGGTGAAGGTCGGTCCGCCGTTCACCTTGAAAGCACTCACCGGAATCTCAGGAATCGGGTTTGCCGCATAGGCAGCCATCGCACGGGCGGCGATCGGACTTGCGGACGACTCGTCGAACCCATTGATGCTGCGATTGTACCTTTCGGTCGTCGGCGTCTCGCCCTCAAGCCTTAGGCCCAGGTTTAGCGTGAGGTTGGGCCGTACACGGAAATCGTCCTGCAGAAAAAAGGCGTAGTAGTTGTTCTTATTCTGGCGCCATGCGTTGAGATCGTACTGGCCCGATGTCGGCATGCCCAACAAAAACGCCGCCAGATCCTGCCCAATTGGCGCTTGGGGAGAATTATCGTTCGGACCGTTGGTCCAAAGGTTGTTAAACGCGAATGTGCCGTTGGTGTAGCCGGCGCTCAACTGCGATTCACGATATTGGCGAATGTCGAGGCCGAACTTCAACGTGTGCTTGCCCTGAACTTTCGTGAAAGCTTCGAAAATCTGGAATATGTCGAACGGAAGCTCGGTGCCGCCCGTATCGCCTAGTGCCGTAAAGGTCGAGAACGAGATTCTCGGCAGAACCTTCCGAGGCGCGTTGGCCGACAGGTACGAAGGGAAGCCAAGCGACGTGGAATCATAACCGAGCGAGAAGTTGGTCTGCGGCTCGACGAAGCGCGACCAATTCAGGCGGCTGTTCACCAGAAACGTCGGACTGATCGTGTATACATCGTCGAACGTCATTCCCCAATTTAGGCGTTGCAGGTAGTTTCCCGCGGTTGGATTGTCGTAAACCGTCTTGCCGAATCCATTTCCGCCGCTGCCGACACGAAGATTGTTCCTCGCCGCGAAAAAGAACTTGTGCCGGTCAGAGAGGTTGACGTCCAGACGCCCGATCGTGTTGTAAAAACGATTACGCTCGCCGTCCGTGTTGGAAAGGAAGTTCGCCTGCCCATTCGGCTGGCCCGGCTGGTTTGGCTGCACATAGTACTGCAGATAATTCTTGGCAATGGGAGAAATCCGGTTCGCCGGTAGGATATTGCCCGCAAACGGCTGCCGCGACACACGACCTCCGCCAGCCACGCCCGTTAACGGGTCGTATATCTGATAGATGGCCCCGACGTTTAGCAGAGCCGAGAAGTCGCCATTGCGTTCCGCGGCCGTGGGCATGGTGTTCGTCGTGGGCGCGGGCAGTGCGTCGCGCACGCCTTCATACGCAAACATGAAGAAGACCCTGTTGCGTCCGTCGATCAGTTTGGGAATGCGAATCGGTCCGGAAAACGATCCGCCGTATTGGTTGAACCGGCTCACCGGCTTCTTCGCGCCCGCCTTGTTCGTGAAGAATGGCGTGGCGTTGAAGGCTGAATTCTGATTGAACTCATAGAGCGTGCCATGAAAGTCGTTCGTTCCGCTTCTGGTAATGATGTTCACCGTGCCGCCGCCGGAATGCCCGTAGGCCGCGTCCGCCTGAAAGGCTTCGGCCTTCACTTCGGTCACGGCGTCCATTGGCGGGTTGTAGGCCACGCGCAGGTTGCCTGTATTATCGGCCGCGCCGTCGAGCAGCAGCTCGTTTACCTGCGCCGGTGCACCACCCATCGAGAATCCCGACGGTCCGGCGTTGTCAAAAGGCCGAGTGAAGCGCGGATCGGTGTTCGGAACGACGCCGAAGGCAAGTTGTGCCAGCGCCAGCGGTGTTCGGCCGGACACAGGCATGTTTTCAATCTGCGCCGACGAGATTACCTGTCCGGTTGACGCGCTGGTTGTTTGCAGAATGGGAGCTTCGCTCGAGACATTGATGGTCTCCGTAATCGCGCCCACTTCCATTCGAATATCGATGCCCAATCGCTGGTTCGACCCAACGGCCAGGTTATCGCGCGAATAGCGCTTGAACCCCGGGCTCTCCGCACTCATCCGGTAGGTGCCGGGTGGCAGAAAGGGAAGTGTGTACAGTCCTTCACCCGTGGAAACAGTTTCATACTTTGCTTCCGTGCCGATCTGCGTGGCCACGATTTTGGCTCCGGCGATAACGGCGTCTTGTGTGTCACTTACCCGTCCACCGATGGTGGCGCGGAATTCCTGAGCCAGCAACGTCGCGGAAAGCAAAAGGAACCCAACTAAAAATTTGCGCATTTAGACCCCACTCAACTTTGACTAATCTTAACGGATCAGACCATCCATTCCGAACCCGAATGGTTGGCCGAAACTGCCGTTGACCCACTGCAACTATTTGAAACATAAAAACTCGGATCCAGGATGCGAGAGACCTGGAGGAGTTAGTTTAGAGCAATACTACGCTTCCAGGGACACCATGACAAGTGTCAGGAAGTGAATTTGCCAGCGCTTGCATCTTAATTTGTTTTGAGAAACGGTAGATTCCTCACTGCCCACTTTGCCCGTCGAGATGTAAGTTACTGATAACAGGAATCGTGTGGGTTGGCACACAGCGTGCACAACGAAGACCGAAAATGAACAAAAGGTACAAACTTATACTGTTGGTGCTCGGCGCGCCGCTTCTCGCCATTCTGATGCTGGCTCTGCTCGTGCCATTGCTGGCAGGTCCGTGGGTGGACGATCTTGCTCGACGGAAGATCACCGAGATTGGAAAGGACCGATTTTCAAGTACGGTCACTGTCGAACGCGTCAGCGTGTCTATTCTGCCGCCATCGGCAACGTTGACCGGAATCGTGTTTCGACACAAAGGCCGGACAGACGTTCCCCCACTCTTTCGCATCCGCCAGATGAACATCAGCGGCGGAATGGGACTCTTCGCGCCCACGCCGCGGGCCAGTTCCGTTCGGCTCACGGGGCTGGAAATCGTAGTGCCCCGCCGTAAAGGTCCGAAACCGGAGAAGTCCGGCGAACCTGAACCGAAGCAGCGTCCGGTGGGCACGAATTTCGCTACGGCTGAGATTGTCGCTGACGGAGCGAAACTGGAGGTTCTCTCCAAAAAGCCGGGCCGCGAGCCCTTGACGTTCGATCTGCGCCGTCTGCGTCTGCATGATGTGAGCCTCGACGAGCCGATGCGCTATGACTCACAACTCCGCAATCCAAAACCCCCTGGCTTGATCCGCAGCACGGGAACGTTTGGACCTTGGAACGGCGAAGAGCCAAGCCTCACACCTGTGCAAGGCGAATATCTTTTCACTGATGCGGATCTGTCGGACTTCAAAGGCATCTCCGGAATTTTGCGCTCCGAAGGGAAATTTGATGGTGTTCTCGAAGAGATCGTGGTGGATGGCACGGCCGAGATTCCCCAATTCAAACTCAACATCAGCGACAATCCCGTGGACCTCCACACCCAATACCACGCGATTGTCGACGGCACCAATGGCGACACGCGTCTGGAACCGGTTCATGCCCAATTTCTACACTCCAAGATCGTCGCCGAAGGCGCCGTCGAGGGCGAGGAAGGGAAGAAGGGGAAAGCGGTTCGATTACAGGTGAACGTGTCGGAAGCCCGCATTGAAGACATGCTCACATTGGCCATGCGCGGCAAGAAGCCATTGCTTGCCGGCCCTATCCGATTTCAGACAAAGTTCGATTTGCCCACGGGCGATCGCGACGTGGTGGACAAGCTCATGCTCGATGGCCACTTCAGCATCGACGACGGCCGCTTCCAAAAGAACGCGTTGCAGGACAAAGTTGATTCACTGAGCCGCAAAGGGCAGGGCGAACCGCGGAACACCGATGTCGACAACGTGACCTCCGATCTCTCCGGCCGGTTCTCATTAAAGGATGGATTCATCCGTTTTCAGCAATTGAAATTTCAGGTTGAGGGCGCATCGGTGAGTATCGACGGGGCCTACGGACTGCGCAATGAAGATCTCGATTTTCAGGGAGAGCTCCGTCTGGACGCCAAGGTATCGGAGACCACCACTGGTTTTAAGGCTGTTCTCCTGAAAGCCGTCGATCCTCTCTTCAGCCGTAAAACCCAAGGCAAAACACAGAGTGTGCTACCGATCAAGATTTCCGGCACTCGTTCCAAACCGCAATTTGGGCTGGATATAGCCAAGGCGCTAAATCCCAAACATTAAGCTCGCGCGAGCCATTCAGAACATTTTTTCCCGAACGCGTGGCCTCATCGAGAATTATTTCCACCGTCGCGGCACTCAAACCGGCCTAACCCGTACGTTTTTCGAAATGGCACCACTCTTGCACCAACCTTTTCGAAGCCTGCGCCCCATGCAAGCTCAAAACAAGATCGGAGCAAATATATGAAAATTGCAGTCCTCGTCACGAGCATTGCCTTGGCTTACACGATCGGAGCCACGGCTTCCCCTTGGGACAAGAAAACCATTCTCGACGTGAAAGAGACGATCCTGATTCCGGGTAAGCAGTTGCCCCCCGGAAAGTACGTGATGAAATTGGTGGAGTCGCCATCGGACCGCCACATCGTACAGATTTTCAACGCGGACGAAACCAAAGTCGAAGCGACGATACTGGCCATACCCAACATGCGTCTCAAACCAACGGGCGATACCGCTCTCGGTTACTGGGAGACTCCTGCCGGTGTTCCTCCCGCTTTGCGCAGCTGGTTCTATCCGGGCGACAACTTCGGCCAGGAGTTTGCTTATCCTCGCGTGATGGCTGAACGCATCGCTGCCACAAATCACACGAAGGTACCGTGGTATGAAGGCACTGAGACGGCAACGTATGAAGCCTCGACGCTCCAGGGAAAAGACGTTCACGACTTCGACGCAGATAATGCCCCCGCGCCATCCACGCTTCCCGCTGCTACCGAACCCACCGTTACGGCCCAGCAAACGCAGACAGTAGAACCTCAGCAGGAGCAGGCCGCAACCACGCCGGACGTGAAGCCCGCGGAACCCGTGCAAATGGCGCAAAACAATCCGCCGGTAGAGCCTCCAGCCGCGGCGCCCGCGCAAGACGAAAATCGTACGCCGAAAAATCTCCCGCAGACCGCCACACCTTATGGCGCGTTACTGCTCTTAGGAGTAGGCCTGGTCCTCGCCGGCCGCTTACTTGCTTCTCCGCGATTGAG